>RFFT01000089.1 GCA_003696795.1 Zetaproteobacteria bacterium | reverse complement strand
GCGCTGGTTTTTTCCGCGCCCCTCCAGCCGCGTGCCGTGACGAAGCAGGAGCATCAGTTGCATGCCGGTCGAGCGAAAAACGCCCTCTTCGGCAAGGTAAAAAACGGGTATGGCCTGACGCCGGTCTTCAAGCATGATGCCTTGATAGTGGTTGTTCTTCCTTTCTCCTTCGACATATACTGTGACGGCGTGCTGGCTTTGAGAAAAGCGTTTCGGGGCAAATGTCACCCCCCCTTTGAGCTGATAAATCTTGACCATCAGGTTGTTGGCGTTGAGTTCACTCTGAGGCATCCATTGCATGGCGGTCCATGTCAGCAACAAAAAAAGCCCTACCGCCACGATAAACAGCATTCTGAAGATGCGGAAGTATGATAGGCCAGATGCGCGGAGCGCATCCATCTCGCTGTTTTGTTGCAAGGTTGTAATCGTGTTCTGCATGGACAGGAAGAACGCCATGGGGATGGTCAGGATGAACAAGTAGGGCAAAGCCGTCGTCAACAGCTCCCCAACCAAGGACCAAGCTTGATGTACATCGCCAAATTCCGCGATCAGGCGCAAGGCCCGTCCCAGCAACAGGGTGCCCAATACAATGGCCATGCCGCCAAGAAAGGGACCGAGCCATAAGCGGAGTATGTAGCGGTCAAGTGTCATGGGCACACGGCTTTGTATGGAACATGCTTGACATGCTAGCATATCCACCATGCTTGGTAAGTCCATTTCGATGCTGAAGCGGCATGCTTTTCGCCACGCATTTCTCTCCTATTCCTATGCCTCAAACTTGTTCTTCGGTCTGCTCAATCTATTGCCTCATCCAGTTCGGTGGCTGGCTTTTCGTGCGCTGTTGGGGCGTATGGGACGTGGGGTGTTGATCGACTATGGGGTATATTTTCGTTATCCGCGCGATATCGAGATCGGCAATCATGTCTCGATCAACCGAGGCTGCGAGTTCATTACCTCATCGGATTTGCGTTCGAGAATTCGCATTGGCGATCATGTGGCCATGGCGCCGTATGTGCGGCTGTATGCGGCGGGGCACGATTACCGCCATTTATCCCTGCCCGATACTGCGGGGGATATTACAATTGAGGATCATTGCTGGATCGGCGCTGGGAGCGTAATCTTGCAGGGGGTGAGGATCGGTGAGGGTGCAGTGATCGGTGCGGGTAGCGTTGTCACGCGGGACATCCCTCCCTATTCAGTAGCTGCTGGTGTGCCGGCACGGGTGTTCAAGCAGCGAGAGGTTGTACGCTCCTCCTGATTCTGGTCTATGCCCACGCGGATGATATATTTGCCTCATGGCGCATCTTTCGGTTGTCATCCCAGTATATCAGGCGGCGGATTGTTTGCCGGAACTGTATCGCAGGCTGCGCATGTCGCTCGAGCAAATCACCACGGATTTTGAATGTTTGCTGGTTGAGGATTGCGGAGGCGACGATTCATGGGCCGTTATTCAACAGCTGGCGCGGCAAGACGCCCGCATCAAGGGTATCAAGTTTGCGCGCAATTTCGGCCAGCATCATGGCATCACGGCCGGGCTTGATTATTGCTCGGGAGACTGGGTGGTGGTGATGGATTGCGACTTGCAGGATCGCCCGGAAGAAATCCCCAGATTGTACGCGAAGGCGATGGAAGGGTATGATGTTGTCGTGGTTCGGCGCATGAACCGCAAGGATCGTGCCCGAAAAAAGCTTTCATCGGCGCTGTTTTACCGCCTATTCAATTACCTGACCGACATGCGCTACGACCCCAGTGTCGGGAATTTTCGAATTATGTCTGCCCGGGTGGTCGAGCATTGTCGCCAAATGCGAGAGAGTCTGCGCTTTCTTCCCGGGATGGTCGAATGGCTTGGGTTTCCCACCGCAAGTATCGAGGCTGAGCATGGCGAGCGGCTTGCCGGGCGCTCAACCTATACGTTTGCCAAGCTGCTACGGCTTGCAACGGATACGATTATTGCCTATTCGGATAAGCCTTTACGTATTTTCATCAAGCTTGGGTTTGGTATCGCGGCCATTGCGCTGATGGCCGGCATTTCACTGCTTGTCTATGCCTCTTTGTATGATGTGCCGGTTATGGGTTGGAGTAGCCTGATCGTGTCGCTGTATTTTTTGGGCGGCATCATTATCGCCAACCTGGGGATTATCGGCATCTATCTTGGCAAGACGTTCGATGAGGTGAAAAGGCGACCGCTATACGTTGTACACAGAACGACGTTTGAGCACGATGCATCCTGATTCCGTCCGTTTCGTTCCTTGGGATACCGAGGTGTTCGGTCTTCCCTGCTATGAGATCGTCCGCCCGGACAACGAAGCGCTTCATTTCGCGACGAAACACCCTGGGCATTATACAATCAAGGTCGATCCATTGAGCGGCAGCAAGGCGAGATTGCATCAACACGGCTTCTATTACGTGGATACCTTGATCGAGCCTCATTGTACGGCGGATCGCCTGGTTCATTTTCGCCATACGCGTTGTCGTTTTGGAAAGCAGGTGACTTTGGAGGAGCTTGCGCCTTTGTGTGAGCAAAGTTTTCTGCATGGCCGTTTCCATCGCGATTTCAACATACCGTCCCAAGCCGCCGACCTGCGTTATCAGCGCTGGTTGGAGCAGATGTTTGATGAAGGCGAAGTCTTTGGCCTTTATTTTGAGCGCGCGTTGGCGGGCTTCATTGCCTGTCGGGGTGGTCACCTAACGCTACATGCCTTGGCCAGGGAATGGCGGGGCCGCGGCTTGGCCAAGTATTTCTGGTCAGCGGTTTGCGCGCATTTGTTTGAACAAGGGGTTGAAGTCGTGCGCAGCTCGATTTCCGCCGCCAATTTGCCGGTGTTGAACGTGTACGCCCAGTTGGGATTCCGTTTTGCGGACGCGAAAGATGTCTATCATCGCTTGGTGTCATAGGATGCGGGTATGAACTCCACACATTCTCGGTTGCGCTCGATTGTGCTGCTCGCGGTGCTCTTTTCGCCACTACCGATCGGTGTCATGCAGTATGTCGGAGAGGAATCGATCTACGCGATCAAGACGTATGAGATGTTCCACTCCAGCTCTTATTTCATGACTACGCTGTACGGGCGTGAATGGCCGCATGGGGTGTTGTTCCACTGGCTGGCCATACCTTTGGCCAGGGTGTTGGGCTGGGCGCATTTGGATGTCGCAATCAGGCTTGTTTCCGTGTTGGCAAGCGCCATAAGCGCATTGGTGGCCGCGGGAACGGCGCGTTGGTTGTTTCCGCAGCACAAGTATGCGCCTTGGTTGGCTGCGGCAGTGTATTTGAGTATGGGCGAGGTTGCGTTCTGGTATGGCTGGTTGGGGCACGTCGATGCGCTGTTTGCGATGTTCATCTTCGGAGCCATCGCCGCGCTCTGGCGCGCATTGGCCGAGCGGCGGATGGGTTGGTGGTTGGTGGCCCTGCTCTCGATCGATCTGGCGTTTCTGACCAAAAACATTACCGCTTTCGCTTTTTTTGGGTTGGCGGGATTGGTTTTGATGAAGCGATTGCATCGCTTCGATATGTTGCGTTCATGGACATTTCTGCTTTCTGGTGCGGTGGCCTTGTTCGTGCCATTCGCGTTTCAGCATGTGACCCAGAGCGCCGCGAGCACCGGCAGCATCAGTCAGACTCTTTTGTGGGATATTCCTCGGGCGCTTGTCGGTGGCGGCTGGCAGGGATTGATCAAGCATGTGGTCGGTCAGCCGGCGGTATTGCTGTTCCGCGCGTTGCCGATCAGTCTTTTTTTGCTCTATTTGTGGTTGCGTAAGCGGCAACGCTGGCGCATGGGTGAGGCCGAGAGGACATTGGCCTGGATGATCTTTGTCTGCTTTGTGCCGGTTTGGTTTCCTTCGGGTACCAGTCCACGCTATCTAGTGCCGCTCTATGGGCCTGTCGCCCTGTTGTTGACCGCCTTGTTGCTGCAGTTGGATCGAACCCGTCTGCGGCAGGCAATGACGCTGATGCTGGTTGTGATTATGGTCAAGCTGCCCTACAGCCTGTTCATTTTGCCCGCGTTGAAGGATTGGTGGCCCGGCAACGATATCAAGGCCGTGGCGCATGAAGTGTTGGCCCAGATCGGTGATGCACCGTTGTATACGCGCAACGAGGTGCCGGATGGTTATAGCATCGCGGCATATATCGATGCATGGCGTCAGCGTGATCCCGTTCTCTGGTATCGAGGTCAACGCGGCGTCTATGTGTTGGCGCAGCGCCCATCGCATTTTGGCCGCTTGATCAAAACCTGGCGCTTGCGCGGTGACATTGTCTATTTGTATTACGTGCCCAGGTGACTTCCATTGAGCGCAGTTGAGATTCCATTCAACAGGCCCTTCATG
>RFFT01000088.1 GCA_003696795.1 Zetaproteobacteria bacterium | reverse complement strand
TGCCCATAGCCGTTCTTCAGCAATGGCCTAGCAAGCGCCTCAAGCTGCTCGTCGGTGATATACCCCATCTCCCAGGCAATCTCCTCCGGACAAGCAATCTTCATACCCTGCCGTTGCTCAATAATCTCGACATAACGTCCAGCATCCAACAACGAAGCATGGGTGCCGGTATCAAGCCAAGCAGCTCCACGCCCCAAACGCTCGACAAACAGGTTCCCTTGCGCCAGGTAAGCGAGATTGACATCTGTGATTTCCAGCTCCCCACGGGAGGACGGAGTTAAATCCTTGGCAATCCGCACAACGTCGTTGTCATAGAAATATAAGCCTGTCACCGCATAATGGGATCTTGGCCGCGCTGGCTTTTCCTCAATGGTCAGTGCTTGCCCATCCGCGTCAAACTCAACCACGCCATAGCGTTCTGGATCATGGACATGATAGGCAAAGATCGTCGCGCCTCCCTGTCGCTCAACACGGTCAACCGAGCGACGCAATTGTCCCACCAACCCATGACCATAAAAAATATTATCTCCCAACACCAGACAGCACGCGCCCGTACCAATGAACCGCTCACCGATCAAAAACGCCTGCGCCAGCCCGTCCGGACTCGGTTGCATGGCATACTCGATGGACACACCCCACTGCCGGCCATCACCGAGCAAACGCTGGAACAACGGCACGTCCCGCGGCGTGGAAATCACCAGTATTTCCCGGATGCCGGCCAGCATCAGCGTGGACAGTGGATAGTAGATCATCGGCTTGTCGTACACGGGCATCAGCTGCTTGCTCACCGCCAATGTCAGCGGATGCAGCCTTGTGCCCGATCCGCCCGCGAGAATGATGCCCTTCATGACGCAAAGCTTATGCGGATAGCGGTCATACACAAGAACCCCTACATCCAGCTAGTAAACGAAAAGAGAAATAGAAGTTGATGGTTCACCAAGCGAGAACGCGCTGCAATGCACCGCCTGACCATTCACGCCGTTCAAATGCGTGCACCTTGTCATCCGCGCTAAACCAAATGGAATCGACCCCAGCGGCCGAGAAACTAGCGGTTTCAGTCAGATGCGCCGCAGCGTCAAAGGACTGTACAGTATAGCTAGCAATGCGGTCGTCAGTGGTGAACCATACACCATCACCACCTGCATCATCATAGCGTACGATTCGATCCGAATTACCAGCAGGATCATAAGTATAGGCAAGATACTGACCAATCACATCGTCCGCCGTTCCCCAGCGCCCATCAACGCCCGGGCCATCGACATCGTCCCTATCAGCCAAACGCCCGGCCCCATCATAACGATAGCGATACCACCACCATACTCGGTCGTCCGTAGTAAACCATTTCCCATCCGCCCCTGGGTCAGAATACGAAACCCACTGAACTCGCTGGCCTGCAGCATTGTAGGAAAATTGCTCATACCGCCCGATGACATCGTCTTGTGTTCCCCAAATTCCGTCTGCTCCAGCTCCTACGTAATCGACACGCTGAAGCACTTGACCAAAAGCATCGTAACGATAACTCGTTCGTCCCTGCATAATATCATCTGTCGTAAACCATTGACCATCCGGCCCGGAGGACTGATACCACCGACGTTCCGTACAAAGGCCCGACGGGTTATATATGTACTGCTCATACCACGCGATCACATCGTCACCCGTCAACCAGGTCTGATCTGCCCCATCTCCCCAGTAAGCAACATCCTGCGTGCGATGCCCGAGCGCATCGTAGCTGTACGTATGATAGCGAGAGATTGCATCATCGGCTGTCCCCCATCGACCATCCGGGCCAGCCGATTCATATTCGGTCTGTCGAATCTTATTGCCGGATGTATCATAGGAATAGCTAACCGCGCTGCGCCAATCGTCATTGCGAATCACGCCATAGGCACTGGCAGTAGCCAACGTGGCATTAGTCGGGTTGGATAGCTGAAGAAGAAACCGTTCATCGACCTCGGGCACATCGTCGCCATTGATCCTCACGTTCACAGTCGCCTGCAACGTGCCAGCGGGAATCGTCAACACACCTGAGACGACTTGGTAATCTCCATCCGCCACCCTTGCGCTATCATCTTGTGTTGCGAATTGCACACTGACATCCTTTTGACTCGCCGTATCCAGTTGCACCGTAAAAACGAGTGAAACTTGGCCGATATCACCCTCTACAACCTGTCCCCCCAGCACGGACAGGGCAGGCTGCTGTGTCGCGCCTCCAGCTCCGCCACCGCCACCACAACCGGCAAACAACATCGCGACCAGCCCAAAAAGCACTGTGCGCCGTGAGCGAACGACACCCCATCGCCCATCACAAGCCATTGATATTCCCCACTGCCAACCCTTGCGACGCACTTTGCGCAATCTTCCCCCACAATGAACCATGATAAAAGACGCTAATACCACCTGCACCTTGATCCACGACAAGGTCTCCGCTGCCATCGCCGTCGAGATCACCCGTCACTATCCAGTTCCCCGTCTGCGTGCTGACCTGCCGCCAATTTAAGCCATTGAGATACAACCAAATCCCCTTGGCAGCACCGAAATCCAGCACCAGATCCGCCTTGCCATTGCCATCCATATCAAAAGTCGCAAGATGAGCAATGGACAAACGAGTCAATCTTTGCCATCCCTCCCGGCCTTGTCGATACCATACGCCAAGACCCGGGCCGAAATCCGCAATCAACTCACCTCGCCCATCACCATCCATATCCGCAACCAACAGTGCTCCCGCGCTATGCGGCGCCAGATCCTGCCAGACACCCGGACTGCGATAGACGCGCAACCCCTGACCCGGGCCAAAGTCGACGATCAATTCGTCCCGTCCATCGCCATTCAAATCCCCCGTGGTCATTCTCTGCGCCCCCGCTACGCCCAGTGCTACCCAAGCTCCGTTACGATACACCTCAATACCGCCTGGAAGTCCGAAATCAACGATCAGCTCATCCGCCCCATTGCCATCGAGGTCGCCCGTAGTCATAGCCACAGCCCCAACGCGATTCAAGTTGATCCAATTCCCATTGTTGGAATACACACGTAAGCCAAGGGGGACTGCAAAATCCGCAATCACGTCTGCAAGGCCATTGCCATCGAGATCTCCCGTCAGCACTTGGCGCGGCTTGCCAGGATCGATGATCTGCCATGTATTGGCATCGAAATACACCTTCAACCCTGTGTTAAACACAGCCACGACATCGTCCATTGGTCGCACGGGACGAATCCAAAGCGATGGATTGTTCGGAAATGCATCCAAGGTCAACTTGGAAGCCGCGATCTGGGCCTGCGTTGCATTCGGATTCCATGCGTCTGGATGACCATCGCCATCCGAATCCAGGAAGGCTGCCGGATCGAACGGGAAAGCATCCAGAGTCAATTGTGATGCCTGTATCTGGGCTGTGGTCGCATTCGCATTCCATTTATCTGGATGCCCATCACCATCCGAATCCAATGAAGCGGCTGGATCGAATGGAAAGGCATCCCGCGAATCCGGCACGCCATCGCCATCGCTGTCCAGCTCCACGGTGACCGTAACCGTCGCTGTAGCCTTCGCCTGTTTCAGATCCTGGATCGTGTATAAAAAAGAGTCAGTACCGGTAAAGTTCGCCGGCGGCGTATAAGTCACGGTACCGTTCACCGTATCTACGGTGACCGTTCCCCCTTGCTGGCTGGCGGGATCCGCTGACAGCAAAGAGATCGGATCCAATGGATCCGGATCGAGATCGTTGGACAGAACATGGATGAGCACGGGCCGACCGCTCACCGTCGTCGCAAAATCGTTGTTGGCTGTCGGGGAGACATGCCAACGAGTGGGATCGTTCGGGAACTCATCCAGAATCAATCCGGATGCCGCGATCTGTGCCGCTGTCGCCGCTGGATTCCATGCATCCGGATGCTTGTCGCCATCGGCGTCCAACCAAGCCACGAAATCGCTCGGGAATGCATCTTGATCGTTGCTGACGCCATCCTTATCACTGTCCATCAATGGCAACATGACGCTCATCTGCGGACGATCAGGACCGTTGATCAGATTTGCAGGCTCGATACTCAAAGCATCCGTGCCCCACCACGGCCCTCCCGACCAATAAAGCCAACCGACATTCTCCGCCTGCAAATAGTTAAGCATTGGCGGCAGCAGGTTAACCCAAGCCGGGTCAAGGCCCGGATTGGCTGGCACACCAAACTCGCCGAGTATACCACGATAGCCATGCTTTTTGAGCCACCCGACAAACACATACAACCGCTCGGCAATTACATCCTGATAAGTCCTCGAGCCATGCGCGCTCTGATAAGTCTGGTGATATCTCAGCCCATTGGCCCCCAAATAACGCCCAGACGAATCGGCATCGAAATACTGGTGGGCCTCGAAAATAAGATTGCCGGCCGGATCCGTAATGGTCAGTGTGTTATTATAGAGTTCCCAATGAAATGCCGTGCTGAAACCATCGCCTGCCACGATGACCGCA
This sequence comes from Zetaproteobacteria bacterium, assembly GCA_003696795.1. Lineage (GTDB taxonomy): Bacteria > Pseudomonadota > Zetaproteobacteria > Mariprofundales > Mariprofundaceae > J005. Next base: position 4,105 of record RFFT01000088.1, on the reverse strand, counting down.
TGCACCTGATCCACAGCGCGAATCGCGTCCACCGCAGCCTGCGCCACAACCTGCCAACTGCTGCCCACTGGCCACGGCCCATTTGGCTCGTTCATTAGATCATAGCCATAAATGGCGCTCTCGTTGGCGTAATGCGCCGCCAGCTTCCCCCAGACATCCGCTAACTGGGGGCCGGTCACGATCACACCGCGATACCGCGCAAAGTTATGCAACTCGATGATCAACTTCATTCCGCGCGTCCGAACTTCGGACACGACAGCATCGATGCGCGCAAGTTCGGCTGTGCTCAGCGGCCCCAGCAGGGCCGGCTGCAAGCGCTCCCACAGGATGGGTAAACGAAGATAGGTGAACCCTTTGGAACGATAATAATCGAGCTCCGTTGCATTCGGATAGATATAATCGACGCCATAAACTCCCGGGATCACGTTCGGGGCGAATTCGCCGCCCGCCAGATTCACCCCGAACGGAGCCTCCCAAGCAACCGTCTGCCGTAGCGGATCGGTCGGAAACTGGTCGAGTTTCAGACTGGATGCGCCAATTTGCATCAAGGATGCATTGGCATTCCATGCATCCGGCGCTCCATCCCCATCCCCATCGACAGAGGCCGAAGCATCCAAGGGAAAGGCGTCATTGACGTCGGGCACATCATCCCAATCCGTATCGCCGCCCGACACCAAACGAATTCGGTTATTGATTTGATCCGCCACGATCAACTCACCCGCAGCCGTGTCCACTACATCGTTTGGAAGATGCAAGCTCGCCTGTTTGGAAGGCAAGAGATCGCCCAGCGGAGTAGCCGGCAACGCGGTGGGGGTGGCGGAAATCCCCATCAACCCAATGATGACGCTATGGGTATCGATCATTCGGATCTGGTGATTCAAAGTATCCGCAACATACACGCGGCCATCGGCATCCACTTCGATCCCGGCAGGTTGATTCAACTGAGCCAGCGTTGCATCGCCGCCATTGCCCAATGGTCCGGGCACGCCAGTGCCGGCAAACGTCATAATCACACCATTGGACGAAACTTCGCGGATACGATGGTTCAACTGATCGGAAATGTACAAAACACCCCCTGATCCCACCGCCACATCGCGCGGTGTGTTCAACTGGGCGGCTGTTGCCAAACCCGTATCGCCGGAAAATCCAGCAACTCCGGTTCCCGCCACAGTGCTGATCACACCGGCCGTGTCCACCTTGCGAACCAGATGATGCAAGGTATCGGCAATGAAAAGGTTCCCACCGGCGTCCACATCCAGGCCCTTAGGAGTATTCAGCGTCGCCGCCGTCGCCGGGCCACCATCGCCTACAGGAAACGTTGTGACACCCGAGCCAGCCACTGTCGTGATCAGACCGGTCAGCACATCGACCTTTCGAATACGATGATTCAACGAATCGGCAATATAGACGTTACCAAGAGTGTCCACTTCCACATCGACAGGTGTGTTCAACTGGGCCATCTTCGCCGGACCGCCATCACCAACAAATCCCGCCACACCGGTGCCCGCCAACACCGACACCACGAGATTCACATCCAATTTCAGCACACGGTGATTACCGGTATCCGCAATATATACATTGCCCAGCGCGTCCCTGGCCACACCTTGTGGATTGTTCAGAGTAGAAGGTGTAATTGGCGGCACCGAAGCCGGCAACACGGGACCAAGCAAGGTGCTTGCCGTTCCCGCTATCACCAGGGACGGACAGATCAAACCACACAGCAACAGCACGTTTCGAACAAACGCGAGCCTGGAAGCCATGTGAGTAATCGTAATCGACTTGAATGCAGCAGGCCAGCACCTCTTGCACATGGTTATCGCCTCACAATCCCGCGCTCCGCCAGATAATCGATCACCTGCACAACACAGGCATCCAAGCTCATCGAGCCCGTATCCACTCTAAGCTCCGGCGACTCGGGCGCCTCATAGGGTGAGGATATACCGGTGAAGTCGGGGATTTCGCCGGCGCGCGCCTTCTTGTAGAGCCCCTTCACGTCCCGCGCCTCACAGACCTCAAGCGGCGTATCGCAAAACACCTCGATGAAGTCCGCGCCATTGATCGCCCGCACGCACGCGCGATCCCGACGAAACGGCGAGATGAATGCGGTCAAGGTAAGCATGCCGGCCTCGACGAACAAATGGGCAACCTCACCGATGCGACGGATGTTCTCCTCGCGATCGGCATCCGAAAAGCCGAGATCGCCGCACAGCCCGTGGCGCACGTTGTCTCCGTCGATCACATAGGTGTGGCAACCCATCGCATGCAACTTCGCCTCGACCGCATGCGCCAGCGTGGACTTGCCGGCGCCAGAGAGCCCGGTGAACCAGAGCAACGCGCCCTTGTGCCCATTGAGCCTCTCGCGCATCGCGCGCGTGACTTGTCCCTGATGCCAGACCACGTTGGCGCTTTTGCGCTTGTTCATGCCTGCCCTCCGCTTACGCCCGTTTCCAACTCGTGCCCGCAGGCCCATCCTCCAGCACGATGCCATCCGCCGCAAGCTGCGCGCGAATCGCATCGGCACGCGCGAAGTCGCGCCGTTTCCGCGCCTCGTCGCGCTCGGCGATCAGCGCCTCGATCCGCGCCACATCCTCCGTGCCGCGCTGGAACCATACCTCGGGATCCTTGCGCGCCACACCGAGCAAGTCAGCCATAGCCTCGAAAGCGCCAGCCATCGAGGACACCTCCCGCCCGACATCAAGTGCCTTGTTGATCTGCCGCGCATGGTCAAACAGCACGGCAAGTGCCTCGGGCGTATTGAAATCGTCATTCATCGCATCGATGAATCTCTGGGGCAATGCGCCCTGCTGCGCATGCTCGGGCAAGCGGCGGCGCGTCTCGTACAACCGGTCCAGCGCATGTTCGGCCGCCTCAAGTGCCGCATCGGAAAAATCCAACGGCGAACGATAGTGCGTCATCAGCATGAACATGCGCAACACTTCCGGATCGAAGCGGGCGGTCACCTCGCGAATGGTGAAGAAATTGCCCAGCGACTTGGACATCTTTTCCGCATTGATATTCACAAAACCATTATGCAGCCAATATCGCGCAAACCCGCCCCCGTTCGCCGCGCGCGCCTGCGCGATTTCGTTCTCATGGTGCGGAAACTTCAGATCCATGCCGCCGCCATGAATATCGAATGTTTCCCCCAGATGTTTGCAACTCATCGCCGAGCATTCGATATGCCAGCCGGGCCGCCCCTTGCCCCACGGCGAATCCCACGCCGGCTCGCCGACCTTGGCCTGCTTCCACAGCACGAAATCCAGCGGATCCTCCTTCCGCTCATCCACCGCCACCCGAATGCCGGCCTCCAGCTCATCGATATTCTTGCCACTGAGCCGCCCATATTCCTTGAAACTGCGCACGCGAAACAACACATCGCCCGATTCCGCCACATAAGCGTACCCGCTCTCGACCAAGGACTGGATCATCGCGATCATATCCGCCATGTGCGCGGTCGCGCGCGGCTCCGCATCGGGACGCAGGCATCCCAGCGCATCCGCATCCTCATGAAAGGCGTGAATCATCTCCTCAGTCAATTGTTCGGTGGAAATACTGCGTTCAGCGGCGCGTCGAATGATCTTGTCATCCACATCGGTAAAATTGCGCACATAGCGCACCCGATAGCCCAGCGCCCGCAACCAGCGGTAAATCGTATCAAAGACGACCATGACCCGCGCATGACCGATATGGCAATAATCGTACACGGTGACGCCGCATACGTACATGCCGACACTGCCCGGCTGCAGCGGCTCAAATCGCTCCTTGCGACGCGTCATGCTGTTATAGACATACAAGCTCATTGCTCCAATCGCTCCAAGACATCCCGCAGCCTGCATGCTACACCGTCCTTGCCGAGGAAGGCGACCACCGCGCGCATTTCCGGGCCATGCGTCCTGCCGGTCAGCGCCAGCCTAAGCGGCAGAAACAATGCCCGCCCCTTGCGCCCCGTGGCTTGCCGCAAGGCGCTCGTCCACCCGCCCCAGTCTGGCGTGGTGCGCCATACGTCAAGCGCCTGCTCGAAAAACGCTCTGCCCGCCTCGCGCAACACATCCATCTCGACGATTTCGCCCCCCACATCGAGCAACCGCGCATAATCCTTGGCATC
>RFFT01000022.1 GCA_003696795.1 Zetaproteobacteria bacterium | reverse complement strand
TTGACGACGTCCAGCAATGTCTATTTTGCTTCGGACGCTGGAACCAACAATCAGACCTACGCTGCGGCAACAAAGCATACCTCGGGCGACAAGATCTATACCGCGACCAGCGATGCGCCGACGGTCACGAGCAAAACCGGCACAAAGGGTTCGCAGTTGAAGTCCTCTGATGTGCCAACGGTTCCGTAAACGATTGCGGAGGAATATACGGGCGCGCCCGAGGCGCGCCCGTTTTGTTTTTGGGGGTGCGGCGCTAGCATGGCTGATGTGATCCATGTGCAAGGGTTGGGCAAGGCCTATGGGCGGCATTGGGCGCTGCGCCATGCGACGTTTACGGTGCGCGCGGGCGAAGCGGTTGGCCTGCTCGGGGCCAATGGCGCGGGCAAAAGTACGTTGATCAAGTGTCTGCTGGGCTTGTTGCGCGCCGATGAGGGACAGGCGCGTTTGCGCGCGCATCCATCCTATCTGCCGGAGCAACTGCAATTGCCCGAGTCGCTCACGCCATTGGATATATTGCGTTGCCTGTGCCGCGCCAGGGGGTGGTCGCCGCGTTGCGCCGAGCATGCGCTGCACGAGGCGGGGCTGGCGCGGCGCTATTGGGGCAAGGCGATTCGCCACTGTTCCAAGGGGATGCGGCAGCGGGTATTGGTTGCTTGGTGCCTGTGCGGCGAACAGCGTGACCGCCCCCTATTGCTGGATGAGCCGATGAGCGGGCTGGATGCTCTTGGACGCGCCGAAGTGTTGGGATTGTTGCAACGGCAACGGCACAACGGCGCGGCTATCCTGATGAGCAGCCACATCGTGCCGGACATGGTGCGCTTGTGCGACCGCGTGCTGTTGATTTCGGGCGGGCGCATTCGCGAAGAGGTGCGCCTGAGCGAGCACTCGCTTGCTGAGGCGGAGGCGCTCGAGCGCAAGCTGGCGAGTTGGCAATGACGGGTGTTTGGGCCTTGATTCGCTTGAGCCTGCGCGAGCTTGCCTGGCAGCGCGCTTATTTACTGCTCGTTGTGGCCGCGATGTTGTTTCCCTGGCTCTTGCTGATTCCCACGGCGTTGTTTTTGCTCGATCTCGGTAAGGTGCTGGTCGACATGCTGTTTGCGATCGAGCATGTGCTGTTGAGTTGCTTCGTGTTTTTCCTGGCGTCTCCCTTGTTGAGTCGCGATCTCGACCAGCGTCTGTGCCATCTCTGGCTGACCATGCCTTTGTCCCGTGCGGCCTATCTGGTCGCACGCTTTCTCGGCACGGTTCTAGCCTTGCTGCCCTTATTGTGTTTGTTTTTGGTCATGGCATGGATGGCCGGCCAGTTGGCCGCGCACCTGTGGCCTGCCTACGCATCCACCCTTCATGGTGCGCATATGTTGGTCGGCGGAATGCTGCTGGTGTTGCCCTATGTGGCATTGCTTGGACTTTTTTATTTCATTGCTTGCGCCAGTTCGGGCGCTGCCGAGGCGCTGGTGTTTCTGTTGGGGGGATGGTTGCTGAGCTGGGCGATTCCGCCCGTGCTGCAGGCCTTGCGTCAAGCCGAGGTGGCGGCGAAAACGAGCCCCTGGATCGCGCAGCTGATTCGTGCACTTGATTTCGTGGTGCCGGATTTGAGCAGCGCGCGTTTGGCGCTCGAGGTAGCGCATGGGCAGTGGCCCGAGTTGCATTTGCTACTGCCATATATGGTCGAGCATTTAGCATATGCGGTGAGCGGGCTGTTGCTGGCCATGCTTGTTTTCGCGCGGCGGGATTTGGGATGAAGGGATGGCTGCGGATGGTTCTGCTCGGCGCTTGTATGGTGCTCGTCGGCTGGGGGCATGCGCTCGTGCGCGAGGCGCGACAATTCCATCAGCCCCCCCCCAAGGAAATGGCGTGGCGGCCTTCCCACGCCATATGGCACCGGATCATGGCGGGGCCGGTGCCGGGGTTGGTGGCCGATCTCGCGGTACTGGAGGTGTTCAATCTCTACCATGAAGGCAAGACAACGGGGGGTGTTGCGCGTGCGCGTTGGTGGCGCGCGTTGTCCTATCAGCTGCATCGCGCATTGGCGCTGGATCCCCGCTTTCACGATGCCTATCGTCTCACCGAAGGGTTGTTGGCCTACGAACCCGGTTTTACCGATGATGCCGTCGCCATGATCGAGCGCCATGCGCATTGGCTCGACAGTGGCGAGTATCTCCTCGTGGCCAGTTTTCTTGCCTGGCATGAATTGCATGATAACGCGCGCGCGATCCGTCTGGCGCGGCTTGCCGCGGGAAAGCCGGATACGGCGTCGCTGGCGGCCGGTTTTGCGGCGAAATTGATTCGACAAGAACAAGGGTGTCGCGCCGCGATGGCCTTTTTGCGCATGCGTGCCCGGTCCATGCCCAAGGCGTACCGGGCGGGTATGGATGCCGCGCTTGAACGCTTGCGCCGGGATCCCGCGTGTCTGCGGCCGCGAACGCCCCCTCGCGCGGTGCCGGATGCGCGAGCGGGGATGTTGGGTTAGTTGCGATTGGCCAGCGGAAGGCGGGGCATGGCATCCCATTCGCTGGGCGCGGGCAGGCCAGCCTTGAGACGGCAGCTGGCGGCAAAGGCGATCATTGCGGCATTGTCCGTGCAATGACGGGGTTCGGGTAGATAGAGGGTAATCCCCTGCGCTTCGGCCAGGGTTGCAAGGCGGCGGCGAAGATAACGATTGGCGGCCACGCCGCCGGCGATGACCAAGCGGGCAATGCCTTCGCGGCGACATGCGCGCACGCTTTTCTGTGCCAACACATCACCAATGCTGGCCTCGATGGCGGCGGCGAGGTCTTGCCGCAGTTGTTGATCCGGAGTCGGTTGCCGGCGCAGAGTATATAGAACCGCGGTCTTCAGTCCCGAGAAGCTGAAGTCCAGATTGTCGCGATTGAGCATGGGACGCGGCAGCGAAAATCGGCTTGCGTTGCCATTGACCGCAAGGCGCGCGATTTCCGGGCCGCCCGGATAGCCGCAGTCCAACAGTCGCGCGCATTTGTCGAAGCATTCCCCCGCCGCATCATCCAACGTTTGTCCGAGCAACCGATAGTGGCCGATGGCGTCGACCCGAACAAGCATGGTATGGCCGCCGGAAACAAGCAGGCAGATGAAGGGGAACGCAGGCAGTGCGCATGCCAATCCCGTGGCAAGCAGATGCCCCTCCATATGGTGGATGGGCAGCAATGGCAGGCGGTGAATGCGCGCGGCGGCGCGTGCGTAAGAGACGCCAACCAGCAATGCCCCCATCAGGCCAGGACCGCGGGTGACAGCCAGTTGATCGATCTGGGACCAATCGAGCCCCGCATCGCGCAAGGCCTGCTCCACCAGGATGGGCAGCATGCGCATATGTTCGCGTGCCGCGATTTCCGGCACGACACCGCCAAAGGATGCGTGGGTGTCGATTTGTGAGGCGACAACATCGGCAAGCAGTGCATTGTCCGCGGCGCGAAGAATCGCCACCGCGGTTTCATCGCAAGATGTCTCAATGGCTAGGATGTGCATCGGGAAGCCTTGCCATATCCACCGCCGCCCGGCGTTTCCACTCGTAGTCGGTCACCGGCTTGCAATGCGCGAGTGAACTTCGCCGCTTGCGGTTGCCAGCCCTTTCCTTGCTGCCAGAGGAGATTGCGTCCGGCCTGCCCCCGCTCACCGCCTTCCAGGCCGTAGGGGGCGCTGGCACGGCGTTCGCTAAGCACGGATACATGACATGGTGCAAGCACCCGCCATTCACGTACGAGGCCTTCCCCGCCGGCTTGCTGTCCCGCCCCGCCGGAGCCTTGCCGGATGGCATAGCGCTCTATGCGCAGCGGATAGTGCATCTCCACAATTTCAATGGAGCTGTTGCGGGTATTGGTCATATGGCATTGGACTGCGCTCAGGCCCGGCCCGCGGGCATGGCCACCCATGCCCCCAGCCAGGGTTTCGTAGTACACCCAGTTGCCAGCGGGATCACCAAAGACCACATTGTTCATGGTCCCTTGGGCCGCGGCGGGGATCCGCTCGGGTATGGCCTGGGCCAGCGCGCCCAGCAGCACATCGACAATGCGTTGGCTGGTTTCGACATTGCCAGCGGCCACCGCCGCATGGGGCGATGCGTGCACCAGCGAGCCTTGCTCGGCATGCACGGTGATCGGCCGGAAAATGGCCGATGTCTGCGGCGTATGCGGCGGCATCAGGCAGCGAAACACATAGTACACGGCGGCGGCCGTCACGGCCAAAGGGCAGTTCACCGGCCCGACACTTTCCCGCGTCGTGCCGCTGAAATCCACTTCCACCTCGTCGCCCTGAATGGTCACGGCGACCTGAATGGGAAGCGGACCATTGCCGAAGCCATCGTCTTCAAGCGCATCCGAAAAGCGGTATTGTCCGTCGGGGATGCGCGCAATC
>RFFT01000087.1 GCA_003696795.1 Zetaproteobacteria bacterium | reverse complement strand
TCCCCACTTACGTCCAAGCGCAGGCGGAACGGTGGTGGATGGTTCCCGGTTCTGGACACAAAGCGCAGGTCGGCCAGTTCAAGCGTGGTTTGCGTGTGTTGCAGCACGAAAGGAAATCGAGCGAACCATCGATAGAATGCCATGCTCCGGGTTTTCGCCGCGGGATGCGCGGCGTCGAGTTTGGCCAGGCGCTGCCATGTGCTTTGATCGGGGTCTTTGAATGCGTGCACGAAGGATGCCGGCAGCAACCAGGCGCTGCCTTTGAAGGCGGGCAGGAGGTCGAGGCTGAAGCGGCGGTAGTGGTCGGGGAAATCGGCGATCAATTGCCACCGGAATGGTGAGAAGGGCAGTGGGAGCGCGTACACTTGGCTGGCCTGAGGTTGCATGTTGCGCGCAATGCGCAATGCCTGCCGGTGCAGCATGGCGGTAGCCGTGAGATAGCCGGCGGCGAGCAGCAATGCGCAGATAGCCAGCGCCCGTGCGTGCCGACGGACGATGAAGGCAGCGAGCAAGGGGAGCAGCAGGCAGGCGGTGAACAAGGGATCGATAATGAACACCAGGTCGAGCGTCGCGCGCCAGTCCGACCACGGTGCCAGAATCATTGTGCCGAAGGAGGTGATCAGGTCGAGCAGGATATGCAACGCAAGCGCCGCCGCAATCCAACTTGCAGGCAAGGAACATTGCCCGCGCCGCAGCAGTGCGCGCAGCAACAGAACCCATAAGGGCAACATCAACAGCGAGTGGGTGATGCCGCGGTGGTGCTGAAGGTAGAAGAGATCCGAGTGCAGGCGCAGAACGATGTCGATGTCCGGCGCCATCGCCAGCAGGGCGAGCAGAATGACATGGCGCCGGGGAGGGCGATGTTTGGGCAACGCGCGCGCCAGCGCCACGCCCGAGAGGGCGTGAGTCAATGGGTCCATGCACCGCTTCCCATGCGCAGCAACCGGGGCCAGTTGGCTCCCGGCGTGATGCGACCGCCGCAGCTATCATGCTGTGCGCCGGTGACGCTCGCCAGGGTGTTCACTCGACCCAGCAGGCAATGCTGAGCCAAAATCGCGAAGCATACCGCTTCTACGGCTTGCGGGGGGACGCCCACATGGTTGGTGGAATGCACTATGGCCGGCGCCAGCGCCTGTTGCAGCGAGCGCATGAGGTGGCGATTGCGCGCCCCTCCACCACAGATCAGCCAGCGATCCGCGTCGGCGGGTAGCCACCGCCGCTGGAGGGCGATGCAGCGCACGGTGAAGGCGCAGGCTGTCGCCATGCGATCGGCGTCGCTGAGATGCGGCCAATTCAGAAGGCGATGGACCATTGCCTTGCCGAAGTCCTCCCTGCCGGTGGATTTGGGTGGCCGCTGGCGGATAAAGGGGTGTGTCAGCAGGTCATTCAGCAACGGTTCGCATACCCGGCCTTGCGCGGCCAAGCGTCCATCCAGGTCGAAACGTCGTGCGCCTTTCGAGAAGTGTTGCATCAGGCCATCCATGATCATGTTGCCCGGTCCGCAGTCAAAGCCCATGGTGGCGCCTTCAGGTTCCAGCCAGGTGAGATTGGCGATGCCGCCTATATTGAGGACCACGGTGATACGTTTCGGATGGGCGAACAATTGCCGATGGGCGAATGGGGCGAGCGGGGCGCCTTGCCCGCCCGCGGCCATATCGCGGCGGCGGAAGTCATCGACGACCGTGATTCCGGTTTGCTCGGCGAGGGTCGCCGGGCAACCGATTTGGAGGGTAAAAGGGGGTGAGGCGCAGGGGTCATGGCGGATGGTCTGGCCATGGCAGCCGATGGCGGCGATCCGTTCGTGCGCAATTTCAGCGCGGGCAAGGGTGGCCTGAACGGCCGAGGCATAAGCGATTCCCAGCGCGCGATCCAATGTGCCCAGCATTTCCAGCGTGCACGATCCACGCTCGGCCAGCTCAAGCAATTGCCGACGCAGTTCGTCCGGCATTGCATGTTCCTCGAAATACACAAGAGGATGTGGTGCGGAGGGATCGACGATCGCGACATCGATCCCGTCGCACGAGGTGCCGGACATGATGCCCACGAACAAATTCGGCGTGTGTTCCATTGAGGCTGCAGCGGGTTGCGTGATTTGCGATGAAAAGAGGCGACCGCGCGGCCGCCTCAATGAGCCTAGAGTACGGCTTTCTCGTCTGTGGTGGTCGTTTTGTCGGAGTCCTGCATGCCAGGCACGGGCAGGTCAACCGATGGTACGTCGGAGCCGGCTTTCGGCTTGGCGTCCTCCGATTGACTTGACGGCTTTGCTTCTGTTTCGCTCGCGCTCTTTGGTTGCGACGGCTGGGGCGCAGCTTCAGTAGCCGCGGCTGGCTTGCTCGCATGGTCGCTTTCTCGCGTTTGCTCTTTTTCTTGGGTTCCCTGCAACAATGCCGCCGCCTGCCGCAAGCGCGCTTGGGTGTCGGGGTCGGCGATGGTGGAAACTTGCTGCATGTCGAGCAAAAGCTTTTTCAGCTGAGTGCTGACCATGCTTGCGTGGTGGTTGGCAACATTGGTTTGTATCTCGTTGATACGCTGCTCGATCTGCGCGAGTCGCTGCTCGAGTTGCTGGGTGCGTTGATCGAGATCGCTCCGGGTGATTCCGCTGCGGCTGCTGAACACGGCGATCAGGGCGACAACCAGAGCGATCAGCGCAACAATCAGCGGCAGATGCCGGCTTCCGCAAGGTGTACAACCCGTGCTCGTCCCGGTTGGTGCGGCGGATGCTTCTTGTTTGTTTTCCTGTTCGCTCATGGCAATGCTCCTTATTTTTGTCAGGGTGCCAGCAGTATAGCAGCACGGACGCCTGGTGACAGCAGGAAGATCGAGTACGGCCCGCTGGCGGGCAAGCGGGGATTTTGCAAGGATTCGCGCACACGGAGAGGTGTGCATGGAAATTCAACAGCAAATCGAACGACTCACAAGAGGCGCGGTGGAGATTCTGCCGCATGGGGCGCTGGAGGCGCGTTTGCGCCATGCCAAAGCGGAAGATCGTCCATTGCGGGTCAAGGCGGGCTTCGATCCCACCGCGCCGGATCTGCATCTGGGGCATACCGTGCTGTTGGAGAAGCTTCGCCAGTTCCAGCTTTGCGGTCACCAGGTGATATTCCTGATCGGCGACTTCACGGGGATGATCGGTGATCCCACGGGCAAGAATGAGACCCGGCCACCATTGACCCATGAGGAGGTGCTGGCGAATGCGGAAACATACAAGGAGCAGGTATTCAAGATCCTGGACCCTGCATTGACCGAAGTTCGATTCAATTCGGAATGGTTGCACAATCTGACTGCAGCCGACCTGATTCGCATCGCGGGCAAGGCCACGGTGGCGAGAATGCTGGAGCGCGACGATTTCGAAAAGCGCTATCGCACCGGTCGTCCTATCGCCCTGCACGAGTTTCTGTATCCCTTGATCCAGGGCTATGACTCGGTGGCACTGGATGCCGATGTTGAGGTCGGCGGAAATGATCAGAAGTTCAACTTGTTGATGGGGCGGCAGTTGCAGGAGGCATATGGCAAGGCTCCGCAGGTGGTGCTGACCATGCCGTTGCTCGAGGGCTTGGATGGCATGAACAAGATGTCCAAATCGCTGGGCAATTACGTCGGCGTGGCCGAGCCTGCGAAGGAGCAGTTTGGCAAGCTGATGAGTATCAGCGACGAATTAATGTTGCGCTATTACGAGCTGTTGACGGATATCCCCCTGGACGAGGTGCGCGCGCTGCATCCGTTGGAGGCCAAGAAGCGCCTGGCGACAAGGATCGTGGACCGGTTTCATGGTGCGGGCGCGGGTATACGGGCGCGGGAGGCGTTCGAGCGCCAGTTTGCCAGAAAAGAGGTTCCCGATGATGTGCCCGAGGGAGCCTTGTCTTGTGGCGCAGAGGGTTCGCTGTGGATTGCCCATGCGCTTACCCGGGCGGGACTTACGGCTTCCAATGGCGAGGCGTTGCGGTTGATCAAACAGCATGCGGTATCGGTCGATGGGCAAAAGGTAGAAGACCGGGATTTTCATCTGCCTGCTGGCGGCCCGTACCTGATCAGGGTTGGGAAGCGAAAGTTTTTGCGCCTGACGATAAACGGGGAGTGAGTCGCTTGCACGATGTGGCGGTGGTTGGAGCGGGGCCCGCGGGGGCGATGACCGCTTGGCAACTGGCGAGCCATGGCGTGTCGGTGATCTTGCTCGAGCGGAAGAGGATTCCTCGCCCCAAGGTGTGCGGCGGCGGCCTGGTGTGGCGGGCCCGGCGGATGCTGCCTGTGCAGCCGGATGAAGTCGTTCTGGCGGAATGTCGCCAGGCGGCGTTGTTTGTTGATGGGATGCGTTTTGCCGCATCCCGGAATCAGCCCTTGGTATCCATGGTGCGGCGGGATGCGTTCGATGCCTGGCTATGCGCCCAGGCGTGCGCGGCGGGTGCGGATTTGTGGCAAGGATTTTCGGTCCAGGCGGCGGACTTTGAGGCGGATGCGATTTGCCTGCGTGATGGCGAGCGGCGGGTGCGGGCGCGGTTGGTCGTGGCGGCGGATGGGGCTGCCGGGCGCATGGCAAGACTGGCGGGATGGCCGGCGCATGCTTGCGCCGCGCCCGCTGTTGAAACCGAGGTTGCGGTTGACGATGAGACTTACGCGCGTTTTGCAGGGGTGGCGCGGTTTGATTTTGATGTTCCGTTGCGCGGATATGGCTGGGTGTTTCCGCGCGATGGACGCCTAAACGTCGGTTTGGGGATGCTTGCCGGGCGCATGCCGCGCGGTGGCTTGCGTGCGCGGCTAGGCGAATACCTGGCAGGTCTTGGCTTGCCTTGGGCAGACGCACATGGATTTCTTATTCCGTTATGTGCGCGTAGACCCTGTGCGCGCAACGGGGTGTTTCTCGTCGGAGATGCGGCAGGTCTGGCCGATCCGGTCACGGCGGAAGGGATTTCAGCCGCGTTGCGTTCGGCTCAACTGCTTGCGCGGGCGATGGTGCAGGCGGATCTGAACCCGAGTCAGACCGCCGCTGTCTACGAGCAGGCGCTTGGTGCCGAGCTGTTGCGGGAGCAGAGGGCTGCCGCGCGGTTGGCGAAGGTGTGGTATGCGTCAAGCCGTTTGCGGGCATGGATGCTGCGGAAATATGGACGGCGCATGTGCGAAGGGATGGCCGACGTGTTTATGGGCAATGGGTCTTATCATGCCTATGCGCAATCTTTCCTGCGGCGCTTGCATCCAGGGTTGACGGGTTAATTCGGGACGATATTGTTCGCCGCCCTGATCGCGAGGCTCCATGGCCTGAGCGGGATGGAGGCGGCGAGAACAACGGTGTTGACGCCGCCGAAACGGGCGATAAAGTTCGCCGCCCTGCCGCGAGGGCTTGTGGCTTGAGCGGGAGGGAGGCAGCGTCGAACAAAGATGTTGACGCCGCCGAAACGGGCGATAAAGTTCGCCGCCCTCCAAACGGAGATCGGGCCACTGAGGTCGGGATCCCCGGGCGGAGAAAGGGCTTGACAGTCTGCACGGCGAGGATATGATTCGCCGCCCGCCGACGAAAGTCGTCGGGGTTGCTCTTTACAAGAAGTGGTTTTTAGTTGAACTGTGGACGTGTCGGGTCTCCCTGTTATTGGTGAGTTCCGCTCAAGACACGACCACGTTCAGACGAACGTTAACGTACGTTTTGAGCGGGTATCCATTCCTCGTGAATGGATGTTCTCTCGTCAATAACTGGGATCAATTATTTCTTTTTGAACTTTCTTCGGAGAGTTTGATCCTGGCTCAGAACGAACGCTGGCGGCGTGCCTAACACATGCAAGTCGAACGGTAACAGGGACTTCGGTCCGCTGACG
>RFFT01000086.1 GCA_003696795.1 Zetaproteobacteria bacterium | reverse complement strand
TTCGCAGTTGATGGACTTGGCTCGACAAATGATGATGTATCGTAAATTGGTCTCGACTATTTGTGGTTTCTCGTCGAGACCAAATCGTCGGTGAATCAGCCGTTGTCCAGACACTTGGAGGTGTTTGCGCGTCAGCTTGGCGTCCGGCACACCTTTCAGGTGGCGCTGGACGGCGAATACGAGGGCGTGGATGCGTTTTCGGCCAAGCGCCCCGTGATCGTGTCCGCTCGTTCCCTTTTGTCGCAGCTGTTTTGATGGAGTGTCACAGGCCAGCCGAGGTTGAAGGCACGACCAGTCGTGTCAAACGACACCTACCTTTACGGGAGAAGGCGACACCTTGTTTTTCGGGTGTGTTGGGATGAATGGCGCTTGGTTCCATGATCGTTTCTCCTTTTCTCAGTTCTGATTATTGATGGATGCGCGCGGTGCGGTTGGCGGCCTGTTCGAGCGATTTCAGCCGCCAGCTTTTGCCGGCTTGAAGCAGGATCGGTTTTGGCTTATAAATCAGGAAATTATAAAGTGATGATTGGAGGAATGTCATGGCATTGGAAATCGTCACGACAGTGGATTTCGAGCGCGAAGTCATCACCGCCTCGCATCGATTGCCTGTGCTGGTGGATTTTTGGGCACCGTGGTGCGGTCCCTGCCGCATGCTTGCGCCTACTCTGGAAGCGCTGGCTGATGAATTTGCGGAGCGTCTGCGACTGGTCAAGATCAATGTCGATGAGGCCCCGGAATTGGCCGCACGCTACCAGGTGCGCGGGGTTCCCAGCGTCAAGCTCTTTCGCCATGGCGAGGTCGTGGATGAGTTTACCGGTGCCATGCCTCGTCCGCAGATCGAATCCTGGCTGAAGTGCTGGCTCCCCGGTCCGGCGGACGATGCGTTGGATCAGCTGATGCAACAGGTGGAAAGCGGTGGGCTCGAACAACAGAACGCCTTCGATCAAGCCGAACACGTGTTGGACCAGCATCCGGAAGCCCACCAGGCCCGGTTGCGCTTGGCCGACTGGCTCATCGAGGCGGGCGAACATGCGCGTGCGCGCGAACATTTGATGCGTCTGCCGGGTAGCATGCGCGACAGGGTCGAGGTTCGACAACGCATGCGGCGTCTGGAGATGCTGGCCAAGGCTGGCGATACGAACGCCCTGCGCGCGGCTGTGCGTACCCGACCCGACGATCTCGAACTCCGACTCAAACTTGCCGATGCTTTGGCCGCGGAAGGGTGCTATCAGGAATCTCTGCAGGCTTATCTTGAGGTCTTGCAACGTGACCGGCATTTCGGGGACGATGCCGCGCGCAAGGGTATGCTGGCGGTATTCGAGATGCTGGGGAACCGGGGTGAGCTCGTCGACCGCTATCGCCGGGAGATGGCTGCCGTGCTGTTCAGCTGAACGATACTTTCCTCACCCTGGACGCATTGTATCGGCGCTGAAATTTGGCTGTGCAAGGAAGGGGGGCGTGATACATTTTGCCCGATGAGCAAGCGCGTCGACTCCAACAAACACACCCCGATGATGCAGCAATACCTGGCCATCAAGGCGGAGTATCCAGACTGTCTGCTGTTTTATCGCATGGGCGATTTCTATGAGATGTTCTTCGACGATGCGCGCGAGGCGGCGGAGATTCTGGACATCACGCTGACCAAGCGCGGCAAGACCGCCGGTGAGGATATCCCGATGGCGGGCGTACCATGGCATCAGGCGGAGCATTACTTGGCGAAATTGGTTCGCGCCGGCAAACGCGTGGCCATCTGTGAACAGATGGAGCCGCCAAACGGAAGGAAGTTGGTGCGGCGCGAGGTGGTGCGGGTGGTGACGCCGGGAACGCTGACCGAGGCGGATTTGTTGCCGCGGCAGGAGTCGTCCCCCTTGGCGGCGTTGTATCAAGAGGCGGATGGCGGGTGGGGACTGGCCGCATTGGATGTTGCTTCGGGAAGGTGGTCGCTGCATGAGGGCGAACAAGCCCTGATGCTCGATGAATGTCTTGCCGTGCTGCGACCTGCTGAGCTGTTGTTGCCGAGCGATGCCGAAGCGCCGGAGCGGTTTGCGGGCGCGGTTGCTCAGGCGGGCGACTGGAGTTTCAGTCCGCAAGTGGCGCGGGAAAAACTGCAACACCATTTGGGTGTGCGTGACTGGCAGGCACTAAATCTGGATGCCCATCCCAACGTTGCCTCGGCGGTGGGGGCGGTGCTGGTTTATCTCGAACAGACCCAGAAAGGGGCCTTGTCTCAGTTGGCCTTGCCTGTGTTCCATGAGCGGGCGGAGCATCTGCGTATTGATGCGCGTTCCCGGCGCAACCTTGAGCTGCATTGCGGCATGAACGGTGATCCCGCGGCGGGCATGCTTTCGGTTCTGGACCAGACCACCACCGCGATGGGGGCGCGAATGCTGCGCCGATGGTTGGATTTTCCGTTGTTGGATCCGGCCCTGATCGCGCAACGTCAGGATGCCGTCGAAAGCCTGCTGGATGACCAGGATGCTCATCAGGACATGTTGGATGCGCTGGCGCATATTCGGGACATGGAGCGCATCCTGACACGTTTGGTGCTGAACCGGGCGAGTCCGAGGGATTTCCGTGGTATGACGGACAGTCTGCTGGCGCTTCCCAAACTGGTGGCGGCGATCGGTGGGCGCGGTGGCTTGTTTGCCGATCTTGCATGCGATTTGCAGGGTCTTGAGGCTTTGGCCGCGAGGCTGGATGCCGCGATTGAGCCCGCGCCGCCGGCGGTGATGCATGAGGGAGGTGTCATCCGTGCCGGTTTTGACGCCGAACTGGATCGTTTGCGCGGTCTGGCGAGCGATGCGGATGGCTGGCTCAAGGACTACGAAGCACGGGAGCGCGAACGCACCGGGCTGAGCAATTTGCGGGTGAAGTACAACAAGGTCTTTGGTTATTTCATTGAAATCTCCAAAGCGCAAGCGGCGCAGGCGCCGGTGGACTATGTGCGCAAGCAAACATTGGTCGGTTCCGAGCGGTTCATTACCGATGAACTGCATCGTTTCGAGTCGGAAATTCTTGGCGCTTTTGAAAAAGCGCAGGCGCGCGAGGCGCAGCTGATCGAGGCGTTGCGCCAGGAGATTGCGGACCAGGCCCAGGCGATCCAGCGCGCCGCCGATGCGGTGGCCACGCTGGATGTGTTGTGCTGTTTTGCCTGGCTTGCGCGCAATTATCGCTATGTCCGACCGGAGGTGCATCCCGGGCGCAAGTTGGAAATCGAGGGTGGCCGTCATCCGCTGGTGGAACAGCGTCTTAAGGGCGAGGAGTTCGTTTGCAACGACACGCACATGGACATGAAGCGCCGCCGATTCATGTTGCTTACCGGTCCGAACATGGGCGGCAAGTCCACCTACATGCGGCAGGTGGCCTGGTTGGTCTGGCTTGCGCATACGGGATGTTTTGTGCCGGCGGAACGCGCGCGCATTCCGCTCACTCGCCGGATTTTCACCCGTGTCGGGGCGGGTGATGAACTGGCCAGTGGACGCTCGACGTTTATGGTGGAGATGATGGAAACCGCCACCATTCTGAATCAGCTCGAACCACGTTCGCTGGTGATCGTCGATGAAATCGGGCGCGGTACAAGCACTTGGGATGGCATGGCCATCGCGTGGGCGGTGGCCGAGCATTTGGCCGCCAGGGAAGAGGTTCTGACCCTGTTTGCCACCCATTACCATGAATTGACCGAGTTGCCGGATCAATGCCCTGCTGCGTTCAATGCGTCGGTTGTGGTGCGGGAATGGAACGGAGAGGTGATTTTCCTGCATCGGGTTGTGGAGGATGCGGCGGATCGGTCGTATGGCATTGCGGTGGCGCAGCTGGCCGGTATGCCGCGGGATGTGATTCAGCGTGCGCGGGCGCATTTGTTTCGGCTGGAACACGAATCGGAATTGTCTGCCGAGCGAGGCAAGGCGCAGTTGGGCTTGTTTGCGACTGCCGAGCAGCAGCGGACGGAAGCGGAGCTCAAGCGCTTGCGCGCGCTGGCGGATCGGTTGCGCGCGGTGGATGAAAACACTTTGCGCCCGTTGGATGCGCTCAACCTGCTGGCCGAACTGAAGCGGGAGATTGGCGATGGAGGCTGAGCAAGCCAAGCAGGAACTGCGCGCGTTGCATGGGCGGGTGCAGGCGGCCTTCGACGCGCGGGCGGATGGCAGGTCGATGTGCCGCATGATGAGCGACGGTGTCGATGAAATCCTCGTCTCGCTGTGGCGGACCCTGGCACCCGAGGCGGCAAGGCAAGTGGATCTCGTCGCGGTGGGTGGCTATGGCCGGCGCGAGTTGGCGCCTTTTTCCGATTGGGATTTCTGGTTGTTGCTGCCCGAGGATGCCGATCTCCGCGTGGACGAGGAGATTCAGCATTTTCTCTATGCGCTGTGGGATATCGGGGCCAAGGTTGGATATGCGGTGCGCACCTGTCGCGAGACACTGGAACATCTGCGGCAGGACTGGGATGCGGCCACGGCGGCGCTCGAGGTGCGTCTGCTTGCGGGACCGGGCGGGACGTTCGCCGCGCTGCAGCGGGGAATCGAACAATTCTTTCGCCGTCGTCGTTCCGCTTTTGTCAAGGCCAAGCGTGCGGAGATCGCGCAAAGACACAAGCGCAGCGGGGATACGGCCTTTCTGATGGAGCCGGATATCAAGGAAGGCAAGGGGGGACTACGGGATATCCAGAGCGTGTTCTGGATGGTGCGTGCCTGGTATGGGGTACTGGAACCCGATGCGCTGGTGGCGCGCGGAATTCTGTCCGCGCGGGAATTGCAGCATCTCATGACCGCCGGTGAGTTTCTGT
Source organism: Zetaproteobacteria bacterium (assembly GCA_003696795.1). Lineage (GTDB taxonomy): Bacteria > Pseudomonadota > Zetaproteobacteria > Mariprofundales > Mariprofundaceae > J005. The sequence goes on along the minus strand of RFFT01000086.1, from coordinate 2,834 downwards.
TGCGTTGCCGTGTGGGGTTGCACCTGATTGCTGGCCGCGCCTCGGATCGCCTCGGTTTCGAGCAGCAGGTGATGCTCAGCGAACGCATGGACTACCGACCGGAGGCGGGCAGCAGAGCGGTGGAAGTTTTTATGAAGGATTACTTCCGTCATGCGGGGCGAATCGCCCGGGTGAGCGGGCTGTTGATCATGCATTTCGATGAATTGCTGAATCCAAAGAAATTCGCCATTGAGCGCGATATTGGCGATGGGTTCACCGTGCGCGGCGATCGGGTGGGCATTGCGCATCCGGATGTGTTTCGCGAGGACCCATTGCGCTTGCTGCGCATCTTTCATGTCGCCCAGGAAGGGCGACGCCGCTTGTCCAGCACGGCCCTGCGCCAGGTGCGTGAAGATGTGTTGTTGATCGACGATGCGTTTCGGGCGCACCCCGACGCGCGGGAGCAATTCCTGGCGATTCTTCGCTCCCGGCGCAATGTCTTCTGGACGCTCAGGGAAATGAACAATACTGGCGTGTTGGGGCGTTACATCCCCGAGTTTCGGCATGTGGTCGGGCTGGGACAGTTCAATCGCTACCATGCCTACACCGTCGATGAGCACACGATTCGCGCGGTGGGGGAGGCACGTAATTTCATTCATGGCGAGCGTACGCGACGCCTGGACCTGGCGCACGAGGTCATCTATCAGATTCACCGTCCGGAGTTGCTGTATCTCGCATTGCTGTTTCATGACATTGCCAAGGGGATGCCGGGCGATCATTCCGAGAATGGGGCGCGGCTGGCGCGCAGCTTTTGTCAACGGCTGAATTTGAATGTCGATGCCAGCGCGTTGGTGGAATGGCTGGTGCGGGAGCATTTGACGATGGCGGTGACCAGCCAGCGCAGCGATATTTCCGATCCGGAGGTGATTCGGCAATTCGCCGATTTGGTTGGGGATATCAGTCGCTTGAATTATCTATTGCTGTTGACCGTGGCCGATATTGCGGCGGTTGGGCCGAATGTGTGGAATGATTGGAAGGGCACGCTGCTGCGCGAGCTTTACCAGGCGACGGTGCGATATTTTCGTGGGGAGCATGTGCGCAGCGAAAGCGCGCGGGAACGGTTGCGTTTGCGCCTGCAAGCCGCACGCGCGCGGTTGGCGCTGGACGAGGAGACGATCCAGGCTGCGGTTGCGCTGTTGCCCACGCGTTGCATTGCGCATTTTCCTCCTCATCAGTTGGCCGCGGTGATCGAGTTGGTGGCGGAAAGTCGCGGCGGCGCGCGGGTGGCCAGTCGAATTGATGACAAACGTTGCGAGACCCTGATCATGGTGGTTGCCGAGGAACGACCGGGGTTGTTGGCTATGCTCGCTGACGCGTTGAGTTCAGGGCTGGTCAACGTACTTGCGGCGCAAGCGTTTGAACTCAAGGATGGACGCGCACTGGACGTGTTTCATGTCCAAGCGGCGAATGGGCGGGTATTTGACGAGAGCCATGATCTCGAGCGCATCTGCGCGCGTATCCGACACGTCATCGAGACCGACAAGCCGTTGTCGCCGCCGCGTCCTCAGCGTCAGCGCGCGCATATCCTGATGCGCCATGTCCCGGTTCGCGTGCGGCATCTACCGGAAGCGTCTTCCCGGCAAACCGCGATCGAGGTGACCACTGCCGATCAATTGGGCTTGCTGGCGCGACTCAGCCGCGCGATTAGCGAGGCGGGCTACAATATCCATAACGCGGCGATTTCCACCTTTGGCGAGCGCGTGGTCGATGTGTTCTTCATTCTGGATGCCAAGGGCAACAAGCTGGATGAAGCCCAGATTCGCGCCTTGAGTGAGCGCTTGGCCAAGGTGGCACGCGTGCCCGAGCAAACATGAGACTTTGGCCGTGGCAGGCACGCAGGCCGAAGCCCGGTTTCGTGTTGGCGCTGGGTGGCGGCGGTGGACGGGGCCTTGCGCATATCGGCGTGTTCGAGGTTTTGGAACGGTATGCCTTGCGTCCGGACCTGATCGTCGGAACCAGTATCGGGGCATTGTTTGGCGCGATGTATGCGCTGCGCCCGGAAGCCGCTTGGATGCGTCGCGAGGTGTTGACCTTTCTCGCTTCGGATCGTTTCAGTCGCTTGGATTTGCCGGTCATCAAGGGAGCGGAGCCGGATGAGAGCTGGCTGTCGCGGTTTGTCACGATCGCAAAGCAGACGGTCATGTACACGCGCGCCGCAACCGATGTCGCCCTGGCTGATGTGGAGGCGCTGTACGATGTTGCGCGTCTGTTTACGCGCAATGCTGATTTCGCGGCGCTGCGTATTCCCTTGCACTTGACGGCGGTGGAGTTTCCGGGCGGGGAATGTCGGGTGTTTTCAAGAAAAGATGGCGTCCCTCTGGATTTGGCGATTGCCGCGAGCATGGCCATTCCCGGGGTGTTCGAGCCGGTGCCGGTTGCCGGAAGCCACTATGTGGATGGCGGTCTTGCCTCCGAGATTCCGGCCCGTGAGGCGCGTATGCTGGCGGAGGGCGGGCAGTTGGTGGTGGCGGTGAATGTGGGAGCGCGGCCGCGTGCCGGCGAGCCGCCGTCCAATGTCTATGGCATGTTGGATTGGGCCTCGCAAATCAAGTCCCTGTATTTAAGGCGCTATGAGAAGCAGTACGCGGATGTGCTGATCGAGCCGCTGGTTGCCTATACCCAGTGGCATGACTTCAGTCATCCAGAGCAGGAAATCGCCAAGGGCGCGCAGGCGACGGAACAGGTGCTGCCACAATTGTTGGCCGCGTTGGGTCGCGCATGAGCGCGATCGTGGAGCGGGCGGTGGTTCTTGCCGCAGGGTTGGGTACGCGTTTGACATGGCTGACCCGGAGCAG
>RFFT01000021.1 GCA_003696795.1 Zetaproteobacteria bacterium | reverse complement strand
GTGCCCAAAAAGAGCATCATCGTACATGAAGCCGAGCCGGGCGATTCCTTGTTCATTGTGCTTGAAGGGATGGTCAAAATTTCTTCCTATTCGGCGGATGGTAAGGAAATCGTGTTGGCACTGCTGGGCAAAGGTGCGTTCTTCGGAGAAATGTCCCTGCTGGACCAACAGCCGCGCTCAGCCACAGTGACAACGCTTGAAGCATCCCGGCTTGCCCAGATCAGTCGGCGCGACTTGGAGCCGCTCTTGCTTGCCAGGCCGGCCATCACGCTGAAACTGCTTGCCGAAGTCGTGGCCAGGCTACGCAAAACCAGCCGCGTACTGGAAAGGATCAGCAGTATGGATGTACCGCATCGCCTCTACGCCTATCTTATCGACTTCTGCCAGCGATTCGGTCAGCCGGTCAACGGCGATGGACTGTATGACGTGGTTCTGCCCACCCATCAACTGATCGCCGATCAGCTGTCCACCAGTCGGGAAACCATCTCACGCGCAATCAGCATGCTGCGCAAGGAAGGCATCCTGATTCCCGGCCAGGGTCGAGGCAAGGTGAAGATCGACACCGAAACCCTGCATGCCATGCTCGACCAACTGTAGCAAACGTCAGCGAAACCGAAGGATCAGCATTCTTCCGCCCGTCTCCTCCGCCAATTTGCTATAGGCGAAACGGGTGCTCGATTCGTTGTCGAAGCCAAGCGGCAAAGTGAAAACGGGCGCCGGTATCTCATGATAATGAATCGTATCCGTGGGAGGTTCATCGCCGATCAGCAGATAGGCCCCGGGGACCGGATCCTTTTCCGCCAGCCGATGAAAGGTATAGCCAATGGTTTCGTCCGTGCCCACGAACGGCGCGTTCTGCATCAGGTTGTCGAACATTTCCCCCATCGAGCCGTGATAGGTGCCAAGCCTTCGGTCGGCATACCAAGTCACAGCCGCCAAGCGTTTACCCGAACGAATTGCAATCACGCGCAGAATCGGGATCAGAAAGGTCGTCACTCCATGCATCGACCCCGTCGCGTCAACCACCAAATGCAGGTCCTCTCCCGGCAGCTTGCGCAGGCCGGACACGAACATGTCAAAATCATGCCGCGCCTTGCCCTTGTCCAGCCCGGCCGATCGAAGGACCTTTTCCATCTGCTTGCTGACATCGGTTCCCGCAAGCGTGTTCATTTCTTCCTGCAACTGCTGATTGCGCTCCTCGACCGCCGCGAGTTTCTGCTGCAGCGCTTCCATTTCCTTCTTGGTGGGATGATTGTCGCCGCCTTGCAACTTCGCATTGATCAGAATCATCACAAACATGAAGATGAACGCGGCCAGCATGAGCAGCGCCATATCGGAAAAGATTTCATAAAAGTTATCGCTTCCCTCGCGCTTGCGACTGCGCATGAACCGTCACCCGCGCCGAAACAGCCGCGCAAAGAAACCAGGTCGCACATCCCGCGCATAGCGCGCATGCGAACGGGCCAGCTTGCGCATGGGATCATCTTCAAGCAATGCGGACAGCGACTGATGCATCCTGCCCGTCTCCTCACGCAACTGGGCCATGTTCTCGCGGCTTACCTGCATGGCCATGTTCAGCAACTCGATTTTCTGCTGCAAATGATCGACACTGGCCTCCAGATTACGCACGTCCCGCGCGGCGCTCGGCTCCAAGTCCGCCGAGGCATGCACGATACAGGTGCGCAGCATCAAGTCCTGCAGACCATTGATCGAGGCGTCCGTGATCCAGGAGAAAACCCGCAGCAACACGCCGCCCATAACCGAGCCCATCAGGGTCGTATAAAACGCCACGCCCATACCATCCATCGCGCTGCGCAGTCCGTCGATCAGGAGATCCTGATTGAACCCGATCTCACCCAAGGCACCATGCAAACCATTCATGGTAATCGTCATCCCCAGCACCGTGCCAATCAGCCCGAGCGTGATCATCAGATTGCCCAACAGGCCAACGAACTGACTAAGGCGATGCTGGGCGGAAAACTCCACATCTACCAACGCCTCGATATCCAGCTTCCCGCCCTCATCGACAATCCGCCTCAGCGCCCCCATGAAACGGTCCACGATATGGCGTCCTTTGCGGGGGTTCACCGCGCTCAACCCCTTGCTCTGCATCATGGACTCGATGCGATAGGCGCGGAACCACTCGCCGGTCAATTTCATCGCCTGTGCCAGACTCACCAGCACGCCGAGAATAAACATGCCGAGAATAATCCAGGAAACACGTGTCTGGTCGTGTTTGACGAAGGCCCAAACATTGGCATCGCGATACATCATCAGGAACACCGCGATGGATGAAATCGCCCATGCGGTCCAGAGAGCGAAGGTATTCAGCGCCCGTTGATCCGCCGCGCGTTGCTTTACATTGCCTGCCAAGATGGTTCCTCCTTTCCTCCCGCGCAATTCGGCGCATCCCGCAGGACGCGGTAAGAGGTAAGAATATTACGAACCGCCCTAAAAAAGAAAAGCCGGCCCATGGGCCGGCTCTCCCCGACGCTACCGCGCCTTAACCATGCGTACGGTTTGCCGCCGCCATGCTGGACAAAGCGACAGGCAGGACCAAACCAACTACCGCAAAGATGCTGAACGCCAAAAGAAATGTATGTACGTGCATGAATCCGCCTCCCATAAAGAACTACCGTGGCAAGGTTAGCGGCTGACATGACGCCGCGCAAGCACAAATGAAGGATGGCTGAAGTCCGCATGGCAAAAACACGCAAGTCAAGCGTGCTTCGCCCTATTCCGCGGCCGGCGTGAATACGAACGGATCGGCATAAATGTCCTGCATCGCGGCTCCAGCCAGGAAACACTGCTGACGCAGCGCGTGCACCAATTCGGGATCGCCACAGAGATACACCCGGTAGCCATTCAGCGAACCCAGCTCGCGCTTGGGTACATCGACAATATTGCCCGTTCTTCCTCCCCGGGGTGCTGTTCCCTGCAGGACACAGGGCACATAGTGGAACTGCGCATTGCGCTCGGCCAACGTACTCAGCGTTTCCTCCAGATACAGCCCCGTCGCATGCAAGCTGCCATGATACAGATAGATCGGCCCTCGATGACCATGCCGCAATGCATCGCGCACGATGCCATACAGCGGCGCCAAACCGGTACCCGTGCCCACAAGCAGCAATGGCTGTTCCTCATGACCGGGAAGATAGAAGCAGTCGCCGGCCGGACCATGGAAAACCACTTCATCGCCTTCCTGCAACTCATCGAAAATCCAGCCGCTCATTTGCCCGCCCGGAACACGCTTGATATGCAACTCCAGCGCGTCCTCCTCCGGCAGGCTGGCCAGGGAATAACTACGCGTCAGCTCATCC
>RFFT01000085.1 GCA_003696795.1 Zetaproteobacteria bacterium | reverse complement strand
TTGCGCACGGCGGGATCGCCTCCGCGCGCCGAGGACAACTGTTCATAAAGGCGAATGGCCTCTCCCGTCCGGCCCTGACCAAGCAACAAGCGGGCCAACGCCTGAACCACCGCCTCAGCCTGCGGATGATCGGCAATATACGCACGGTACATGCGCTCGGCCCGCGCGGGTTGTTTGCGCGCCAACGCCACCCGCCCCTGCAACAACACCACTTGCTCGTTATCCGGTGCCAAACGACGGACGCGATCCAATTCCGCCGCCGCGTCCCGCCATCGCTTGCGCTCAATCAACAAGCGCGCCTTCAACATACGCAAGCGCACCGAAGCGGGAATCCGGCGCAGCCCGTCATCGACCGCCTGCAGTGCCAGCGCAAGATGCCCCCTGGCCACATGCACCCGGGCCTCCAACGCATAGGCATCCTCCAACTCCGGAACTTGCTGCTGCAACAGGACAAGCTCATTCAATGCCGCGTCCCACTGCCCACGCGCAGCCAGCGCGCGAATGTACATCAAACGCACGTCCCTACGCTGCCGTTCATTCAGGTGATTCGCGGCACGCAGGCGCAGCAGATGCCGTTCGGCATCCCGAACGCGCCCCAGCCGCAGCAACAGCTCGGCCAATTGCATCCGTGGCTCGACCGCCTGCGCATCGCGCTCCAACAACGCCTCAAGCAACTGGATTGCCAATGTATGTTGCCCCTGCTGCATTGCATCCTGCGCGGCAAGATAGAGATACTCGGGAGACAATGAATCCAGCGTCGGCGCCGGTTGCTGCGGCGCACTTTGCTCCCGCACCGGCATTTGCTTGGCCGCGCATCCGGCCAGCAGCATAAGCATCAGCAACGGTATCAGCCGCATGCAATCTCCCATGTCACGGCACGGAACACGCGCCGAGCGTCATCCAGCGTCCAGCACAACATGCCGGCTGCCTTGCCTGAACCCACGCTGACGATTGGATAGAGAAATCCCTCCCACGCGCTCTCCAGATCGGTTGGCGATGGACGGGCCGGACAGTCCGGATGCGAGTGAAACACGCCGACAATCTCCTGCCCACTGCCACGCAATTGGCGATCGATGCGTTGGTAAGCCGCGGGATCAAGGACAAATCGGTCGGTGGCCCGCTCTGTGTTCAGGTTCGCCACCTGCCGCGCCTCAAGCACTTCCCAGCCCCAATCATGCTGATGCCCGATCAAGAGACCGCAAACCTCCTTCGGATAACCTTGCTCGGCCATCCGCGCCATCGCCGCAACCACCTGTTCGCCGCCAAAGCGGGCGGCAAGCGCGCTTGCAGGCGCATCAATCACACGCCGATACGCAGCGCTACGAAAACGTTCCGGTTCCAATGATCCTCTCCTTTTTGCCTACCGCACGGGTCGGCAAGCGTAATATGCGTATGGACAATTGCCTATGATGGATTTCTCCCACTTGCCGCGTGACATTTGACCTGAGTATGGCAACACCTATGCTTGCGCAATGCAGCTCAAGCAAGATGCGAAATTCCTGCTCGGACGACACCCCGCCCAGCAACTGGTTCGCCATGCCCTGGGCGGAACGCAAGGCTGGGGCTGGATTTATCGAGCGGAGACTGAGTCGCAACCACGGGTCGACGAATTGCAGACTAATCGAGAAGCCCTTTGGCGACGCCTTGAGATATTGCGCCAACAACGCTGCCGACCCATCGCCGTGTATCGGGTCGGCTCTGACCACCAACAGGCGCAGCGTTTGCTCTCCCGCGCCGGTGTGCAGTTGCTGGTGGTCGCGCGAGCGGATACGAAAGGGCGCGTCGAAATCGAAGGGCATATATGGCATGGAAGCAGGCTGGAACCGTTGGCCATCGAGCTCGCCGAGGATGGCGCGCTGTACCACAACCCACTCCATCGCTAGGGTTTTGCCATGCGTATCTGTCACATCGGACTGAACCATAAAACCGCGCCGGTCGAACTACGCGAACGCCTGGCCATCGGCAAGGGTGAGATCGGGGAAATTTTGCGCGATACGGTGAGGCATGAAGCCATCCGTGAAGCCGCCCTTCTTTCCACCTGCAACCGTGTCGAAATGACCGTGGTCACCCATGATCCGGATGCGGCCATCGCGACGGTTCACGAATGGTTCGCGCGCAAGGCGGAGATGGATTTATCCCAAGTCATCGAGCACCTCTATTCATACACCACCGATGAAGCGGTGCGGCATCTCTATGCCGTGGCCGCGGGTCTCGACTCGCTGGTTCTCGGTGAACCCCAGATCCTTGGCCAGGTCAAGGCATCGTATGAACATGCCCTGGACGCCGGTACGGCGGGGCATATTCTGCACCGCCTCTATCAATCGACATTTTCCGCCGCCAAGCGCGCCCGCACCGAGACCGCGATCGGCAAACAGGCGGTCAACATATCCTCTTGCGCCGTCGAACTGGCACGACACATCTTCGGAGCATTGAGTGGAAAAACCGTGATGCTCATTGGCGCGGGTGAAATGGCCGAACTGGCGGCCACCCATTTGCGCGCCCAGGGCTGCACGCATATTCTGGTGGCCAACCGAACGTTGGAACGCGCGCGCAACCTGGCCCGCGAATATGAAGGGCACGCATTGACGCTGCAGCAAATCGACCAATACCTGGATGCCGCCGATATCGTGGTATCCAGCACCGGCGCAAACACTTTTGTCTTGCTTCCGGATACGGTCGAGCGCGCGATCCGCAAACGGAAAAACCGTCCCATGTTCCTGGTCGACATCGCCGTACCGCGCGATATCGATCCCAGGGTTGGCGAACTGGATGGGGTCTATCTCTATGATATCGATGACCTGCAACAGGTCGTGCAGGGCAATCGCGAGCAGCGCGAGGAAGAGGCGCGCAAGGCGCGCATCATCCTCGATGAGGAAGCGGATGCCTTTCTACACTGGCTCAAATCGCTGGAAACCGTACCGCTGATTCGCGCACTGCAGCAACATATGGAACATTTGCGTAGCGACGAATTGCACAAGGCCGAAAAATATCTTAAGGCGTTGACACCCGAACAACGGCAGGCGGTAGACCGTTTCAGTCGCGCACTGATGAAGCGCTTCATGCATCCTGCGCTACGCACGCTGAAAACCCTGCCTGCCGATATCGAGGGTGACCTGTTGATGGGTGCGGCCAGCCGTTTGTTCGGCCTCGACACAACACACACTACCGCTGAACATCAGGCGCAAGATGAACAACCACTATGAGGACATCCTGCGGCGGCATGATGAAATTGAACGCATGCTCGCCGATCCGGACCTGGCAAGTGATGCCAAAAAGTTCAGCAAATTGTCCCGCGAATTCGCCGAGCTTACGCCCATTGCCGAGCAGATTCGCAAGCTCCACAAGCTGCAAGCGCAATTGGATGAGCAGCATGCCTTGCTCGCCGATCCGGAATGTGACACCGAACTGCGCGAGCTTGTGCATGACGATATTGGCAAACTGAAACGCGAGATCGACCAGGCGAAGGAAAAGCTGACCCTGCTTCTGCTGCCCAAAGATCCGAACGACGACCGCAATGTCATTCTCGAAATTAGGGCCGGCACCGGCGGCGAGGAAGCGGCCCTGTTTGCCGCCGACCTGTTCCGCATGTACTGCCGCTTTGCCGAATTGCATGGTTTCCGCGTCGAGATCCTATCGTCCAATGCGACGGGCATTGGCGGATTCAAGGAAATCGTGGCCCAGATTTCTGGCCGAGGTGCGTACTCCCGTTTGAAGTTCGAATCCGGTGTCCATCGCGTCCAGCGGGTACCCGAAACCGAATCTGGCGGACGCATTCATACCTCGGCGGTCACCGTCGCGATCTTGCCCGAAGCGGAAGATGTGGATATCGACATCCGTCCCGACGACCTGCGTATCGATGTCTATCGCGCGTCCGGCGCAGGCGGCCAGCATGTCAACAAGACCGAGTCAGCCGTGCGCATCACCCACCTTCCCTCCGGCATCGTGGTCACCTGCCAGGACGAATCCAGCCAGCACAAGAACAGGGCCAAGGCCATGAAAGTGTTGCAGGCGCGCTTGTATGACCAGCAACAGCGGGAAGCGCAGCAGGAACGTTCGGCGGCGCGCCGCGCGATGGTTGGAAGCGGTGATCGTTCCGAGCGCATTCGCACATACAATTTCCCGCAGGGTCGCGTCACCGACCATCGCATCAATCTCACCCTGTACAAATTGGAGCAGATTCTTAACGGCGAAATGGATGAACTCGTCGATGCATTGATCGCCCATCATCAAGCGGAGCTGCTGGCCAGCCAGCAAGCGTGAGCGCGAAACAGTTATTGCTCGAAGCCACGCGCACCCTTGCGCATGCCGGCTGCGACACCCCGCGGCTTGACGCCGAGTGTCTTCTCGCCAACGCTTGGGGAATCAGCCGCACACAGTTGATTATGCGCATGTTGGAGCCGGTGCCTGAGCATATCGCCCAACGCTTCCAGGCCATGGTGGCGCGTCGCGCGCGGCGCGAACCCCTAGCCTATATCACGGGCAGACAGGAATTCTGGTCGCGCAGCTTCACGGTCAATCGCCATACCCTGATCCCTCGCCCCGAAACGGAACACCTGATCGAAGCCGCATTGCGCCATCTGCCAAACAAGGAACGTCCATGGTTCGGCTGGGATATTGGCACCGGTTCCGGCTGCATCGCAATCACCCTCGCTTGCGAATATCCCAACGCCACCATCCTGGCCAGCGATATTTCGCTCGCCGCCCTGCGCGTGGCACAGGCCAATGCACGGCGACATGGTGTGCTGCACCGCATGCGCTGGCTATGCGCGGACATGCTGCAGCCAATAGCCGCCAATGCCCGCTTCCAATTGATCATCGCCAATCCACCCTATGTGGCCGGTCACGAACTGCCGGCGCTGGCACCGGAACTCAGCTTTGAACCCATCGATGCGCTGACCGACCATGCGGATGGCCTGCGCCACCTGACCCGTATTCTCCGCGCCGCCCCCCGCCATCTTGCGCCGGGAGGACGCATCATCGTGGAAACCGGAACATGTGGCCTGCCAGCGACTCCCGAAGGAATGGAATGCGTGGAGGAGATTCGCGACCTGGCCGGACGCCTGCGGGGCGCGGTCTACCGTAGCCGCTAAGCCTCGCGCGGCGGGGCTTGCAACAGCGCCAACCACGCATCATGGATCGCCAATGCGTCCATTTCCTCCATCAAATGCTTGCGTGTCAACGGGATCTCATCGAGAAACTGTCGCTTACCATCGCGATAGGCCAAGCGAGCGAAAATGCCGATGGCCTTGATATGCCGCTGCCAGGCGGTCAGGCGCAGCATCCGATGCCATGCCTCAAAGTCCGTAAAATACGATGCCAACGAGGCCGGCAGGGCATCGAAAAACCGACGGCTCCAATCCCGCCGCATGGCCTCCGAATAATCCTGATAACAATCATACAGCAAGGAAGCGAGATCATAGGTCACCGGACCAAACATCGCATCCTGAAAATCGATCACGCCCAGCGGCGTTCGCCCCTGCGGCAACATCAAATTACGGCTATGGAAATCGAGGTGAACCGGCACCCGCGGCAAGGCGGACAGGCGGCGCAGATATGGCGAGAGTGCCTGCAACATGGTGGTGCGCGACGACGAATCCAGCCGCACACGCGCCACACATGGAAGATACCAATCGCAAAACAGGGCACATTCGCGCAACATGCGTGCCTGATCGAAATGGGGCAGCCGGATCGATGCGGTATCCGCGGCCTGCAACTGATGCAACTGACGCAATGCGTCCTCGAACAGAGGCGAAAGATCACCGCCCGCGCTGCGATGGCTTGCCCAACTCGTATCGCCCAAGTCCTCAAGCAGCAACATGCCTTCCGCCTCGTTGACGCCATACAACGCGGGAACACGAACACCTGCCGACTCCAGCCAGGCCCGAACCCGCAAAAACGGTGCCACATCCTCCATCGGAGGCGGCGCATCCATCAGCACAAACCGTCGTTCCCCGTAGCAAACCCGAAAGTAGCGACGAAACGAGGCATCTCCCGCCAAGGGTTCAAGCACCGCCTGCGTGCCCAGCCGCTGCGCCACCCAGCGGCACAGGCGGGCGTCCCTATCGCTCCGATCCATACACCACCAATCCATGCAGTTTCAGCTTGCGTTCAATGGTCTTGCGCGCATGCTCGGCAAGCAATCGGCTATGGTACGGTCCGGCGATCACCCGGTACCAACGGCCCTTGCCCGCCACCTCAACCGCACGAATGCTTGCCGTCACATGCTGGCGCCGAAGTTTGCGCAGCAAAGTCTCGGCATCCGTCCGTCGGCGAAACGAACTGATCTGGATACGGAAACCGCCCGTCTTCCCCGCTAGCTCACGTTCGATCACACGCGAAACATGATCTTCCTTTTTCGTCGAGTCGCGCTTGATCCGCGGCTGACGCGCAACCTCTGGCCCCATCGGCGCCGGGGTCACCGACTGCTTGGGAAGCTCGTGATAAAAGGTGAGTTCCCCGAGGTCGTCCTTGGGCTTGCGCAGTTGCTGGCGCAACTTGGCATTTTCCTTTTGCAGCGCCTGAATACGCCGCTCGCGCTCCACCAACTGCGCTTGCAGTCGCCGCTCAGCCGAGCGATCGACCTGCACCCGCACCGTCCCCTGTGATTTGCCCAGCCACCAGCCCGCCATACAACCAAGCAGTAAAGCCGTCGGCACAAGCAGCCATACCGGACGAATGCCTTGCTGACGAGAGGATTTCCTCCCCTTGGGCCGGGATGTTGCCTTGACGCTGGCAAAATCCCTTCGCGCCACTACATGCGCTCCGGCGCGGATACTCCCAGCACGGTCAGCGCGTTGTGCAGTACCTGACGCATGGCGCGGATCAAGAGCAAACGCGCCCGTGTGAGGGACGGATTATCGGTCATCACCCGATGCTTGTGGTAGTAGGAGTGAAAATCCGCCGCCAAACGCATCGCATAGGTGGCCACGCGATAGGGCTCCAGACGCTCCGCCGCCTTGGCGAGCACCTCAGGGTACTCGATCAGCGCGGAAATCAGCCGTTTTTCCTCATGCGTGCGTAGATGGCTGAAGTCCGCCTCGCCCTCCTCGCTGAACCCCTGCTCCGCCGCCTTGCGCAGAATGGCCGAAGCGCGCGCATACGCGTACTGCACATAATACACGGGGTTCTCGTCGCTTTGCTGCTTGGCGGTGGTCAGGTCGAAATCCAGTTGACTCTCGGACCGACGGGTCATGAAATTGAAACGTACGGCATCCCGTCCCACTTCGTCGACCACCTCGCGCAAGGTCACAAAAGTGCCCGCCCGTTTGGACATGCGTACGGGCTTTCCGTCCCGCGTCAGGTTGACCATCTGCACGAGCAACACATCCGGTTGTCGATCCTTGCCGATCAACGCCTTCATCGCCGCCTGCACGCGGGTGACATAGCCACCATGATCCGCCCCCCAGACATCGATCATGCGATCGAAGCCGCGCTGGTGCTTGTCGAAATGATAGGCGATGTCCGCCGCAAAATAGGTCGGTGTGCCGTCCTGCTTCATCAGTGGCCGGTCGACATCGTCACCGAACTCGGTGGCGCGAAACAACCACTGCCGAACCGGCTTGTAATCGGCCACCTGCTTGCCCTTGGGCGGCGGCAACACACCCTCGTAGATCAGACCATCCGCTTTCAGCTTTTCGATCAGCTCGGTCACCTTGCCCGACTGATGCAGTTTGCGCTCGGAGAAGAACACATCGAAACGGATACCCATGGCCTCAAGGTCGGCGCGAATCGCGGCCATGTTCGCCTCCACGGCGGCGGCACCTATGGCCTGGCGGCGTTCTTCCTCATCCATGCCACGCCAGGTTTCCATCGGGGTTTCCTGTAGCAGCGCGCGGGCGATATCCACGATGTATTCGCCAGGATAGGCATTATCGGGAAACACGACCTCCTCGCCAGCCAACTCGCGCATGCGCAGCCAGACCGAGTTCGCCAGCACACCGATCTGCGCACCCGCATCATTGATATAGTATTCGCGAACCACCTCGTGGCCTACCGCCTGCAACACCGCAGCCAACACATCGCCTACCACCGCGCCACGCCCGTGTCCGACATGCATCGGCCCGGTTGGATTGGCCGACACGAACTCCAGACAAATACGCATTGGCGTGTGGCGCTCCTGCCATCCATAGGCATCGCCCTCGGCCAGAATCCGGCCAATCACCCCCGCCTCGCTGGCCTGCTTCAAATGAATATTGATAAAGCCGGGGCCTGCGATCTCGGCACGTTCGACAGCCTCCGGCCAGCGCACCAGGCGCAGGATGTCCGCGGCAATCTCCTGCGGCTTGCGACGCAGTCGACGGCTGAGCACCATGGCGATGTTCGATGCGTAGTCGCCATGCTCCTTGAGCTTGGGCCGACTCAACTGCACCGGGAGCACGCTCGAATCGCCCAGCAGTTGAGCCGCCGCCTGTTGCAATGCTGCTTCCAGTATCTGTTTCACGCTTCCTCCATCAAAAGGCCGCGCATGCTAGCCCGGAAATCCGGCGAAATCACCAGCCGCACCTAACGCTGGCAAGCCGGGCAATAGAATGTACCGCGTCCTTGCTGGACAATGCGTCGGACCAAGTGACCGCAGCGGTGGCAAGGCGCACCCGCACGGCCATAGACTGCAAACCGATGCGCGAAATAACCACTGGAACCGTCGATATGAAGAAAGTCGCGAATCGAGCTTCCACCCACCGCAATCGCCTCGCGCAACACATCGCGAATCGCGCCATGCAAACGGGCGATGCGCCGGCCTGCAATCCGGCGCGCCGCACGAGCGGGGTGAATCCCCGCCCGAAACAGGGACTCGCAGGCATAAATATTGCCCACCCCAACAACGACTCGGGCATCCATGAGCACTTGCTTGATCGCGCTCTTTCGCGCGGCGCACCGATCCTGCAGATAGGCAACGCTGAACCGCGTCTCCAGCGGCTCTGGTCCCAGTTGCGCAAACCAAGGATGGCGCCGCCACTCCCCAGGTGGAAACAGGGCGAGATAGCCGAAACGGCGGGGATCGCAATAACGCACACTGATCCCGCCAGACCAGTTCAGGCGCACATGCTCATGCCGCAACGACGGATCATTGAGTTTACCCAGGTGGAAATGCCCACTCATACCCAAATGCCAACTCAACACCCATCCGTTATCGAACATAAACAGCAGATATTTTGCGCGTCGTTCCAGACGTTGCAGCGCAACACCCCGGATCGCATCCAGCTCCGGATAAGGATGGCGAAGATGCAGCGTGGAAAAACGCCAATCCTCCAACCTGCGCCCCTGCAAGCGCGGGGCCAGCCCACGCCGGGTCACCTCAACTTCAGGAAGCTCGGGCATGCCAAGATGTCTCCACACGTTCAACTTGCCTGTTCAACCGACAAGCACCATAATCAGACCATGTCGCAACATATGGAAAACGCACCCGCCCAGTCAATCAGCACGCGGGATTTTCCTCTGCTCGCGACCCTGTTCCCGGATGAGCAAAAGCGTTTCGCCGCTGCCGCTCGCCCGATGGAATATGTTGCGGGCGTGGACATCATCCATGAAGGACAGCAACCGCGCGATCTGTATCTCGTTCGTGAAGGGCTGCTGCAGGTCAACAAACGGCACGGCGACCGCATCGTCGAGGTGGGGTCGATCACCCCTGGCGAAATCTTCGGCGAGGCATCCATCGTTTATGATGCGCCGGCCGGCGCAGGTGTGCGCACCAGCGAACCGACCACCCTGATCGCGCTGCCCGGTGAGATGGTGCGCGATGTGCTTGCGCAGAACGACCGCTTTCTGCGCGCCCTGCGGCAACTGGCTGAACGTCGTTCAGCCGCCAGCGCACTTGCTGTAAATCCACTATTCTCCGTGCTGCCCTTGGCGGTACGCGAGGTGATCCTATACAACAGCCGCATGGTCTCCTTGCAGCCAGGCGAACAGCTGTTCCATCAGGGTGACAAGAATACAGGGCTCATGTATCTGGTCCTGGGTGGCGAACTGGAGATTTCCGTGCCGCACCCGCAGGATCAGACGCGGCGTCTGGTGTTCGCAAAAGCGGCCAGCGGCGATGAGATCGGTGAAATCGCGTTGCTCTGCAACAACCCGCACGCAGCCACCGTCACCGCCATCACGCCAGCGCGACTGATGACCATTCGGGGCGAATCGGTATTGGCTTGGAACCGACGCTATCCCGATTTCAAACTGGCGCTGCATGCCTGTGTGCAGCGCAAACTGCAGCATTCGATGCAGGCGCTTATTCCACTGGTTGGCGAGGCCAAGGCCAAGGCACTGACGCTGGACCTACTCCAGCCGCTGGATTGACGATCGTCAATGGCGCACCAGCCAGACAATCAGCCAGCCAACGGCCACCGCAGTCAAGCCGAACACGCGTAACACCGCCGGCGACTGCTCGGGCATACGGCGCATGAAGGCAATCATGCGCTCGGGGAACAGCGCATAAGCCGCGCCCTCCAGCACCAACACCAGGCCCAGTGCAGCCCAAAGATCATCCATGGCCGTTATTTCGAGCGCTCAAAAAAGTGAAAAAACTCCGAGCCGGGTGAGATCACCAGCCGCGTCTGATTGCCCATCGACGCCCGGTACGCCTCCAGCGAACGCAAAAACGCATAGAACTCCGGATCCTTGCGATGCGCGGCGGCATAGATCGCCGTGGCCTCGGCATCCGCCTCACCGCGAATAATCTGCGCCTTTTTGTATGCCTCGGCGAGAATGATCTTGCGTTGCTTTTCAGCTGCCGCCCGAATCTCCTTGGCGGCCTCCTCACCCTCGGAACGGTATTCCTTGGCGATCCTTTGCCGTTCCGCCTTCATGCGCTGATACACGGCGTCCGAATTCTCCTGCGGCAAGTCTGCGCGCTTGATACGAACATCCTCGATATGAATGCCCAATTCCTGCACGTCCTTTTCTGCGCGATCGCGAATCTCGCGCATCAACTGCGCGCGCAGATTGGCCTGTTCGCCGCCGGAGACAATCTCATGCAAGGTATGCTGCCCCAACACTTCACGCACCTTGCCCCGCACCACGTCATCCATGCGGGCCGCAACCCCCTGCTGGGTGCGCGCCACCTGATACACCTTGAGCGGGTCGACAATCTTCCAGCGCGTATAGTTGTCCACCAGAATCGTTTTCTTATCCTTGGTAATCACCTCATTCACGGGAGCATCGCTCTCCAAAAGCCTGCGGTCGAAGCGACTCACCGTCTGCCATGGCAGCTTGAAATGCAGGCCGGGCTCCTTGACCACCAGTTTGGGGTTGCCGAACTGGAGCACGAGCGCCTGCTCGCGTTGATCGACAATGAAGGCGCTGCTGCCCACCAGCAAGGCCACCGCCACCACCAGGACAAGCATCGTTGTTTGCTTGGGCGTCATCACTTCACCTCCACCTTGTTCATGCGATCAAGCGGCAGATAGGGCAATACGCGATCCGCCACACTGCGATCGACGATCACCTTTTCCATGTCCGCCAATACATCCTGCATCGTCTCCAAATACAAGCGCTTGCGCGTCACCTCCGGCGCTTTGCGGTAGGCGGCCAGAATATCATTGAAGCGCTGTGCCTCACCCTTGGCGCGCTCGACAACCTCCGCGCGATAGCCTTCAGCATCGAGAATCATCTTCTTCGCCTCGCCCCTTGCCTTCGGGATAATGTCGTTGGCATACGCCTCCGCCTCGTTCTTGGCACGTTCACGGTCCTCGCGCGCCGAAGCCACGTCCTTGAACTCCTTGATTACCCGCTCGGGAGGCTGCACGTCCTGCAGCTTGACCGTGGTCACCGAGATACCCGCCTGATACCCATCCAAAATTTGTTGAATCAAGCGTTCCGTTTCGACCTCGACCTCGGCCTTGCGCGAGGTCAGCACATCATCGATCAAGGTGCGCCCAATCACCTCGCGAATCGCCGACTCGGCCGCATCGCGCACGGTTTTCGTTGGCGCATCGATATTGAATAAATAATCCTCCAGGCTTTTGATCTTGTATTGAACGATAAACGAAATATCGACGATATTTTCATCCTTGGTCAGCATCAAAGACTCATCCGTCCGCTTGCGAATGCTTCCATCGGGAAAACGCCGAAGCCCGATCTCCAACCGCTGCACACGTGTGACCGGCAATTTTTCCACGCTTTCAATCGGGTATGGCAAATGCCAGTTGAGGCCCGGCCCCTTGGTCCCCACGCTGGCCCCGAAGCGCAAAATGACCGCCTCCTCGTCCGCCGCGACCATGTAGAAACCGGAAGCCAGCCAGAGCAGGAAGGCAATACCCAAGACCCCGCCGACAACGCCCTTGCTGAGTTCCGGCCCGCCATTGGTGCTGCCGCCGCCAAACATACCGGACAGACGTTCCTGCATGCGACGCACCACCTCATCGAGATCGGGTGGCTGTTGGCTGCCTGAGCCCGGCCGTCTGCTCCAGGGATTATTGGACTGATTGGGATCGCTCCAAGGCATAGACACCTCCATCAAGCCATAGGGTCGCGCAGTGTAGCAGTTGGACGCAACAATGCACCCTTTGCTGACACATGGTCCCGAGCAAGGCATGGCCTATGCAATGCATGCTGTTAGACTCGGGCCATGCCCATTCTGTTTCGCTGGCTGTTCACCGGCTGTCTTGCGCGCGCCGGTACGACGCTTATGGCTCTGCTGGCCATTTTTGCGATCATCGAAACGTTCGATAAAACCCGCTTTCTGGGCGACCAGTTCACCGTCGCGCTACTCATCGAGTACCTGGCACTGAAGATACCATTCATGATCGGTGAATTCATGCCCATCGTCATCCTGTTGGCCACCAGCGTTTTCCTGGTCGATTTGTCGCGCCATCATGAAATCGTGGCCATCCGCGCGGCAGGGCTGGGGATCAACAAAATCGTGCTGCCCGCCACCACGGTGGCGCTGCTCGCCGCCATGATCAGCTTTGCCATCGATCAGTGGGTCGCGCCGGTGACCAACCATCGCCTGGAGAGCATCGAACGCGTGCATATCAAACATCAAGCGGCACCGCATCAACGGATCCAATGGCTCAAGGATGGACACAGCTTCTATCGCCTCACACCCCTGCCGCATCGGCACTATGCCCTGATTATCCTGCGTACCGACGAGAAAGGACAATGGCGCGAGAAAATCGAAAGCGGACGCGCCAGCTACCGTGACGGCAAGTGGATCTTGCACCACCCGATCATCAGCCGGCCCAGCCAGGAAGGACTGAGCATTACACGTCGGAAACAATTGATCGTCCCCTCCGCGGCCAGTCCGAAAACCGCAGCCCCCCCTGCCCCTTCCGAAATGGACCTGCTGACCCTGAACCGCTACGTTGCCGACCTGGAGCGGGCGGGCCTAAAGGCCGAGCCCTATATTTACGCTCTGCACAAAAAACTCGCCGCCCCGCTTGCATGTCTATTCATGGCCTTGTTGTCCATCGCGCTGTGCACCCATGCCAGTGGCCGATCCGGGGCCGCCTCCTGGGGGGTGGTACTGGCAATCGGGCTGGGGCTGCTTTTTTATGTGTTTAACAATGCCAGCGCCTTGCTGGCCACCCACGGGCAACTTCCTGCCGCCTTCGCCGCCTGGCTGCCCAGTTGCGTGTTCGGCGGGTTATCGGTGTTTCTGCTGCTGCAGCGCGAGGGATTCTGAACGCGCCTAGTCACGGCGCCCAAACAAACGATCGAGATCGTCCAGCGACAGACGGATATAGGTAGGGCGTCCGTGATTGCATTGGGCGATGTTCGGTGTCCGTTCCATTTCCCGCAACAATTGGCGTTGTTCTTCGCTCGACAGTTTCCGTCCCGACTTGATCGAGCACTTGCATGCCCGATTACCCAGCCAGCGCTCGACGATCCGCGCCTGACCACTGACGCCGGCTTCCGCCGCGCTACCCAATAACATGCAGGCGTCGATCAATTCGCCGACCAGGGCCTGCGGACTTTCATCCGCCAGCAGTGCCGGGATACTGCGAATCCAGCAGCGCTCCTGATCGTCGATAGCAAGCTCCACCCCAAAACGCCGCAATTCCCCGGCGTGCTGTTCCAACCACGCAGCGACCGACGCGGATACCTGCAACGGCTCCGGCGTCAACAACGCCTGCACCGCAATGCCCGCGCCTTGCAGCTGTCTCTTCAGCCTCTCGTAGGTCATGCGCTCATGCGCGGCGTGCTGATCGACAAGAATGATCCCGTCCCGCGTTTGACTCAAAATGTAGCAACGATGAATCTGTGCCAGCGGCTCTCCAAGATCCAGTCCCGTCTCATCCGTCACATGATAGGTACTGCGCGTTGGCTCGGTGACGGAAAAAAGCAGGCGCGGCATATCCGTCGACGTAGCGGGTCTGGTCCGCTGCGCAGGTTGCCCGGAACGCGGAACGGGAGAGGGGCGCGAAACGGAAGGCGGGTTGGCAGCCATGGCGCGACGCATGGCCTGCGCGGTTGGTTGCCGGGATACGCGCTGGCCCATGCGCTCGATCGCGGCACGCACGCAGGCCACCACCGCCGCGCGCACCTGGCGCGGGGCACGAAAGCGCACTTCCCGCTTGGCCGGATGCACATTCACATCGACCATTGCCGGATCCATCTCCAGACGCACAACCGCAACAGGATAACGATCATGGAACATCACATCGCGATAGCCGGCGCGTATCGCGGCCAACAACGCGCGATCGCGGATCACCCTACCGTTGAGCAACAGCACGATACGACTCGCGTCACGATGATGGAAAGTCGGCAACGCCAGCCAGCCATGCACCACAATGCCTTCGTACTCGGTCGTCTGCTCTACGCTATCGTCGGCAAACGCGCGCCCCATGATCGCATGTACCCGCTCTGTCTCCGTCTGCGCGGGCAGATCGAAGCGCGCACGCCCTTCGACAAACAACGCCATGGATACGGCCGGGTTGGCCAAGGCAAGCATGCGCATCGTTTCCACCACTGCCGCCTCCTCGGTGCGCTCGGTGCGCATGAAGCGCAAACGGGCGGGCGTATTCAGAAACAGATCCCGCACCTCGATCCGGGTACCGCGCCTGGGCGGCGCGGGACGGACAATGGCTGCGCCGCCTCCTTCCACCCAAACCTCCGTTCCCTCATCGCTTTCCTGTTGTCCGGTGTGCATATGAAACCGGGACACCGAAGCGATGGATGGCAACGCCTCGCCGCGAAAGCCATGGCTCGCAATATGGGCAAGGTCCTCGCTGGTGGCGATCTTGCTGGTCGCATGCCGTTTCAACGCCAACTGCGCATCCTCGGCAGACATCCCGCATCCATCATCCTCCACTTCGATGCGTTTCTTTCCACCTCGCTCAATGCGGACCAGTACACGCTTAGCCCCCGCATCGATGCTGTTCTCGACGAGCTCCTTGACTGCGGACGCCGGTCGTTCAACGACCTCCCCGGCGGCAATTTGGTTGGCCACCTTCGCAGGCAGAACATGAATCACGCCCATGGCTCAGCCTCGGTGTGCCCAGGTGATCTGTCGCGGAACCGGCAGGGAAAGCCCGGTGGCGTTGCGCATCAACAGCGCCTTGACCGCCCCACTGTTGCCAACTGCGCGCATGCCCAGTCCCCGCACAAGGTGCAAGCCGGATACGCGCGCAGTAAACAGGCGATGAAACGCCTCCATACCGCCCATCACCGCCAACACATCGGGAAGACGCTGCCGAAGATAACGCCGCAGCACAGGCAGCGTACCCCAGTCCTCCTCGAAACGAGCCGCATCGACGATTTCCTGCGCCAACACCATCGCATCGCGAATACCGAGGTTGACCCCCAATCCTGCCAACGGATGAATGGTGTGCGCGGCATCGCCGATCAGGGCCAAACGAGGACGAACGAGATGGCGCGCAAGCTGGGCCCGCAAAGGAAAGGCGGCGCGCGTACCGACCTCGACAATCTCACCCAAAACCGGCCCGAACACCTCGTTCAGCGCGCGCAAAAAAGCTGCATCATCGAGCGCAAGCAAAGCATCGGCCTGCGCATTCATATTGCTCCAGACAATCGAACAAAGCCCGTCCGGCAGCGGCAGCATGGCCAATGGCCCGGTCGGAGTGAAGCGTTGGTAAGCAATATTGCGGTGCGGCAGCTGCGGACGCACCGTGGCGACAATGCCCTTCTGGCCGTAATCGCGCTGGAAACAATCAATACCCGCCTGTGCGCGCACCCAGGACTGCGCTCCATCGGCCGCCACCAGGAGCGGCGTCTCGATCCGACCGCCTTCCTTGAGTTCGATCCGCACCATGTCCTCATCAAAGTCAAGGCGCGCCACTTCGGCCGGACAGTGCAACTCCACCGAATCGGTCATCAGCAGGGTGCGCCGCAACGCATCCTGCAAACGGGAATTCTCCACCAAATAACCCAGCGCCGGCTGACCAATCTCGACCGCATCGAACCGGATACCGCCCGCATGCTGATCGTCCCACACGCGCATTTGCTCGATGGCCTCAGCCTCACTCTGCAGATGCTCCCACGCACCCAGGCCACGCAAGATCTGAACATTGCCATACACGATGGCCGACACTCGGCAATCCCGCCCCAGCGACGTGCGCACACGCCCCTCGCCGCGTTCAATCAATGCCACCCGCAGGCCCCGATCGCGCAGCGCGCTGGCCAGGGTGAGTCCAACCATGCCGCCTCCAACGATGCCGACATCAACCCGTTCATGCCATTGTGCCAACTCGCGCCTCCTCCAATTGCTCAATGCCCGCCGCATGACGCAACAGCATGTCCCGCAGGGGCGACAGGCACTGCATCATCGCCATCCCTCGACCGCGCAGTTGCCGCATGCCCGGCATCGTCATCCCAAAGACATCAACCATGCCCTCGGTGAACGCGGCAACCGCCGCCACATCACGCCAGCGTTGTTCTGCATAGGCACTGAGTACGATCTTCTGACCCGGATCACGCCGCGCATAATCCGCCTGCAACACCCAGGCAAGCCGGCGCACGTCACGCAACCCCAGATTCATCCCCTGCCCCGCTACTGGGTTGATCGTATGCGCCGCATTGCCCACCAGAGCAAGACGCGGTCCCGTCATCCGACGCGCGATACTCAACTCCAACGAAAAACATGCGCGTGGAGAAATCGCAAACACCTCGCCCGTGGCCTGCACCAGCCGCTCGCCCATCGCGCGCATCAGCACGCGCATGACCTGCTGATCATCCATGCGCAAGAGCTGTGCCGCCTCGGCCGGACGCATGGTCCAAACAATGGAATAGCGCCCGTCCGCCAACGGAAGCAACGCCAGCGGCCCTGCCTTTCGAAAACATTCATAAGCGGTGTCCTGATGTTCGTGCGCGCAGCGAATGCTGGCTACAATAGCAAACCGGTTATAGTCCCATCCCATGGTTGCAATGCCTGCCATGCGCCGCAACTGGCTGTCGCTGCCATCCGCCCCCACCAGCAAGCGCGCACGTAAACAGCGGCCATCCTGTAAGCGTACGTTCGCCCAATCGTCCTCCCATGCACACCCCTCTACACGCGCGGAGGTCAACAGTTTCACGCCTGCCTGTTCCAAATGCGTATACAGCCCCCGAAGCATCGCCCCCATTTCCAGCACATAACCGAGTGCGGGCAGCGCCGTGCCGGGCGCATCCGCCGCATCCATTTCCACATGTTCGCTACCGCGTGCCTCGACCACGCTGATATGCCGAATCACCCCCACACCTTGTTCGCGCATCGCACGCCACACACCCAACTGGTCCAGGTGCACATACGAGCCATGATTCAGCGCAATCACCCGCTCCGGATTACTCGACGAAAACGCCGGCCGCCGCCGCTCCACCAACGCCACGCGATAATCGCTGCCAGCCAATTCAAGCGCCAGCGCAGCACCAATCACGCCGCCGCCCACGATCACGACCTCATAATCCGTCAATAGCGCCTCCTCCCTTATACCGATGCTTCAAGCTCAAATCTTGACAGCGCCGAGAGGAATGACAATGCTTCGCGCCACCTTTTCGCTCCCTCCTTGTTGCCGGGATGGTGAAATTGGTAGACACGCCAGACTCAAAATCTGGTGGCCGCGAGGCCGTGCCGGTTCGACTCCGGCTCCCGGTACCAGTAAAATATCAATAAAATCAATGCGTTAGGGGTTGCCGAGGGTGACCCCTTTTCTTTTCCTTGTTAGC
>RFFT01000020.1 GCA_003696795.1 Zetaproteobacteria bacterium | reverse complement strand
CTCCAGCTTCGGTCTGATCGAAGCGCTGGCCGAGGCCTGCGCGAAGATCGTGCTGGAAGAGTTTCGTGTGCCCTGGCTGCGGCTGAAGCTGTCCAAGCCATTGCATTATCTTGGAATGGAGTCCGCATCGGTTGTTATCGAACGAGAGGCGGACAGTGAGTGAGATTCTGGCCCGGTTCATAGGCACGGGCGATTCTGAAAGCCTTGATTACTATAACACGAACCTGCTGGTTTCCACGCAAGCAAAAAATCTGCTTGTCGATTGTGGTTGGACCGCCAAGCAGGCGCTGCGTGATCAAGGGCTTACCATCAAGGATATCGATGCCATATTTATTACGCATGTGCATGGCGACCATGTGTTCGGTCTGGAGCGGTTCGGGTTTGAGAGTCGCTACGTTCATGGGGGGCACCGGATCAAGTTGTATGCTTGCGAGAGCGTGCTTGATCCCTTGTGGAACGAATGCCTGAAAGGGTGCATGGGGTATTCAAGCGACGGCAAGAATGAGTTGGATGATTTTTTCGACATTGTTCCTGTCAGCGAGCGTTTTTTTTGGAATGGATTGGGCTTCGAGGTGTTTCCGACCACGCATACGGTGGGAAAGCCATCGTTCGGAGTTCGGCTTCCGGGCCGTTTCACGTTCACGGCGGACACCAATGCGATCCCGGAATTGAGCCTGATTGTTCAGGATGATCCTTATGTATTTCACGATGTGTATGTTTCCGGCGACACCCATCCGGCGCATGCCACGGCTTTGGAGCTGAAGCGTCTTTATCCATCGGACTTGCTCGGGCGTATTTATGCGGTCCATTACGGCGACGACATCATGGAGCAAACCCATAAGTTGGAAGGCTTTGCCGGATGGGTTCGGCAGGGGGCATTGTTCGAATGGTGAAGAAGGGCATATGCATTGATTTTTTGCAGGATGCGGGATGTGGGCTCTTGTACCTTCCGGACGAACCGCCTGGGTCGCGAATCGTTTTTGTGCACTTTCGGGATGTTGATCCCAAGCCCCGCAATGGCTGGCAGGGGTTGGCGCAGGGAGATGTTGTCGAGTTTTGTCTGAGCCGTGAGAAAGGCGAGCAGTTTCATCGGCCCTTCGCGGCCACCGGAGACGTTGGGAAGGACGGTAAGGAAGGCTTCGTTCGTCTGTTGGCAGAGAAACAAACCGCGATACATTTTTGCGCGCCTGGCGAAGAGGGTGGCTGCCCCGAGGGCAGGCAGTTGGTTCTGACGGGTAAGGTCCCGCGTGGTTGGCGGCTGGATGAGCGGTTCCGAAAGGGTGGTTGCGATATCATATTCGCGCGCTGCAGTTGGGATGAGCGGGCCAATTTCATCCAATGGCAAACAGACGGAGACTTGGTTTTTCTGGGCTGTACGTTTCACGATGCCTTCACGTTGAAAGAGGCGTGCATTGCAGGCGATGTCCACATGGAGGGTTGCGACTTCTCGGGGGTTGGGGGTGCGAGTTTTCGCGGGTTGCAGGCGAAGGCGCTGTATCTCGACTTTGGGGTTCGTGGTCCGCAGGATATGGTGTGGCTGAATGAGATGCATATTCAAGGGAATGTTGTGGTGGGCGGCATGTTTCCTGGATCGATCCAGGTGATGCGCATTCAGGACAACCGTGTGAAATCCACGACGGCGGATGCGAACGAATCACTGGATCGCGCATGTTTCAGACGGTTGTTTCTGGGAAAAGAATTTTACAGAAGCCAGAGTATCAACAGAACTGAAATACATGGCCGTCTTGAAATTCATGGCTTGCGACATGGGGAAGGAATCCACATTGAGAATGCGGAACTCCAGGATATTGAGCTGACCGGATTGTCGGGGGGCGTGGATTTCACTTGCCTTCGTTCGAAATTGCGGGGGAATATGTCATTGCGTTCGTTGAGGGAAAATCGGAGGGATGCGTCATCGGACGATTGCCTGGCCGAAATGGGGTTTATGGATTTGCGTGGGACGTATATCGAGGGACATTTTGCCCTGGAGAACGTTCGCTTCGATGGCGAGCTGAATATGGATGATGCCACGGTGGAAAGGGTGATGCGTTTGCATCAGGTGAGATTTGCAAAGGGTGGAGGACTCAAGATGGCTCGCCTCAGCGTGGAGCGACTCGTGATGGATGATTTTTCTTCCCTGTATGGAGACAAGCGCGAATTTTCGATTCTGAATGCGCCTCGCTTTTTCATGTTGCAAAGGGAGTCGGAGGACAAGAGCAAGCCTGCCGAGCTGGTGCAGGAGTATGTGTTGCTAAAGAATCTCCTTGCGCAGGAAGGCCAACTGAAGCTGGAGGACGAGGCGTATTTCAATATGCGCCGCCGAGACTGCAAGCGAAGAGGTTTGGGGTATTGGCTGATGAACGATATGTTCGGTTGGGGTGTCCGTCTGACAAACATTGTTCTATCCGCCGTCGTTTTGGTTGTTGTCTTTGCCTTGGTGTTTTCCTTCATGTGGCCAGCGGTTTCTGGTCTTGATGCGGTGTTGTTGAGTGTTCAAGCAATGTTTATGGCGTTTTTTGGGGAATGGCGCCCCGAGATTGTCGCGGGAATGCCTGTGAGCTGGGCTGTGACACTGGAGTCTGTGTTGGGCGTGATATTCGTGACGGTCTTTGTGGGTGCTTACGTACGGAAGCTGCTACGGTAATGAGGCGTTTGTTGCTTGCCGTGGGAAGCAATATCCTGCCAGGGGTGCATGTTCCTTGGGCGATTGAGCGAATGGTGTCGTTTTTTCCTTTTCTGGTTGTCGGCAGGTTTTATAGAACGTGTCCGGTCGCAATACGAACATATCGAAGATTTTGGAATGGGGCGGTTCTGGTTGAAAGCGGGCTCAGTGTTCGCGAGGTCAAAAAAACGCTTTGTGAATGGGAAATAGAGAGCGGAAGAAATCGATCCCACCCGAATTGCAGCCAACGTGATAGAACGCTGGATATAGATATACTCTGGTCTGAGGGTTCTGGTTGGATTATGCCAAGGGCGCTGATAGAGGAGACGCCTTATTTGGCGTTGCCGGCATCAGGGTTGCTGTCGTTGAAGTCGCGCCAAAAGGGCAGCCCGAGGCCATTGGATTATAGGCCGGCTTGCTTTGTTGCCTGTGATAGATTGCTTGGACTGCGACCGGTCAGAGTGAAATGAAACTTTTTCTTGTTAGACATGCTCAAAGCGTGGCGAATGAAAAGCGGGGTGGATGCTGGCCTGATCCTCCGTTGACCGATTTGGGGATGCGTCAAGCGAATCGCACAGCCGCCTGGCTTTCCGGGCACGAGTATCGGGCGGATATTTTTCAGGGAAAGCCGGAAAAACTCAAAGCTGATGTAGTCTATTCCTCGCCTATGCGAAGGGCAATCGAAACATCAGCCGCCCTTGTTGACGCCCTTGGAGCTCCCTTGGTGGTTGATGCGCGACTCTTTGAAGTGGGCGGTCTCGGTTGTTGCGGTGGTGCTGTGTGGGGCGGCATGCCTCGCATGGAGGTCGAGCGACGGTTTAAAGGAAGGGTTGGCTTTGCAGGTGGATATCGGCAATTGGGGTGGTGGTTTGTGTCTCGTGGGGAAACGCTTCGCGAGGCTTTTTCGCGAGTAGCTGCATGGCTGAAAGATATGGAAGTCCGTCATGCCGAAGATGTGCTGGTCGTTGTCGCGCATGGGGCTCTTTTCGATGTGTTGGCTGCGGTTGCTTTTGGCTGGAACGAAAAGGTTTGGTTGTCGATGGATAATGCTGCTGTTGCGCGGATGGATTTCGATGGAAATGAATGGAAGTTGGTGTTCTGGAATCAATGCGACCATTTGAGCGGCATGCACAGCTACTAGCGAACAGTATGACACGAGCATCGACTCGGATGGCGCTTTTGTCAGATGCTGCGCAAGGTTGGGTTGCGCTTGTAATACCTGGCTCCGCCTCTACAATCGCGCCTGGCGCGCCCGCGCAGGGGGGAGACGATGTTGATCGCCATTCCAAGCGAAACTGAGAGCCGAGAGCGGCGCGTTGCCGCGACCCCGGAAACGGTAGCAAAAATGGTCACCGCCGGATTCGATGTGCGGGTCCAGCGCGGCGCGGGGCTTGCCTCGATGATTGATGATGCGGCGTTCGCGCAGGCGGGCGCGCAGCTGGCTGACGATTTTGCCTCGACCTGCGATGGGGCGGGGTTGGTGCTGAAAGTGCAGGCGCCGAATGCCAAGGAGACCGAGCAGTTGGCCGCGGATACCGTGGTCGTAGCCATGTTTGCTCCCCATGCCAATCCGTTGCTTACGCGTTATGCGCAGCGGGGGCTGACCTGTCTCGCACTGGAGCTGATTCCCCGTATTTCACGCGCGCAGAGCATGGATGTGCTGTCCAGTCAGGCCAATATCGCCGGCTATAAGGCGGTGTTGCTCGCCGCCGAGCATTATCCGCGCTATTTCCCGATGCTGATGACCGCGGCCGGTACCGTGCAACCGGCACGCGTGCTCGTGTTGGGCGCGGGTGTGGCCGGGTTGCAGGCGATTGCGACCGCGCGCCGCTTGGGGGCGGTGGTCGAGGCCTTCGATGTGCGCGCCGCGGCCAAGGAGCAGGTGGAGAGCCTGGGCGCGAAGTTCATTCAGTTGGAAGGCGTGGATGCCGAGGATGAACGAGGCTATGCCCGCGAGCTGACCGAGGATGAGCAGGCCAGACTCAATGCGCTGGTGGCCGATCGCACGGCCGAGGCCGATATCGTGATCACCACCGCCCAGATTCCAGGGCGACCGGCGCCGGAACTGGTCAGCGACGAAACCGTGGTGCGCATGCGGCGCGGTTCGGTCATCGTGGATCTGGCCGCGGCCAGTGGTGGCAACTGTCGTCTGACGCGCCCGGACGAAGTGATCGAACACGAGGGGGTGACCCTGGTCGGCATCACCAATGTGCCGTCGCTGATGGCCGCTGACGCAAGCGTGTTGTTTGCCCGCAATGTGTGGAACTTCGTGCAACTGATGCGTAGCGAGGACGGCGGCATTGACGTCGCGGTCGAGGACGAGGTGGTGCAGGCCACGATGTTGTGTCGCAATGGCGAGTGGCTGAAGCCGCAATTCAGGCAGGGGGAAGAGGAATGAGTGCTATGGAGGTGGCGCAGACCGGCGCGCATGCGCATGGCGCGGCGGTCGACCCGTTTGTTTTTTCCATTACCGTTTTCGTGCTGGCCGTGTTCGTTGGCTATCACGTGGTGTGGAATGTCACGCCGGCTTTGCATACGCCGTTGATGAGTGTGACCAATGCGATTTCCAGCATCATCATCGTCGGTGCCTTGCTTGCCGCGGGGCCCGAGCAAATGAATCTTGCCACCGTGCTCGGTCTGGTCGCGGTTGCGTTGGTGTCGGTGAATATTTTTGGTGGCTTCATGGTGACCCAGCGTATGCTGGCGATGTTCCGCAAGCGCAAGTAAGGAGTAAACGTGTTGTCCGCAAACGCTGTCGCGCTGGCCTATCTGGCTGCTTCCGTATTACTGATTTTGGCGCTCAAAGGCTTGTCCAGCCCGGAGACCGCCCGGCGGGGCAATCTGTTCGGCATGGTTGGCATGGCCTTTGCGATTCTGGTGACCCTGCAGCTTGAGTCCGTGCACAATTACGCCTGGATTTTCGCAGCCATTGCGCTGGGCGGGGTGATCGGCGGTGTGGTTGCACGGCGTATTCCGATGACCCACATGCCGCAGACCGTGGCTTTCATGCATTCGTTGGTGGGCTTGAGCGCGGTATTGATCGCGGTGTCCGCGTTCTACGATCCTGTGGCCTATGGTATTGCGGATGCCGTTGGGGGCTTGCGTCCGGCAAGCCGCATCGAGTTGTTTCTGGGTACATTCATTGGCGCGATCACGTTTACGGCCTCGCTGATTGCATTCGGCAAGCTGCAGGGGCTGCTCTCCGGCAAACCGCTCGTGTTTGCTGGGCAGCATGTGCTCAAT
This sequence comes from Zetaproteobacteria bacterium, assembly GCA_003696795.1. Taxonomy (GTDB): domain Bacteria; phylum Pseudomonadota; class Zetaproteobacteria; order Mariprofundales; family Mariprofundaceae; genus J005. Next base: position 4,483 of record RFFT01000020.1, on the reverse strand, counting down.
CTCGTGCTGGGCGTGGTCATGTTGGCGGCGGGTATCATGTTCTGTGTCACGCAGGGTTGGCTGCCGTTTTTGCTGATGCTGGCCATCGCGTTGGTACTCGGCGTGCTGTTGATTGTGCCGATCGGCGGCGCGGATATGCCGGTGATCGTTTCCATGCTGAATTCGTATTCGGGATGGGCTGCGGCCGGCATCGGTTTCACGCTGGGCAACAATATGCTGATTGTGGCCGGCGCGCTGGTGGGCTCCAGCGGCGCGATTCTGTCCTACATCATGTGCAAGGCGATGAACCGTTCGCTGTTGCATGTGTTGCTTGGCGGCTTCGGGGGCGAAGCCGGCGGGGGTGGCGCGGCGGCCAGCGTCGGGGATCGGCCGGTCAAGGCAGGCAGCGCCGAGGATGCGGCGTTTTTGCTGAAGAATGCGCGCTCGGTGATCATCGTGCCGGGCTATGGCTTGGCGGTCGCGCGCGCGCAGCATGCGCTCAAGGAGCTCGTGGACAAGCTTATGGGCATGGGTGTCGAGGTGAAATTCGCGATTCATCCGGTGGCCGGGCGTATGCCCGGGCACATGAACGTGCTGCTGGCCGAGGCCGATGTGCCTTATGACATTGTGCACGAGATGGACGAGATCAATGCCGAGTTTGCCGACACCGATGTGGCGGTGGTGATTGGCGCGAACGATGTGACCAACCCGGCGGCGAAAAGCGATCCATCCAGTCCGATTTATGGCATGCCCATCCTCGATGTGGCCAAGGCCGAGCATGTGATCGTGATCAAGCGCTCGTTGTCGCCCGGCTATGCGGGGCTGGATAACGATCTGTTCTACATGGATAAGACGATGATGCTGTTCGACGATGCCAAGAAGGCCAGCGAGGCGATCCTTCAGGCGCTTGATTGATTCACGCGCAAAAGATCGATTGCTTACTTGTCCGTGCAGCAGGCGCCATGCAGCTGGATCGGTGGACATGGTATGTCGCCATAGGAGCAGAACACGCAACAGTCGCCTTCCTTGGGCTTGAGCAGGGCATGGCAGGCTGCGCATTCGTAGAACCATTGGCAGGCATCCGTGGGCATGGTTTCCTTCTTTCGATGGCCGCAGTGCGGGCAGGTGATCGTGGAGTCGGGGATGTAATCAGTCTTCATCTCGATGTCCCTTTCGCTTCAAAGTGTACGCGGCTAGTCTGGGAGACAGATTGGCGCGGCGGTGGTGTCGCGTCCAGGTTATTGGGCCGGCAACGGGGTGTCACGCTGTGTGTCGCGTCCGTTTTCAGCGTGTGGACAAGGCTGTTGACAGTCCCTTATGCCATCACTATGGTTCGCGACCCTTCGACTTGGGCCTGCCCGGCGGGTCGGTGCGAAGAAAGTCTTGAGCGAGGTAGATATGCCAACGATCAATCAGTTGATTCGCAAGCCGCGTAAGGATAAGCGCAAGATCAACAAGGTTCCTGCGCTGCAGGCTTGCCCTCAGCGTCGCGGTGTGTGCACCCGCGTGTACACGACAACGCCGAAGAAGCCGAATTCGGCACTGCGCAAGGTGGCGCGTGTGCGCCTGACCAATGGTCAGGAGGTGACGGCCTATATTCCGGGTGAGGGTCACAAGTTGCAGGAGCACTCGGTGGTGCTGATTCGTGGCGGCCGTGTGAAGGACTTGCCGGGTGTGCGCTACCATATTCTGCGTGGTGTCCTGGACACCACAGGGGTCGAAGGTCGAAAGCAGGCGCGTTCGAAGTATGGCGCCAAGCGTCCGAAGTAAGAGGGGTTTGAGAGATGCCGCGTAAAGGTCCAGCGCCACGGCGCAACATTCTGCCTGATGCCAAGTATGGCGACGTGCGGGTGTCCAACGTGATCAACAAGGTGATGCGCGACGGCAAGAAGACGATTGCCGAGGCGATCGTGTACGAGGCCATGGAGATCGCCGCGCAGAAGAGTGGGATGCAGCCGCTTGAGGTGCTGCATCGGGCGCTCGAGGCGGTGAAGCCGCAAGTGGAGGTTAAGTCCCGGCGCGTCGGTGGTGCCACGTATCAGGTGCCGGTCGAGGTGTCCGAGCGGAGGCAGCAGTCGCTGGCCGTGCGCTGGCTGGTTGAGTTTGCGCGTAAGCGCTCGGAGCATCGTATGGCCGAGCGGCTGGGTTATGAAATGGCGGACGCCGTGGCTGAGCGCGGCGGGGCGTTCAAGAAGCGCGAGGAAGTGCATCGCATGGCGGAGGCTAACAAGGCGTTCTCGCACTTCAGCTGGTAAACGCCGGCTGTCAAAGGTTTGTTTGTTCTTTGAATTTGATGGTTAAGGAGTAGGGCGTGGCTCGTAAGATCCCATTGGAGCGTTATCGCAATATCGGCATCATGGCGCACATCGATGCCGGCAAGACGACGACGACGGAGCGCATTCTGTATTACACCGGCGTCAGCCATAAGATCGGCGAGGTGCACGATGGTGCGGCGACGATGGACTGGATGGCGCAGGAGCAGGAACGCGGCATCACGATCACGTCCGCCTGCACGACCTGTTCGTGGAACGACCATCAGATCAATATCATCGATACGCCGGGGCACGTGGACTTCACGATCGAGGTGGAGCGTAGTCTGCGCGTGCTGGATGGCGCGGTGGGTGTGTTCTGTGCGGTGGGTGGCGTTGAGCCGCAGTCCGAGACGGTGTGGCGTCAGGCCGATCGCTATCACGTTCCGCGCATTGCTTTCGTAAACAAGATGGATCGCACGGGTGCGGACTTTTTTCGTGTTGTTGACGAGATCAGCGAGCGGTTGGGGCATAACGCCGTTCCGCTGAATTTGCCGATTGGCGCCGAGGACACGTTCAAGGGTGTCGTCGATCTGGTGCGCATGAAGGCCATTGTCTGGAAGGATGAGGCCATGGGCGCGATGTACGATGTGGTCGACATCCCCGACGAGCTCGCCGATCAGGCCGAAGAATACCGCGAAAAGCTGCTCGATGCCGTGTCCATGAGCAACGAAGAGCTCATGGAGAAGTATTTGGAAGGCGAGGAGATCGGTGAGGATGAGCTGAAGGCTGCTATTCGCAAGGCCGTGATCTCGATCGAGATGATTCCGGTGCTGTGCGGTACTGCGTTCAAGAACAAGGGCGTGCAGACGCTGCTCGACGCTGTGGTTGATTTCTTGCCGTCGCCGCTCGATGTGGCCGCGATCAAGGGGCATGTGGAAGGCGTGGAAGGCGAGGTCGAGCGCAAGAGCTCGGACGACGAGCCGTTCGCGGCGTTGGCGTTCAAGGTGATGAGTGATCCGTTCGTGGGTTCGCTGACCTATTTCCGCGTCTATTCCGGCGTGCTTGAGTCCGGTTCGTATGTGCTGAATTCGGTCAAAGGGCGGAAGGAGCGCATTGGCCGACTGCTGCAGATGCATGCCAACGAGCGCAAGGAGATCAAGGAGGTGCGTGCCGGCGATATCGCCGCGGCGGTTGGGCTAAAGGCGACGACAACGGGTGATACGCTGTGCGATGAGGCAAATCCGATCGTGTTGGAGCGCATGGAATTCCCCGAGCCTGTCATTTCGGTGGCTATCGAGCCGAAGACAAAGAGCGACCAGGAGAAGATGGGGGTGGCGCTGTCCAAGTTGGCGGCCGAGGATCCCTCCTTCCGCGTTCATACGGATGAGGAAACAGGCCAGACCATCATCTCAGGCATGGGTGAGCTGCATCTGGAGATCATCGTAGACCGCATGCAGCGTGAGTTCAAGGTGGATGCCACGGTGGGCAAGCCGCAGGTGGCTTATCGCGAGACCATCCGCAAATCTGCCAAGGCGGAAGGAAAGTTCGTGCGTCAGTCCGGTGGTCGCGGTCAGTATGGTCACGTGTGGATCGAGTTAGAGCCGTTGGAGCCGGGTGCGGGCTATGAGTTCGTCGACAAGATTGTCGGTGGTGTGGTGCCCAAGGAATATATTCCGGCTGTGGACAAGGGTATTCAGGAAGCGATGAACAATGGCGTGATGGCCGGCTATCCGATGGTCGATATCCGTGCCACCCTGTATGATGGTTCTTACCATGATGTGGACTCGAACGAGATGGCGTTCAAGATTGCCGCATCCATGGGCTTCCGCAATGCGGCACAGCAGGCCAATCCGGTGCTGCTGGAGCCGATCATGAAGGTCGAGGTCGTGACCCCTGAGGAATACATGGGAGATATCGTTGGCGACTTGAATCGCCGGCGCGGTAAGGTGATGGGTATGAACGAGCGGGGCAACGCCAAGGTTGTTGATGCCGAGGTGCCGTTGTCCGAGATGTTCGGTTATGCCACGAATCTGCGCTCGATGTCGCAGGGGCGTGCGAACTACACGATGCAGTTCGACCATTACGAGGAAGTTCCGAACAATATCGCTCAGGAAATCGTGGCGAGCGTAAAGGGCTGAGGTCAGGAGAGAAATATGTCGAAGGAAAAATTTGAGCGCACGAAGCCGCATGTCAACATTGGCACGATTGGCCACGTTGACCACGGCAAGACGACGTTGACGGCGGCGATCACG
>RFFT01000019.1 GCA_003696795.1 Zetaproteobacteria bacterium | reverse complement strand
TTGCCCAGCGCGATCTTGCCGTCCGGAATCAGCACATAGGCGGTCATGCCGCAATTGGCCGCATAAGCCGCCGCCGAGGCGCTGGTGTTGCCGGTGGAGGCGCAGATTACCTTGCGGCTCCCGGCATTATAGGCCTGAGTGACTGCCATGGTCATGCCACGATCCTTGAATGAGCCGGTGGGGTTCAAGCCCTCGAACTTCAGGTAGATGTTCAGCTCAGGATTGATCGCATTGCGCAGGTTCAGCGACTCGTGCAACGGCGTATTGCCCTCATACAGCGTGATGACGGCGTCATCCTTGCCGATGGGCAGAAAGGCGCGATAGCGGTTGATGATTCCCTCATAACGTGGCATGTCGAACTCCTAGGCTGCGAATGATTCCTTGCGCAAAATCAGCGCGTCGTCCCCGACCGCATCCAGCGCGGTGATGCGGGCGATCGCGGCCTGCAAATTCCCCTCCCGGGTCTCATGTGTCAGCATGACCACCGGAACATTGTTGGTCGCATGCCGCTCCTTTTGCATAATCGCTTCCAGGCTGATGCGATGGTCGGCCAGAATCGACGTCACCGCAGCAATGACGCCGGGCTCGTCGCGCACCATCAGGCGCACATAGTACTCGCATGCGACATCGGCCATCGGCATCGTGGCCAGATCCCGCCGCGCCTGATCGACAAATCCCATCGGCGGCGGCAAATGACCGATGCCATCCGGGTGCGCGCGAGCAATGTCCATGATGTCCGCCACCACGGCCGAGGCGGTCGGCCTTTCGCCCGCGCCACGACCGAAGTACATCGTGTGCTCCACAAAGTCACCTGAAATCATCACCGCATTGTAGGAATCGTTCACATTCGCCAATTGCGAATCAAACGGAACCAGCGTTGGATGCACACGCATTTCGATCTGCTCATCATGTGGCTTGGCGATCCCCAGCAGCTTGATGCGATAGCCCAGCTCGGCGGCCGCCGCAATATCCACCGGCGTAATCCGGTTGATGCCCTCGGTATACACCTCATCGAAACGAATACGCGCGCCAAAGGCCATGCCGGCCAGGATGGCCAGCTTGTGGGCCGTGTCGATGCCCTCCACATCGAACGTCGGGTCGGCCTCGGCATATCCCAACGCCTGAGCCTCGCGCAGCACCGCATCATAGGCGGCACCCTCCTGCTCCATCTTGGTCAGGATAAAATTGCAGGTGCCATTCAGAATGCCATAGATGGACTGAATGGCATTGGCCGCGCATCCCTCGCGCAATGCCTTGAGACAGGGTATGCCGCCACCGACCGCCGCCTCGAAACCGATCGCCAGTCCCCGGTCGGCAGCAAGCGCGAATAACTCCTCGCCATGCTTGGCGATCAGCGCCTTGTTGGCGGTGACCACATGTTTGCCATGCTCAAGCGCGGCCACCACGAAGGAACGCGCAGGTTCATAACCACCGATCAATTCGACGACCAGATCGACATCCTCGGCCCGCACGACATCCATCGCATCATCGCCAAGGCGCACTCCGGACAGATCGATGCCACGATCGCGCGTCAGATCCCGATCCGCAGCAGCAACGAGCCGGACTGGCTTGCCCAGCCGACGACTGATCAGTGACTCTTGCTGAAGCAGGATTCGCGCAACCCCGGTGCCGATAGTACCCAAGCCAAGCAGGCCCACCCTCAATTCACTCATCTCATGCTCCCCGTGCAAAAAACTGACGCATCCCACGCAACGCCTGGCGAATGCGGTGCTCATTTTCGATCAGCGCGATGCGCACATATTGGTCGCCGTAATCCCCGAAGCCCACACCTGGCGACACGGCCACGCCGGCCTCGGTCAACAGACGCTTGGAAAACTCGAGCGACCCCATAGCCTTGTATTCATCCGGAATCTCCGCCCAAACAAACATCGATGCCTTCGGCGGCTCGACCCGCCACCCCATTTGATTCATCCCATGCACCAGCACGTTTCGACGCGACTGATACATCGAGCGAATCTCCTCGACACAGTCCTGCGGACCGTTCAGCGCCGCGCAAGCCGCGATCTGCAAGGGCTGGAACGTGCCATAGTCGAGGTAGGACTTGATCTTGGCCAACGCGGCGACAATCTCGCGATTGCCCACCATGAAGCCGATACGCCACCCCGGCATGTTGTAGGTCTTGGACAACGAATAGAACTCGACGGCCACATCCTTGGCGCCGGGCACCTGCAGGATGGAAGGGCATTGATAATCATCGAAGGTGATTTCCGCATAGGCGATATCGGAAATCACGATCAGATCGTTCTCTTTCGCGAAATCGACAAGCCGAACATAGAAATCGAGATCGACGACCTGCGCGGTCGGGTTGGACGGAAAATTGACCACCAGCACTTTCGGCCTGGGCCAGGAATCCCGCACCGCCTTCTGCACCTCCTCAAAATAGTCACGCCCCGGCCCCATTGGCACATGACGAATATCCGCGCCGGCGATGATGAATCCGTAGGGGTGAATCGGATACGCGGGATTCGGACTCAACACCAGATCGCCCGGCGACGTAATCGCCACGGCCAGATGCGCCAACCCCTCCTTGGAGCCGATCGTGACAATGGCCTCGCTTTCCGGATCGAGATCGACATCGAACTTGCGTTTGTACCAAGCGCACACGGCGCGCCGCAAACCGGCGATGCCGCGCGAGACCGAATAGCGGTGATTGCGTCCGTCGCGCGCGGCCTCACACAGCTTGTCCACGATATGCTTCGGCGTCGGCTGGTCGGGGTTCCCCATCCCAAAGTCGATGATATCGCGCCCCTCGTGGCGCAACTGCATCTTCAGTTGATTGACAACAGCAAACACATACGGCGGCAACCGCTTGATCTTTTCAAATTCGCGCATGGGTAAGGCTTTTCTCCCGACACAGGTCACCCGACAAAAGTGCAAGCAAGTGTACGAAGCACCCGGGCCCGGTCAAGGAAAGCGACTTCCGACTACTTTCCGCCCGACAACAATTCGCGCAAAGCGCGGCTGAGCTCCACCACGTCCACCGGCTTATGCATCACCACACCCCGCGCCAACGCTCCAACACTCTTGCGCACCAAACCTTCGCCGTAGCCGGTCATAAAAATCACCGGCAAATCGGGGCGCTCGGCGCGCATACGCAACAGTGCGTCCGCCCCTCCCATGCGTGGCATGACCACATCCAACAGCACCGCCCGCACATCATCGCGATGCTTGCGAAACAACGCCAACGCTCGTTCGCCATCCTCCGCCTCCATGACCCGATACCGCAACGATTCCAGTACCTCGCGCATCACCTTGCGCACCCCGGGCTCATCGTCGGCAAGCAATACCAACTCACCTCGGCCTGACACGGCCTCCTGTCGAACACCCTGATCCTGCATCGAGTTTTCAGCCAACAGCGGCAGCCAGACATGCATCACCGTGCCACGACCCGGCTCGCTTTCCACCTCCATCAAGCCACCATGCGACTGCACAGCGCCCAAGCTCATTGCAAGTCCGAGCCCGGTTCCTTCACCCATGCCCTTGGTCGTAAAAAACGGTTCAAAGATGCGCGCACGCACTTCCTCGCTCATCCCGCACCCGTTGTCCGCCACCTGAATATGCAACCAACCCGGCGCCGTCACATCCAGTCCATGCCTTGTCAGCCATTTTTTTGCGGGCCGCGCACAGGCCGCCGACACACGAATCTCCGGTGCCTGGACACCGCGCACGGCATGCCGGGCGTTGGTGACCAAATTCAACACCACCTGCTGCAACAAGGTTGCATCCGCATGGATCAAACCGCGCTCATCAACGTCAATATCCAGATTCAAATTGATGTTTTCCGGCACACTGCTGCGAATCAGATCGATCGTTTCATCCCAAAAGCGGCTCACCTTAATCGGTTGACGATGCAACTCTCCCTTGCGGGCAAAGGTCAGCATCTTCCTGATCATCTCCGCGCCACGCGCGCCGGCCTGCTCGATCATCCGCACCTTGGCTACAACATCGGGCCTGTCGGACACCATCGTGCGTACCAGATAGGCGGCAGCGATGATTGCCGACAACATGTTGTTGAAATCATGCGCGATTCCACCCGCCAGCGTACCGACCGCTTCCATCTTTTGCGCCTGCAAGTAAAGACGCTCAAGCTCCTCCTTTTCCTTGCGCTGACGCAGGACCGTCATACCAAAGGCGAGGTCCTCGGCCAACTCCTCCAACAAGGCCAGCTCCTCGGCAGAAAAGGCATGCGGATCCCCGGCATAGATATTCAACGTGCCGAACACCCCTTCCTTTCCCGCAAGCGGCAGAGCCACGCTGGAGTGAAAGCCCCGCGAAATGGCCTGTTCCCGCCAGGGTGTAAAAGCCGGGTCGTTCAGGATGTCCTGGCACACCACCGGCCGGCCAGCGCGCACAGCCCGGCCGGTCGGCCCCTGGCCGTATTCATCGTCGGCCCAGGAAATGCGCACCGATTGTAGATAGTCGTCCTCCATGCCCGCCCAAGCCAGCGGCCGGATGCGCCGCTCCTCGTCCTGCATGACCTCGCCAACCCAGGCCATCACATAGCCGCCCTGATCCACCAACAGCTTGCAAATGTTGTTCAAGAGACCCGCCTCATCACGCGCGCGCACCAGTACCTGATTACAGTCGCCAATCATGCGCAAGGTGCGATTGAGTTCGCGCACGCGGCGCACATTGCGCGCCTGGCGCAACGCGTTGCTGGCAATGCCGGCAAGGGCTGTCAGCATTTCAAGGTCTTGATCATCGAACGCGCGGCCATCGAGTGGGTCGTGCACCTCGAAGCACCCCAGCACTTCTCCCCCTTCGCCCAGGATGGGGGTGTCCGCCAGCCGTTCGAATCCCATTGCCTCGCGAATCGCCTGCACCACATGCGGATCGTGTGCCGCATCATTGGTGCGATAAGGCTGCGCGCTGGCCATGACATGCCCTGGCACACCCTCCCCAGGCGCAAAAGCAAAATCGATAGCCTGAGTCGAACCATCGGCAAAATGCACCTGACGGAAACGTACCTTGCCCGCTTGCACCAAGCCGGTCCCGCCCGCATGCGCACCCACCAGCTCAATGGCCAGGCGTGCCAACCGAGAGGCAATGGCATCCTCGTCCAGTTCCTCAACCAGCAGCCGACCGGCACGCGCGAGTACTTCCAATTGCGTTTCACGCCGCTGCAGTGCCGCATCAGCACGCTTATGCGCAATCGCGTTCGCGGCCAGCGATGCCGCGCGCTCGATCAGCACGATGTCCCGGTCGTTCGGGCTTCGTGGCTCACGGTAATACATCGCAAACGTGCCCAGCACCGCTCCATCGGAAGCGATAATCGGCTGCGACCAACAGGCAGCCAAACCATGCGCCAAGGCAAGCTCAGCATAGCCGACCCACAACGGATCATGGGCGATGTCCTCGACGATCACCCTTTCACCGCGAAACGCGGCTGTTCCACAGAATCCAGCGCACGGCCCGATCTCGCCACCGTCAATCGCGCGGCAATACGCCTCCGGAAGATCGGGGGCTGCACCGTGGCGCAGGCAACGCCCGTCCGCGTCAAGCAACAGGATCGAACCCACCATCCCGGGGGCACATCGCTGAACCGCCAGCACAATCTCATCCAGAACCTCGGCTAACGAGGTATCGCTATTCGCCACCATTTCGAGAATGTGGCGTTGATCCTGATCAAACGCCTCGAACCACTTGCGTTCACTGACATCCAGCCAAGCGCCCACCATGTCGACGGGGCGCCCGCAATCATCCCGGAACAAGCGCAAATGGTCCTCGATCCAGACGATGCCTCCATCCTTCGCAAGTAGCCGATATGTGTGCTTCAAAAAACCATCGCGCCAGAGCCGCTCGCTACTCCTCAAACAGGCCGCTCGGTCATCGGGATGCACGCGGCTTATCCACCAGCCGGGATCAAGG
>RFFT01000084.1 GCA_003696795.1 Zetaproteobacteria bacterium | reverse complement strand
CGCCTTGTTGCGTGCCCAGGGAATGCATGACCCCACCGCCATCAACCGCTATCGCTTCGCTGAAGCGCGCGCGCCTGCGCTGGCGGACCGAGCGGGCGAGCTTCAACCCGAACATTTGCTGAACTGGTGCCGCTTGCGCATGGACCATCCCGGCATCACGCTGATCGAAGGGGTGGGCGGCTTGATGGTGCCGTTGACGCGGGATTTCCTCGTGGCCGACTGGATCAGGGCACTCGCGCCGAACGAGGTATGGCTCGTGGTTCGCGCGCGGCTGGGCGCCATCAACCATATGCTGCTCAGCATCGCACAACTGGCCCAAATGCAGATGCCGCCGCGTCACATCATCCTCAATGCCCCTGACGATGAAGGACGCGGCTATCTTGCGGATTTGCATCGGGCACTGAAAATGGTTGCCTGCAATGCGAAAGTGCATACACTGCTTGCTGGCGAAATGCCAGTGCCGCAGGATTTCGGCCTGCGGGTGCGAGGGGAGAACGATTGAACGTCCTGCTGATCGACGACGAAAAAACCATGCACGAAATCATGTCCGCGTTTCTGCGCCGTTATGCGCAGGAACGCGGCATCGCCGATATGCGGGTCACCTGTATCTCCGATCCGGTCGAGGGGTTGTTCGAGGTCACCACCAACGGCGCGCATTACGACATCATCCTGTTGGACATTCGCATGCCGCGCCTGACAGGCGACGAGATCTACAACAGCATCATCCATATCAAACCCGAATTGCTGCAGCGCATCATGTTCGTGACCGGCTACCGGCAGGACCTGCAAGGCCGTTTTACCGACCAATCATTGCGCATTCTGGACAAGCCCTTTCGCTATGCCGTACTGGCGGAGGCAATCGACGAGATGCGCGCCGCGCTGCAACGCTGATCAACCGCTCGCATCGTACACCGGCAAGGTACCGAATGCGCGCATGATCGCAATCATCGGTGCGGCCGATGCGATCCGCCCGTCGCACACCATGCGCACCGCCTCCCGACGCGATACCCAGAACAAACGAATATCCTCGCATTCCTGCCGCACACCACCGCCCGCACCTACCGCCTCGCCGCGCGCAACCTCGCCAAGAAACAGAAACAGCCGCTCGGACGAAGCCCCGGGAGAGGCATAAAACCGCCCCAGAGGCTTGAGCCTGCGCGGCTCGTAGCCAGCCTCCTCACGCGCCTCACGCATGGCCGCCTGGTGCGGCGTTTCCCCTGGGTCGATGATGCCGGCGACAATCTCGATCAGCCACGGATGCTCTCCGCGGGCAACCGGTCCGACGCGGAACTGCTCCAACAGCAACACCTCGTCTCGCGCCGGATCGAACAACAGCACCGCCGCCGCATCGCCGCGCTCGAAATGTTCGCGCCGCACGCGCATGCGTCCGCCATCGAAGCGGGCATGCTCGATGGTCAACGCTTCCAAGGTGAAAAAGCCCTGGTACAAGGGCTCCCGCCGCTTGATACGGTAATCCATTGCGCACCTCCCTAACGATTCGGGGCTTCACGCCGACCATGCCACGATGCTACACTGAGGGCCATGAAAATCCTGGTGGTAGAAGACGAGGAACGCGTCGCGCACTTCATCCAGAAGGGATTGAAGGAAGAGGGGCATGCGGTCGATGTGTCCTACGACGGCGAAGACGGTGAATTCCTGGGCGAGGTCAACGATTATGATCTGATCATCCTGGACCTCATGTTGCCCAAGAAGAACGGCATCACGGTGTGCCGCGAATTGCGCGAACGCGGCGTTTCCACCCCGGTGCTGATGCTCACCGCGCGCGACTCGGTCGAGGACAAGGTGCGCGGGCTGGACGCCGGCGCGGATGATTACCTGGCGAAGCCCTTTGCCTTCGAGGAATTGCTGGCGCGCGTGCGCGCGTTGCTGCGCCGCCAATCGGAAAGCAAATCACCGATTCTGAAGGTGGCCGATCTAGAACTGGACCCGATCAGTCGGCGGGCGACTCGGGCCGGCAAGAACATTCGCCTGACCACAAAGGAATACGCCCTGCTGGAATATCTGATGCGCAATCCGGGCAAGGTCCTGTCGCGCACCTTGATCGGCGAACATGTGTGGGACATGAATTTCGATCCGGAGAGCAATGTCATCGATGTTTATATCAGCCATCTGCGCAACAAGGTGGACAAGGGCTTTGACAAGCCACTGATCCATACCCTGCGGGGACAGGGGTATGTGTTGACCGATGAACCCCCGCTGGGCTGATCTGCGGTCAAGGGGACAAAACTGGCCAGTCTGACCCCGAGCGCGCTGTATAACTGGATACGATCCAACATCTTTCGCACCTTCCGTGGCCGCCTTGCGATGATGTTCGTGGCCATCGAATTTGGTATTCTGATGCTGGCCGCGATCCTGCTGTACGGCGCGCTGACACACCGGGTCAATCAGGATGTCGATGACCAGCTGATGCAGGAAGCGCAATGGATCGGCAACCGCTTGGAGCATGCTCCGTTTTACGCCTGGTCCAGCGAAATGAGCGCCTTTGCGCAGCGCTTTTCTGGCCCTGCCGAACTGGTCAGCATCAATGGCGTGCTACTCTTCTCGGCGGGACAGACGCTGATCGGCCATGGCGGCAACAAGGTAAGCCAGGTACTCAAGCGGGCCTTCGGGCGGGAATCCGTCGCCTTCGTATCGACGAAATCGCTGCTGCAGAAAAGCAATTACCGCATCATTGCCCGCCCTATCCGCTTGGGAGGCGAGGTGGTCGCCGTTGTGTTGTTGGGCAAGAGTACCTCGGACATCAGCGCGATCTTCCGCCTGCTGTTCATTATCGGTGGCCTGCTTGGCCTGCTGATGATGAGTCTCAGTGCTGCGGCCGGCTACTTCATGGCCAAAAAGGCGCTCGACCCCATCCAGGAAATCACCTCGACCGCGCGCGCGGTGGCCGCGGGCGACCTTTCACGCAGACTGGAATCGAAATCACAGGACAAGGAACTTCGCATCCTGGTCAATGTGCTGAACAAAATGTTCGCCGACCTGGAAGCCAGTTTCCGCGCGCAACGCCGCTTCACCGCCGACGCCTCGCACGAGCTGCGCCTGCCGCTCACCATCCTCAAAGGGGAAATCGAAGTCGCCTTGCGCCATCCGCGCAGCCGCGAAGAATACGAGCACATCCTGCGCCAGCAGTTGGAGACCGTGGAACGCATGCAGCGCATCGTCAACGACCTGCTCACCCTCGCCCGCGCGGATGCCGGCCAGCTCGACCTGGTGCAAGAACCCGTCGATCTCTCGCTGTTGCTGCGGGAGGTGGGGCAGCAACACCTGATTTTGTTCGCCAGCCAGCATATCACCCTGGATATGGACATTACCGACGGCATGGAAGTGATCGGCGACGGCGCCCATCTCGAACGGGTGTTCATGAATCTGCTGAACAACGCCTATAAATACGCCCCGGAACACTCGACCGTGCGTCTGCGCGCGCAGGTGGCAGATGAACAATGGGCAAGCGTCAGCATCAGCGACGAAGGGCCGGGCATCCCACCGGAAAAGCAGCCGCTGCTATTCGACCGCTTTTACCGCGCCGACGATGCGCGCTGTCGCAAACAAGGTGACGGCGCGGGACTCGGACTGTCCATATGCAAGCGCATCGTTGACGCGCACGGCGGGCACATCGAGGTGCATAGCGAGCCGGGTCATGGCGCCACGTTCATCGTGCGCCTGCCGTTGGCCGGTCCCGATCCCAGCCATTCGCAGCGACTGCATCGCGTGCTGGATGCGCGGTGGGATCCTTACGCCTGAATCATCGCGCGGCCAGCTTCGGGGCGCGCACCACCCAGACGTGAAAACCGCCAACGGGGCCGGACACCTGGTGCAACGCGCGCTCATCGGCCGAGATCTTGCGATCGGAATGAAAATACACACGCCCATCCGGTCCCACACTGGGGGCGCCATCGCGGGCCGGATCCTCGGTCAGGCGTGTCAATCCGCGCCCATCGCGTCCGATGGCCCAAATATCCCAATTGCTCTTCTGCGGATGACGCATGTCGGGCGCGCCCCGATTGGAGGCGAACACGATCCACCGCCCATCGGGACTCCAGGCCGGTTGCACGTCGATTGAACGCGCATCGGTCAACTGCACCAACTCCGAGCCATCGATGCGCATCAGGAACAGATGCCGACTGCGCCCGGCGGCCATGGAAAACACAATCCACTTGCCATCCGGCGAAACCGCCGGATTGCTGCCCTCGGCAAGCACCTGCTCCAGCCCATCGGCATTTATGCGCACGATGCGCGTTTTGAATCCATTGACCTGCCAGTTCTCAAAGGCATCGCGCCGCATATGCAGGGTGCGCTTGGGGGCATTGTGCCCTGGCAAGGGGTCCAGCCGTACGGCCAGCAGCGAACCGTCGGGCAGCACACGCGCCTGGGTCAGATGGCCAAACAAGCGCATCAACCGTTTGACCACGCCTTGCCCGTCGGCGGCCTTGACCCAGATGCCAAGCCCGCCCGCCCGTTCGGATAAGAAGCTGACCTGACCCTTGCCGTACCAGGCGATCGAATCGGGGGCATGCACATCGTCGCTGACCACATTCAGCGGATCGCCATTCTCGGTCAGGCGCCTGGAAACCAGCAGTCGCCGGTGGTCATGCACCGCAACCAGCATATAGCGCCCATCCGGCGACACTTGCGGATACATCTCCTGCTGTCCCGGCTCAAGGGTAAGCAGCTCGGCATGGTCGCGTGTCGGCTGTTGATGCGCCGACGGCGGTCGCACCGAATCCAGCCAGTCCAGCAATCCCTCACCCCGCGCCGGCTGGACCGCCAGCAGGACCAGGGCGGCAAACACCAATACCCTGTTCATCGCAACGATACCTGCCAGATGGACCATGTTGCGCCGCCGGCCGGGCGCGTGGAGTGAAACAGAATCGTGTGCGCATCCTTCCAGGTGGGGCCGCCATCGATCGCATGGCGGCTGTTGGTCACCCGCTGAATGGCATGGCTGCCCAGGTCCAGCACATAGATCGACATGCCGCGCGGATCGCCCTTGCGGTCACGATTGGAGACAAACGCCAGACGCCGACCATCGGGACTCCAGGCTGGCTCCACGTCGGCATACGGGCTATGCGTAAGCTGGATCAGATCCGAGCCATCCACATCCTGCATCCACAGATCATAATTGCCGTTCGTCTCGCGCACGAAAACGATGCGCTTGCCGTCCGGCGATACCGCGCCATCGAAGGCATCGGGAATCATGGTCAGTTGGCTGCTCCGGCGATCAAACAGAAACAGCGCCGGTTGTTTGAACTTTTGCGTCTGCCCGGTCTTCGTCGCCGCATAGCCAACCTTCCAATGATAGAGGTTGGAGTTGTAAATGCGCCAATCCTGTCCGAACAGCTCGATATGCGGCACTTTCGAAAACTCGTTCAGCAACTGGTTGTAGCGATTCTTCTCCATGGTGGAATCGAACACCCAGAAACGGCCATCCGGCGACGCATGCAAGTGATGGGGCGCCAATGCGCCGCGAAACGTCAGCATGTTGGCGATCGCCACATGGCCATCGCCCTTGGCCTGCTTCATCCAGGCCGAAATCGGCCCCAGCCGGCTGCTCACATAACCGATGTCCCCGTTTGCGGTGGCGGTGCCAAACCGAATCGCCTCGCCGATATAATGGGGGCGAAGAACCTCGCCGCTCAGGCTCGGCGCCCGCTTCGAAGTACGCACCACGCTGTACTCATGGTATTGCTTGCGGCTATAGACCAGAAACTCGCCCGCGACCGAGGGATAAACCAGATCCGCATGCTTGTCCGCCAGCACCGGCCGCACCGGAAACAATGGCGCCTCCTCGCGCCCAAACTCGGCCGCCTGCGCGGATACCATCCACGCCATCAACCCGATCAAATATGTCAACAAACGCATATAGCCTCCTTATGAACTGGTCTTTGGCCGGAGCCTTGGCATGCAGTATTCGCAACCCGGCTTCAACGGCGATGAACCTTCCATGAACGCACATTCATCCTGCCGCATGCTGCCCGAATGCGGAACATGCTAAAAGAGGGATGAAATTTGGCCGGCGAACCGATAGCTTGCGCCACCAAAATCGATATGCACTCGGAGGAACCAAGAACATGGCCCTGAATGTCTATTACGACAAGGATGCGGACCTTTCCATCATCCGCGGTAAAAAGGTGGTGATCATCGGCTATGGCTCGCAGGGCCATGCGCATGCGAACAATCTGAAGGACTCGGGCGTGGACGTGACCGTTGCGCTGCGTCCCGGTTCGGCATCCGCGGCCAAGGCGGAAGCCGCCGGCCTGCCGGTCGCCACGGTCGAAGAGGCCGTGCCCGCAGCCGACCTGGTGATGGTGCTCACGCCCGACGAATTCCAGGCCCAGCTCTACAAGGACAAGCTCGAGCCCGCGCTCAAGCAGGGCGCCACGCTGGCCTTTGCCCATGGCTTCGCGATCCATTACAACCAGATCGTGCCGCGCGCCGATCTCGACGTGATCATGATCGCGCCCAAGGCGCCCGGCCACACCGTGCGCTCCGAGTTCGTGAAGGGCGGCGGCATCCCGGATCTAATCGCGGTCTATCAGGACGCCTCCGGCACGGCCAAGGCAACCGCGCTGTCCTACGCCGCGGCCATCGGCGGCGGTCGCACGGGCATTATCGAAACGACGTTCAAGGACGAAACCGAGACCGACTTGTTCGGTGAGCAAGCCGTGCTCTGCGGCGGCTGTGTGGAGCTCGTGAAAGCGGGCTTCGAGACACTGGTCGAGGCCGGCTATGCGCCCGAAATGGCCTATTTCGAGTGCCTGCACGAACTGAAACTGATCGTCGACCTGATGTATGAGGGCGGCATCGCGAACATGAATTACTCGATTTCGAACAACGCCGAATATGGCGAATATGTCACCGGCCCGAAGGTGATCAACGAGGAAAGCCGACGCGCGATGCGCGAGGCGTTGCGGCGCATCCAGACCGGCGAATATGCCCGCGAGTTCATCCTGGAAGGGCAAACCGGTTATCCTTCGATGACCGCCCACCGACGCCTGAATGCGGCGCATCCGATCGAGCAAGTGGGAGAACGGTTGCGCGCGATGATGCCCTGGATCAAGAAAATCGTGGACAAGTCCAAGAACTGAAACGCAGCACGGGGCCTTCGGGCCCCGTGTTCATTAGGCATCTAGCGCATCTTGTAGCGCCGCTGCAACTCGCGGCGCACATCGCGTTCCTTCAACGCGTGGCGTTTGTCATGCAGTTTCTTGCCGCGGGCAAGGCCAATCTCCAACTTCGCATAGCCGCGCTCATTGAAATACAGGCGCAGCGGCACCAACGCCAGCCCCTTCTCCTTGAGCTTGCCGGTCAGACGCGCGATCTCGCGCTTGTGCAACAGCAACTCGCGCGTTCGTGCCGGTTCCGCGGGATTGTGCATAGCAGCCGGTTTGTACGGACTGATGTGGCAACCGATGAGTAGCACCCGCCCGTTGCGCACTAGGCAGTGGGCCTCGGCCAGATTCGCCTGACCCGCGCGCACGCTTTTCACCTCCGGACCGGTCAGGATGATGCCGGCCTCGATGGTTTCCAGAATATGGTATTCGTGTCTGGCACGGCGATTGACGATAGCCATGCGTCGCATGCTAGCGAAAAGCGCCCCCGGACACACGAAAAAGGCGGCCATCCAGGCCGCCCTTCCCGTAGCTGCAAGCAATCGAACGATCAGATCTTGCCAGCGGCAACCGCGTCGAACAATGCCTTGGCGGCCTCGTCCTCGTGACCCTTGATCAGCTTCTTGTACTGACCGGTCATCATGCCGGCCTTGCCCTTCCACTTGCCATTGGCGGCGATCACCTTGCGATCCTCCACCTTGAAGCCGTCCTTGAACACCTTGGCCAGCGCGTCGGCGCTACCATAAGCGGCGGCTACGTCCTTCCAAGCAGGACCAACCTTGTCCTTGCCCACAGCGTGGCAGGCCTTGCACTTCTTGACGTTGTAGCCGCCGGCATGAGCGGCCGGCGCCATGCCCGCGCCCATCACGAATGCGGCCGCGGCCGCCATCATTACCATCTTCTTCATCATATCCTCCTCACGGGTTTGACTTGCATCGCCGTCAACGACGGCAGTGTCAACTATAGTCTTTTGCGCTCCAGCGGCCAGAGGGAATCTATGCGCGGTCGAAGGGGAAATTCTGCTCCCCTTAGCGAATCACGAGTTGATCCCCCTGCACCTCCACGCGCAGCGTGCCGCCCGGCGCCACCGCGCCCTCGATGATGCGACGGGCCACCGGCGTCTCCACATGCTGCTGGATGAAGCGCTTGAGCGGGCGCGCCCCGAACACGGGATCATAGCCCTTGCGCGCCAGCCAGTTGCGCGCCTCCTTGCCAACCTCAAGCGTCAACTGCTGCTCGCCGAGCCGCTGCCTGAGCTCAGCCAGGAACAGCTCGACGACACGCTCGATATCCCGCTCGGTCAACGGCTTGAACAGCACCGTATCGTCGATACGGTTCAGGAACTCGGGACGGAAATGTGCGCGCAACGCGGCCATGACCTGCGCGCGGGCCTCTTCGCTGATCTGGCCCGCGGCATCGATGCCCTCGAGCAGAAAATCGCTGCCGATATTGCTGGTCATGATCACGATCACGTTGCGGAAACTGACCGTGCGCCCATGACTGTCGGTCAGCCGCCCATCGTCGAGCAGTTGCAACAGGATGTTGAACACATCCGGATGCGCCTTCTCGATCTCGTCGAGCAGCAGCACGCAGTACGGCTTACGCCGCACTGCCTCGGTGAGCTGACCGCCTTCCTCGAAACCGACATAGCCCGGAGGCGCGCCGACCAAGCGAGAGACGGTGTGCTTCTCCATGTATTCGCTCATGTCGATGCGCACCATATTCTCCTCGGTATCGAACAGGGTGCGCGCCAAGGTACGGGCGAGCTCGGTCTTGCCCACGCCGGTCGGCCCGAGGAACAAAAACGAACCGACCGGGCGCTTCGGGTCCTTAATCCCGGCCCGGGCGCGCAGCACGGCATCGGCCACGGCTTCGACCGCCTCGTCCTGCCCCACGACGCGCTCATGCAGCACATCCTTCAGCCGCAGCAGCTTCTCGCGTTCGCCTTCCATCAAGCGCGTGACCGGGATGCCGGTCCAACGGGCGACCACCTCGGCGATCTCCTCCTCGGTCACCTCCTCGCGCAGCATGGCACGTTCCTCGGCGGCCGCCTCGACCTCGGCCAGCTCCTTCTCCAGCTCCGGCAGCTTGCCGTAGCGCAGTTCGGCCACGCGATTCAGATCATAGGCCCGCTCGGCTGCCGCAATGTCGTTGCGCACCCGCTCGATCTCCTCGCGCAAACCGCGCACCCGGGCGATCGCGCCCTTTTCCTTCTCCCACTGCGCACGCATCGCATCGCGCTTCTCCTTCAGGTCGGCCAGTTCCTTTTGCAACGCCTGCAGGCGCTCTCGACTGGCCGCATCCTTCTCCTTCTTCAGCGCGGTCTCCTCGATTTCCTGGCGCATGACCCGCCGTGTGATCTCGTCGAGCTCCGCCGGCATCGAGTCCATCTCGGTACGAATCGAGGCACAGGCCTCATCGACCAGATCGATAGCCTTGTCCGGCAAGAAGCGATCGGAGATATAGCGATCGGACAGCGTCGCCGCCGCAACCAACGCCGCATCGGCGATACGCACGCCATGATGCAATTCGAACCGCTCGCGCAGGCCGCGCAGGATCGAAATCGAATCCTCCACGCTCGGCGCATCCACCAGCACCGGCTGGAAACGACGCTCCAGAGCCGCGTCCTTCTCGATGTACTGCCGATACTCGTCCAACGTGGTCGCCCCGATACAATGCAGCTCGCCGCGCGCGAGCATCGGCTTGAGCATATTGCCCGCATCCGACGAACCTTCCGTTTTGCCGGCGCCCACAATCGTGTGCAGCTCGTCGATGAACAGGATGATCCGCCCCTCGGACTCGCGTATCTCCTTGAGCACCGCCTTCAGCCGCTCTTCGAAATCGCCGCGATATTTGGCGCCGGCCATCAGCGCGGTCATATCCAGCGCGAACACGGTGCGATCCTTGAGCCCCTCCGGCACATCGCCGGACACGATGCGCTGCGCGAGCCCTTCCACGATCGCGGTCTTGCCCACGCCCGGCTCACCGATCAGCACCGGATTGTTCTTCGTCTTGCGCGACAGGATGCGGATCACCGAGCGGATCTCGCTGTCCCGGCCAATGACCGGATCGAGCTTGCCCTTGCGCGCCATGTCCACCAAGTCGGTGCCATACTTCTTGAGCGCTTCATACTGCGCCTCCGGCGCATCCGTGGTCACCCGCTGGTGTCCACGCACCTTCTCCAGGGCCTGCATGAACCGCTCCCGCGACAACCCCAATTCGGCGAACAAACGACCCGCCTCGGTTTCACGCCCCTCGGCGATCATCGCCAACAACACGTGTTCGACCGAAATGTATTCATCGCCCAGCGCGCCCGCCTCTTCGCCCGCTCGCACCAGCAGGCGCTGCAAACGCTGGGTGATATAGATCTTGCCTGCCTCGGTCGCGCCCCCGCGCACCCGCGGTCGCTTATCCAATGCCCCCTGCACACGCGCCTTGACCAGCTCGACAGACAAGCCGGCCTGCTCCAGAAAACGGGGCGCGAGACCATCGTTCTGTTCCAGCAACGCGAGCAGCAAATGCTCGCCGTCCACTTCCTGGTGTTGCATTTTCACGGCCAACGCCTGGCTGGCGCCAACCGCTTCGCGCATCTTTTGCGTCAATCGATTCAACTCTTGCATCGCTCAATCCTCCATTTCGCGTTGCTCTCTCTATGGGGTCAGGAGAAAGGCGATACAAGACACTCCCCCATCAACTCGCCAGCAACTCCCCAATCGCGGCGATCAGCCGCCGGGACGCATAAGGCTTGCCGACGAAACGCACCCGCGGCTGCCGCCTCAACGCGGCACTAGTCGCCGCCTCCGCATAACCGCTGGAAATCACCACCGGCATGGTCGGGTCGAGCTTACGCAACTCTTCGAACACTTGTTCGCCACCCATACCCGGCATGCCAAGATCGAGCACCACGACATCGATCCCCCCTTGGCGCAACAACTCCAGCGCGGCGGTACCATGCTCCGCCTGCAACACCCGCATACCTGCTCGGGACAGCATGCCCGCGGCAACCCGGCGGACGATGGCCTCGTCGTCAACGATCAGCACACACCCATGCAGGGCTTCGCGCGCTGACGTATCTTGCACCGCCTCCCGCGCTGCCCCAGCGTCCTCCACACCTGCTTGCGGCAGATAGATGCGGAACACGCTGCCTTTGCCGACCTCGCTGTTGATGCGCACCCGTCCGCCATGCTGCTTGACGATTCCGAGCAAGGCGGAAAGCCCGAGGCCGGTACCTTCCGCCTTGGTGGTAAAAAACGGGTCGAAGATTTGCTCCAGCACCTTGGGCGCCATGCCGCAACCATCATCGGCAACCTCGATGAACACATAGTCGCCGGCAACCGCTTCCTGCTTATCGTATGGCGGAAGACCAAGCAGGTCGGAGCGCGACAGCCGCTCCACACCCGTGGCGAGGCGAATCGTGCCCGGCTTGTCGCCAAGCGCCTCGGACGCATTGGTGATCAGGTTCATCACGATCTGGCTCAACTGCGCCGTGTCGCCGCGCACATGACACGGCGCTTCACACAACGCCCAAACGAGCCTTGCCTTCTTGCTGATCGCCGCCGTCATCAGGCAGGCCGTTTCACGCAGCAGTTCATTGACATCCAGCCGCACAGCCTCCAACTGCCCCTTGCCCGCGTAGGCAAGCAGTTGACGAACCAACTGCGCGCCCTTCTCGGCCGAGCGTTCGATCCGGGCCAGATGCGCGCGCACGGCCTCGCTCACCCCCGGCTCCAGCTGCGCCAATTCCGCACTCCCCAGCACGCCGACAAGCAGATTGTTGAAATCATGCGCGATCCCGCCGGCAAGCAGCGCAATGCTTTCCAACCGTTGCGCTTGTTGAAACTGGGCCATCAAGGCCCATTTTTCCTCCTCGGTGCGCTTGAGCTCACTGATGTCGCGGATCACGCCCTCAACGCCCCGCACCTCACCCCGCTCATCCCGGCAATAATGCGCATTGACCGATACCCAGACCTCGTGCCCATCCCTGTGTCGAAGCACCGCTTCGTAGTTGCTCACCGAGCCTCCGCCCTTGCGCAAGGCATGCAAGAAAGCGTCGCGATCCGCAGGGTTCGCATACCATGATGCCACCGACGTGCCCACCACCTCCGCCACGGGCACACCCAACAGATGCTCGACGGACGGTGATGCGAAACGAATCCGACCCTCGTTATCCGCGCGATAGAAGGTGTCCTGCATGTTCTCGAAAATCACTTCCAGCTCGGCGCGCGCCGACCGCGCGGCCTCTTCCGCCCGGTGGCGCTGGGTGACATCGCGCACATTCCCCTCGATACCGACCACCTGGCCGTGCTCATCCCGGATATATTGGGAACTGGCCTCGGCCCACAAGATCGCGCCGTCCTTGCGGCGCAGGCGCATCAAATAATTGTCGATACTACCGCCATTGGACTCCAACGCGCGCAGAAAACGCAATCGTCCATCGGGCTCGGCGTACAATGCGGCCAACGGGCGCCCGATCAGTTCGTCGCGGGAATATCCCAGCTTGTCCCGTACTGTGGCGGAAATCCACTGCAGCCTTCCCGCCGCATCGGCGCGATAATACACATCCTGCATGCGATCCAGGATGCGTTCGAATTCGGCGCTGGCCTCGCGCAGCTCACGGGTGCGCCGTCGCACCTGGCGTTTGAGCATCAAGGCGTAAACACCAATCAGCAACGCGACACCAATCACAATCAACACGGTGAAAAACGCCCGATGCCTGCGCCAGACATCGAGCAGACTGGATGATGGATGGTAGAGAAACGCCTGCCAGTCGATTTGCTCGGTCGCAAAACCGAAGCGGGCAAAGGTATCGGCAATATGCCGCCAACGCTGTTCGTTGGACAGCCCAATGGGCACGATGTCGGGCATCATCAAGGCACGAATCGCCCGCCCCTCGAACAACAAGTGCGCACGTGTTTTGTGCTGGGTGTTGTACCGGCGCAGAATCAAGTCCACCGTTTCATCGAGATGCGCAAGCGCATAACTCCAACCCTTCAATGTCGCGCGGCGGAACGCCTCGGCGCGCGCGCCATGTCGCACCAATTCCTGTTCCGTGGTCAACAACACATCGCCATAAAAATCGATCCCGATATCGCGCGGACGAAACATGCGAAACGGAATCCCGCGCTGTTTGAGCATGAATGCCTCGTTGCTGCTGTAGCCCGGAAAGGCATCGGTATTCCCGTGAATGAGGTCCTCGATACGACCGATAGGCTGGCGCACGAAATCTCCCGGCTCCACGCCGTAGTGGCGCAGCAGCGCCAGCACCTCCACGGTGAGATAGCCCTGCTGCATCATTACCCGCCGTCCCGCCAGTTGGCCCGGCGAGGCAATATCGTCGCGCGTGTAGATCACCTGGGGGGAATGTTGAAAGATGCTGGCCAGCACCACCACCGGCTTTCCCTCGGCGCGATAGAGCAGCGCGCCGCTGTCCGCGATGCAGTATTCCGCCTGACCGCGCAGCAAGGCATCCACCGGCGGATGTCCCGGGCCACCCTCCAAAATCCGCACATCGAGCCCTTCGTCCCGATAATAGCCCTGCTCAAGGGCCGCATAGATGCCGGCAAACTGAAACTGGTGCAACCATTTCAACTGAATGCGGACTTGCTGCAACGCTCCGGCATGCGCCAGGCAGGGCATCAGCAGACCGAGCCACACCAGCGCGCAGAGGCGAACCCTCAACCCTCACCCTCCGCCAGGCAGCGCGCCACACAGGCGAGCAGTTCATGGATACGGTACGGCTTGCGAACATAAGGTTGTTGGGCGCCCGCGGGCAGCGCCTCGGCCCCGCCGCAGAAAATCACCCTGACGGGTGCTGAGCGTGGGGGTGAAAGCGATCGCTCCATAAGCACCACATCGATACCGTTGGCATTCTGCAAGCTGCGGTGCATCGCCGCATCATCAGCCGCCTCCAACACCGTAAGTCCCGCGGCCTCCAGCATCTTGCGTGCAATCCCGCGCGCAATACGGTCCGGGTCCACAATCAGCACCGTTCCATCCAGGCGTGGCAATTCAGTGCGCGAGACATCCGCCCGCGTGCTCGTCGTCTCCGCCGCCTCGGCTTGCGCCGGGAACCACAGGGTGAACGTGGCGCCCTCGTTCATCCGACTATGAAGCTGTATGCCCCCACCCATACCGCGTACAATACCGGCAACAGCGGCCAGTCCGAGACCGGAGCCCGCCGACTTGGTGGTGAAAAACGGGTCGAACACGCGTGCCTGTACGTCCTCGGGAATGCCACGACCATTGTCCGACACGCGCAGGAATACGAACGCGCCATCTCGACTGCGCGCGGGAATCGCATCGATCAGCATGGTTTCCGGCGCGCCGCGATGGCTCATGCCGGTAGCAATCCGAATGCAGCAAGGCACATCCGAACGCGCTGCCTCGCAGGCATTGGCCACCAGGTTGAGCAACGCCTGTTCAAGCTGGCGGCGGTCGCCCCGGACGCGACGCAATGGCTTGTCGATTTCAAATTCCAATACCGCCTGGCTGCCGACCACCGCGCGCAACGAGGGACGAAGCTCATGCAACAATGCATTCAGATCAATCGGCGCCCTTCCCCAGCCACCCCTGCCCGCAAAATCCAGCAGTTGCCGCACAAGCTTTTGCGCGCGCACACTGCTATCCATCATCTCGTCCAGTCTGCGCCGATGCGGATGCTCCGGCGCCATATCCATCTGCATCAGCTCCAGGTTGCCCATGATCCCCACCAGCAGATTGTTGAAATCATGCGCGATCCCGCCGGCAAGGACGGCAATGCTTTCCAGCCGCTGTGCATGCTGCAGTTGGCGGAATTGCCGCGCGACGGCATGCTGCAGCAGCTCCAGCAATCGTTGATAATACAACACCGAAAGCACCACCAACGCCAGCGACGCGAGGGTTGATACGAGAAAGAGATCACTGGCGATATAGATGCCAAGCCGCCGACATGCCACATATTCGAGCAGCAGCGACAACAGGAATCCGAGCGACCAAAGCAGCCCCTCGCGACGTCCCAGGGCGAAAAAGGCGACCAAGGGAAACATCGGGAACCAGATGGTCATCAGCGCTGTGGTCGGTACCGTCACCAGAAACCAGACCAGGAACGCGCCCACATTGAGCCGCGCGATACTCGCCACCTGGCCCCCGCGAGCCAGATACGCGATGCTGCCCAACAACAGGATGGACAACAACAGGTTGGCAATCGCCACGACCCTGAGCCCGGCCACATAATCGATGGGCGCAAACACGAGCAAAAACACCGCACCCAGGATCATCAAAATCAGCGCCACACGCCGGCGAAACTCCTCCTGAAACTGGCCCTGCATATCGAACGGGCGCGCAAGCCAGGATGTTGTCATGCGCCACCTCACGGCAACTCCACGACATATACCGAAATGCGAGCGGTGAAGACCGGATTGGAGTTGGCCACCTCCACGATCAGATCGTCCTTGCCCTCATGATTGTGGAAGCGGTATTGAAACTCATGGTTTTCCACCCGCCAACTGCGCTGTTGCGTCACCTGCACCTCCGACTCGCCGCGCACCCGCAACACACGGAAGGTCAGCGGCCCGAAGGCGTCCGAAAACATCGTCACTTCATACCTGCCCGGACGATCCGGCATATCGAAGAACTCGCGCAGTTTCTGGTAGGGCGGTACATTGACATCGCGATAATAGAGATAATCGGTAAGCTCACCGCCGACCGCCTGCCAGGGCAGCAGCAAGAGCAACGGAAGCAGCCACCGCCTCACTCGCCATCCCCCGGATCGATCGCGTACTTGTCACACAGATAGCGCATCTTGTCCTTGGCGCGATCGCCAAACCCAAGCCAACGTCCCGCCCGCGCCTTGATGCCATGGTTGCGCTTGAGCGCGGTCAGCAACAGCTGCTTCTCAAACATGGCCACCGCCTTCTCGGCCTGAATCCCCGACTCGGGCAATTGATCAAACCATTGCTGCAGCAAATCCTCCCCGCCTCCAGACTGGGGCGCGGCAAGCGAGGGCAATGTGTCGATTTCATGGCCCCGCGCCAATACAACCGCGCGCTCGATCACATTCTCCAGCTCACGGACATTGCCTGGCCAGGCATAGCGCCGCATCTGCTCAAGCACCTGCGGTGCAAAACGCATACCACCGCGTCCGCACGCCGCCGCCTTGCGCAGCAGAATGGCCTGCGCCATCTCGGGCAGATCCTCGAGATGCTCACGCAACGGCGGCACGCGAATCTCCACCACATGGATACGGTAATAAAGATCATCCCGGAAGCGCCCCTCGGCAACCAGACGTTCAAGATCCTCGCGGGTGGAGCAGATCAGGCGCACATCCGAGTGAATCGTGGCCTCGCCCCCCAGCCGTCTGAATTCGGAGGACTCGATGGTTCGCAACAGCTTCGCCTGCACGGCCAGCGGTAAGCCCGCCACCTCGTCCAGAAACAGGGTGCCCCCATTGGCCAGCTCGAACCAGCCAAGCTTGCGCCGCGTCGCGCCTGCGAAGGCACCCTTCTCATAACCGAACAATTCCGCCTCCAGATGCTCGGCACTGACCGCGGCGCAATTGATGGCGATAAACGGTCCATCGTGGCGGGGGCTCTCCGCGTGCAGACGACGGGCCACCAGTTCCTTGCCGGTGCCGGTTTCGCCGCGGATCAGCACCGTGGACGGCGTCGGCGCCAC
Source organism: Zetaproteobacteria bacterium (assembly GCA_003696795.1). GTDB lineage: Bacteria > Pseudomonadota > Zetaproteobacteria > Mariprofundales > Mariprofundaceae > J005. The sequence continues at coordinate 15,057 of RFFT01000084.1, read as the reverse complement.
ACGCTCGATCAATGCGCGCAACGTGCACATCGCGGGAGAGCTACCCAACAGTTCGTCATTCACGCGCGCCTGCAACAGGCGTTGCATTTCGCGTTCCTTCAATGCCTTGAGCCGCTCCGCAATCGCCCGATCGATGGTGTCCTTGACCTCATCCGGATCGAACGGCTTACCGAAAAAGTCCAATGCGCCCAGCTTGCGTGCGCGCGCGGCCACCGCCCGCTCATCGTGCCCGGTAATCACCACCACCGGCGTGTCCGGGCTTTCGCGACGCAGCCGGCGAAGATAGCTGAGGCCAATTTCCGGATTGTCCGGTTCCGGGGGCAACGCGAGATCCAACACCACCATATCCACCCGATGCGCACCCAGAATCTGGTCGGCGGCATGCAAATCACCCGCCTCCAGCACCGTATATTCATGCTTGAGCAGCAACTTCAGGTTCAGACGGTTGATGTCGTTGTCATCGATCACCAGCACACTACGCTGCATCATCGTTCCTCCCCAGCCTTCTCATCCCGCCATAACGGCAACCGCAGGATAAAGGTCGCCCCCTTGCCCGGGCCGGCGCTCTCCGCCTCGATCGAGCCGTGATGCGCCAGCATGATCCGGCGGCTCAAGTACAACCCCACCCCCAAACCCTTCGCCTTGCTCGTCGCAAACAACTGAAACAGCTTCTGGCGCAGAAACTCCGGCGGAATGCCGCAACCCGTATCACGCACCCGAACCTCGGCCATCGCCTGATCATGCTGCACCACGCTCCGCAAGACAATCTGCAACCGCCCTTTGGAGTTCATCGCCTGCACCGCATTGTCGTAAAGATTCTCCAGCACGCCACGCAATAAATCGGCATCGCCCGCCACCGGGGGAACATCGGCCAATTCCAACACAAGTTCGACACCCTCTGGCCAAAGACGCTCGCGCACGGTGCGCGCAATCAGCGAACGAAGATCCAACGCCACCAGGCATGGGTGCAACGGGGCGTTCGGATCGGCGATGCGCTGCATCAGGGTCTGCATCCGTCCTGCCACTTTGCCGATGGCGGAAACCAATTGCTCCACTTCCTCCTTCTCCAGCCGTCCGGATTGCAGGTGATGCGCGAGAAAGGTCAAATCATGCAACCGGTTCTTCAGATCATGTGAGTGCAATTGGCGGGTAATACGTGAAAGGGAATCGAGCCTGGCCTCCTGCAACTGGCGGCGGGTTAGCCGCGCATGCTCCAGGCTCATCGCCACAAAGCGTGCCAATCCTTCCAGCCCGCGCCGTTCGTCCGCGCTCAACGGCCAGCCATCCTCGCCAGGACCAAGCAACAAATAGGAGCGGCCATGCCCGTGTCGCAAGGGAAGGCAGACCTCATACCCACCCACCGGCCCGGGAGCGCGCACATGCGCGGGGATGGCGGGCGCATCGGGCGGGTAGACGAAGGTCCCCCCGCCCTCGCATTCGCGCTCATCCAACGCCGCATAGCGTCGATGGGTCACTTTACAAATGCGCGCAAGCAGAGTCACCTCGACATCCTCTACCGAGAGATCGGCCAGCTCCTCCGCGCCCAACTGGCTGATCGCGGTCGTCATGTTGATATGGCGGGGAAAAAACAAGCGATCCATCCATCGTTGCATGTGATCCACGGCGGGCGCAAAGCCAAAGGCTGCGGCAATGCCGGCGATCACCATTGCCCAAGTCGAAATCGGGGTCCCCGTCAACACATAAATCAACGATTCGGCGAGCATCAGCACGAACACGAACAAAGCCATCGCGCCAACGCTGGCCAGGAAATAGGCAATGGAATGCAGCAGGCGCCTGAAGAAATACTTCAGCCACCGGTAGCGCGGCCGCGCGCTAATGACGGACGACCTCCAGACGCTCCACGCCGGAATCAAACACATGCATGGCCTCAAGCAGGGCCTGATATGCCCCCTTGCTCAGCGGGGTCAACGGCAACCGAAGCTCGTTGCGCATCCAGCCTAGGGCATGGCAGGCGGCCTTGACCGGAATCGGGTTGGCCTCGAGAAAAAGGCAACGGTTCAATTCAGCCATTGCGAACTGCATCGCGCGCGCCGTACGCCAATCCCCCGTCAGCATCGCGTGCGTCAGTGCGCGCATGCTCTTGGGCGCGATATTCGACACAACGGAAATCACCCCCTGGCCGCCCAGGGCCATGAACGGCATCACCGTCGCATCATCGCCAGAATAAAACTCCAGCTTGCCATCGCAGGCGTCCATCGTCTGCACGAGCTGGGCCATGTCCGCCGTCGCATCCTTGATCCCCACGATATTGGGCACATCAGCCAGCTGCGCCACCGTTGCCGGCAGCAGGTTGGAATTCGTGCGCCCGGGCACGTTGTACAGGATCTGCGGCAAGTGCACCGCCTTGGCCACGGCCCGATAATGCTGCACGATGCCTTGCTGGGTGGGCTTGTTGTAATAGGGTGAAATCAACAATGCGGCATCCGCGCCAAGCGCCTTGGCCGCCTGGGTCAGCTCGATGGATTCGGCGGTATTGTTGCTGCCCGTGCCCGCGATCACCGGCACGCGTCCCGCGCTTTGCGCCACCGCGATGGCGATGACCCGCTTGTGCTCGTCGAAAGACAGGGTTGCCGCCTCGCCGGTCGTGCCCGCCGGGATGATCGCATCCACACCCGCCTCGATCTGACGTTCGATATGCGCCCGAAAGGCGTCTTCATCAATCGCGCCATCGGCAAAGGGGGTCACCAATGCGGTCATCGTGCCATTGAACATGTCCACCTCCAATCGCTGCAACTATAGCCCGCTTTGCGGCGCGCGACCACGCTCCAGGATCATGAAGGAGCAAGGCCAGGCATTGCATTGGTCCGCGTTGTGTTCTTCCCGCGCAACCACCCGCCAGGCGCGGCGATCGAAAGGCGGGAAATAGACATCGCCCTGAAACCGTCCATGCACCAGGGTCATGTACAGCCTCGTCGCATGCGGCAGCGCCTGCGCATAGACCTGCGCGCCGCCCATCACCATCAACTCCCTCGCCGCACCCGCAATTTCAAGCGCCTCGGCGAGCGAACGCGCCAACTGACACCCTTCCAGGCCCGCGCTCGTGCGCGAAAGCACGATATTCAACCGACCGGGCAATGGCCTGCCGATCGATTCAAAGGTTCGCCGACCCATCAACAGCGGCTTGCCCAGGGTCTGTCGGCGAAACCATTGCATGTCCGCCGGCAGGTGCCATGGCAGGGCATTACCGCGACCGATCACCCCCTGTTCGTCCTGGGCCCAGATCAGCGACACACGGGTCATACCGAGATCGGCGCGCGAATCGCGGGATGGCAACGATAATCCTCGAGCGTGAAGTCCTCATACCGAAACGCGAAAAGGTCATCCACCGCCGGATTCAAGCGCATCCTCGGCATGGGATAGGGGGTCCTTGCCAACTGGGTCGCCACCTGCCGCATATGGTTGGCGTACAGATGCGCGTCACCGAACGTATGTACAAATTCGCCAGGCCGCAGGCCACACACCTGCGCGACCATCATGGTCAGCAGCGCATACGAGGCGATATTGAACGGCACACCGAGAAAGACATCCGCGCTGCGCTGATAGAGCTGGCAGGAAAGCCGCCCCTCGGCCACATAGAACTGGAACAGCGTATGGCATGGCGCCAGCGCCATGCGCCCATTGCGGACGTTATCCTGGGGAGTCACCCCCTCGTCAGGCAAATCGGCCACGTTCCAGGCGGATACGATCAGACGTCGCGAATCCGGCCGGGTGCGAATCTGCTCGATCACGCTGGCGATCTGGTCGACATGACCGCCGTTGGGCGTCGGCCAGCTACGCCATTGATAGCCATAGATCGGCCCCAGCTCACCATCCTCAGTGGCCCATTCGTCCCAAATACGTACGCCTCGCGCATTGAGATAACCGATGTTGGTGTCGCCGCGCAGGAACCACAGCAACTCGTGGATGATCGACTTCACATGCATCTTCTTGGTGGTCACCAGCGGAAAGCCCTGGGCGAGATCGAAGCGCAGCTGATACCCAAAGATCGAACGCGTACCGGTGCCGGTACGATCGCTCTTGTCCACCCCATGCTCGCGCACATGGCGCATCAATTCGAGATAGGCACGCATGATTTTCCCCTCGCCTGTTGGATTCGATCTGGATATGCTGCCCTGTTGAGAGAATGATGGCAAAACACAACGTTCGACAAGGATGGCACATGCAACGCGCAACGATTCAAATCACCCTATTGTCCACCCTCTTGCTCGCCGCCAGCCACGCCCTGGCCGCCCCCCAAACTCCGACGGACAAGGTCGTCCAGGCCTTCATGGCGCTGGATACGGATGGCAGCGACGGCGTGTCGCAACAGGAATACCTGCGCATGGTCGAGAAACGGGCGCGCCAGCGATTCCGCCAGATGGACGCCAATCGGGATGGCGAGGTCAACGAGCAAGAATATCGCGCCTTCTGGCAGAACCAGCGGGCCAAGTGGTATCGCCTACGTCGCTGAGTCCTGTTTGCGCGCGCGCTCATCGGCGGCGAAATCGGGCACCTGTTCCATCAAGCTGGCCGGATCTTCGTGAATCAACACTTCCGCCTGCGGGAAGGCTTCCAGCAAACGTGCCTCCACCTCGTCGGAAATCGCATGCGCCTTGATCAGGGGTAGTTCATCATCCAGTTCTAGATGCAACTGGATGAACACCTGTGCGCCCGCGCGCCGGGTACGCAAGTCATGCATCCCGCGCACATCGGGATGGGCAAGTACCAGGCGCCTGATGTCCGCCCGTTCCTCGACGGACAACTCCTTGTCCATCAGGTGATCAAACGACTCCCGCGCGATCTCCCAGGCACTGTGCACGATATAACCGGCAATCAGCATCGCCAGCACGGGGTCGAAGCCGGGCCAGCCGTACGCCGCGAGCACCAAGGCCGCGATCACCCCGGCATTGACCAGCAAATCGGTTTTATAATGCAAGTGATCGCCCTTGATGGCCATCGAGCCGCTGTGCCGGACGACATAGGACTGAAACGCAACCAAGGCCAAAGTGGCCAGCATGGAAAACAGCATCACGCCAACCCCCACCCCCATCGCCGCCACCGGCTGCGGATGCCACAGACGCACACCGGCCTGCAGCAACAGAAACAAGGCGGAACCGGCAATAAACGTCGCCTGAGCAAGACCCGCCAACGACTCCGCCTTGCCATGTCCGAAGCGATGCTGCTTGTCCGCCGGCGCCAGGGCATGGCGCACCGCGAACAGGTTGAGCAGCGACGCCAACGCGTCAAGACAGGAATCGATCAAGGTCGCCAGGATACTGACCGCATCGGTCATCAACCAAGCCACCAGTTTCACCAGGATCAGCAATCCAGCCGTGCCTGTGGAGGCATAGGTCGCCCAGCGCATCAGACGCGCACGTTGTTCGCTCATGCCCCTATTCTGCGGTGTTGCGCCATCGGTGCAATCATTGCCGCAACAGCGCCTTGATCTGCGCGAGATGCGCCTTGGCCTCGCGCATCCCCGCGGCCAGTGCTTCATCCGCGCGATAAAACTCAAGCATGCCTATGCCCTGCACATTGGGCGTCAACAAGATATCCGGCGGTGCCAGTTTGAGGCGCAGACGCATCAACTGCGCTCGACTGATGTCCATCGCCCGGTTATAGATCCCGCTGGCCCCCAGGTCCGGCAACGCCTCCTCGTCGCCATTGCGGTCCCAATCATCGAGCAGCTTGCGCAATTGCGGCCACTTGCGCACCACCGACTGCCGCAACAGATCCTCAATCCGGTCACGCCAATCCGGCACCGATGTTTCGCCGGGCAGCTCGAACTTGAACGCCCCCGGATGAACGGCCACCGCCAGCACGGGGCCGCCGAATAGCTCCCGCGCGCGATCAAACGGCACCGGATTCACCAGCCCACCATCGACAAGAATCCGCGCTCCCTGAATCGCAGGCCGCAACAAGCCCGGAATCGAAATGCTCGCGCGCACGGCCTCCAGCAGGTTGCCCCGGCGAATGATGACCTCCTCACCACTGGCCAGGTCCGCGGCGACCGCCGCATAACCGATGCTTAGGGACTGAATCTCGTGGGTCCCCAGGTAGGGTTCAAGAAATTCACGGATTCCCCGGTCGGCGATCACGCCGCCCTTGCCAAATTCCGGCATGAACAGCCGGATGGTCGTTTTCCAATCAACACCGCAAGCCAGGCGCAGCAACTCCTCAACGGACACGCCAGCCGCCAGCAAGGCCCCGATCTGCGCACCGATGCTGCTGCCGATCACCGCCCGCACCGGAATCCCATGCCGTGCCAGCACGCGAATCACCCCGAGGTGGGCGATCCCCCGCGCCCCTCCACTTCCAAGGGCCAACACCACCCCGCGCTTCTCTTCTGCCTGCGCCCTAGCCATGCCCATCACCTCCGAGCATATCGGCCAACTGCGCCGCCGAGTCCACGGGCGCCATGCAAGCCGTACCCGTACAGACATAGGCCATGGCGCCTCCATCGGGCGCACCATCCATGCCGCATGTATACGGCAGCGATGGATCGGGGGTCAGCACCCATGTGTTGGGCAGAAACCGATCCTGTAGATAGCGCAACATCCTTCGTCCCTCCCCCGCCGCCAGATTGCCCGCAAGCACGACCTGGCGCGCGGGTGCCTGGACCAACAATATCGCCGACAACAGATGCGACATACCGCCCGGCATGCGCGCCGCCTCGCCTGCAAACCGCTCCATGATGCGGTCGGCTTCCCGTTCATAGTCATGCTCGGCGGTAATACGCGCAAGCCGCAGCAAATTATGCGCAGCGACCGCATTGCCGGATGGCAGGGCGCCGTCAAATCGCTCGATCGGACGGACCGGCAATGCCGCATCCTCGGCGCTTAGAAAAAGCCCGCCCCCATCCGCTGCGAAATCCCGCAACATGCGCTTGCTCAACCGCCGCGCCGCATCCAACCAACCAATGCGGAAGGTGCTCGCATACAGCTCCAGCAAGCCCCAGACCAGGAAGGCGTAATCATCCAGGGTAGCGGCAATTTCCGCCCGCCCCTCGGCATAGCGGTGCAGCAGCCGGCCATCGCGATGCAATCGCCGCAGCACGAACGAGGCCGCGGACGCCGCCGCCTCCGTGTAGTGCGGACGCTGAAAAACACGCCCGGCCAAAGCCAACGCCGCGACCGCCAGCCCGTTCCAGTCGGTCAACACCTTTTCATCGCGAAAGGGACGCGCGCGCCGGTTGCGCGCCTGCCGCCAATGCGCGCGCATGGCCGGCCATTGTCGCGCATCAAGCAACTCGGGCCGACGCAAATCCAGCACATTGGCCCCGCTCATGGCATGGCTTGCCTCATCCCGGAAATTGCCCTCTTCGCGCAAGCCGAACGCCTCTATCAGCGAATCGGCCTGGTCGCCAAACAGCGCCCGCACCTCGTCCGTTCGCCACACGTAATACGCGCCTTCCCGACCCTCGCTGTCCGCATCCTCGGCCGTAAAGAATGCCCCCTCGGGATGCCGCAGATCACGCAGCATATAGTCCGCAATCGCCAGCGCCGTTTGCCGAAACGCATCGCGCCGCGTCACCTGCCAGGCCTCGGCATAGGTCATCAGCAGCAGGGCCTGGTCATAAAGCATTTTCTCGAAATGGGGCAAGTGCCACGCCGCATCGGTGGCATAACGATGGAAGCCACCGCCCAAATGGTCATGAATGCCACCCAACCGCATGCGCTCCAGCGTGTGTTCGACCATGCGTATCGCCGTCTGCTCACCCTGCAGCACGCCATAGCGCAAAAGAAACATCAAGCGATGCGCAGTGGGAAACTTCGGCGCGTCGCCAAAGCCGCCGTGGCGGGCATCATAATCGCGCGCAAGCGCCTGATATGCCGCCTGCAACAATGCTTCGCCCTCCCAGGTACCAGCCGCGCAAGCCCCCTCGTCGATGGCCCGCACCGCCTCGGCTGCAGTCCGCTCGATCTGCTCGCGCCGGCTACGCCATAGCTGATCGAGGCGACGCACCACCTGCATCAACCCGGGGCGACCGAAACGATTCTCCTTGGGTAGGTAAGTAAATGCGTAGAAGGGCCGTCGATCCGGCGTCAGCACCACATGCAACGGCCAGCCGCCCACTCCGGCCAGCCGCAAGGCCGCACGCATGTACAGCGCATCGATGTCCGGTCGCTCCTCGCGATCCACTTTAATGCACACAAAGCAACGATTGAGCAGCTCGGCGACCTCCGCATCGGCGAACGACTCGTGCGCCATGACGTGGCACCAGTGGCAAGTCGAATATCCAATGGACAACAGCACGGGCCGGTCCAGTCGCGCGGCGCGCGCAAAGGCCTCCTCCCCCCACGGATACCATTGCACGGGATGATCCGCATGCTGTCGCAAATAGGGACTGACCTCGTTGGCCAACGCATTCCGCTGTGCTGCGCGCGTCATGCGACCAATCGAGCCAAAGCAAAGGAGAGCGCGTGTCCCGGCTCATCGTCAAGACAAAAGACGGCATGCCAACAACAGGCATCGACCGCATGCTGCGGCAGCAGCAACACATCCCCCGGCTGCAGCACTCGCCCCCAGCCACGCGTCACCAGGCGACGGGTAAAGGCGGGTGTCTGGTTCAGCAAGCGCTCCACAACGCCTTGATCCTCCGCCTCCAGTTGCGCGATCAATGCTTCGGGATGCGCGCACAGCCAACGCAATTCCCATTGCTCATCGGCGGCAAGGCCGCTTGCCGCCAGCTCATCACGCACAAACGCGGTCATTTCGCGCAACAGCGCGTCACGTGGCAACGCCAGCCAAGCGGTGCGCCCATACAACTGCGCATAGAGTACACCATGATGTCCCTGCTCGACATCCTGATGAAACTGCGCGCCCCCTTCCGGCGCATTGGAATAGATGATGCGCTCGACAAATGCGGGCGCAAAACCCAGCAAGGCATGCAGCAGGCGCGTCAATTCGGCATGCTCACTGACGATCCCGCATTCGGGGAACACGCGCTCGGCCAGTTCCGCGGCCAGGCGCTCGCGCAGCGGATCATCCTCCTGCGCCTTGAACATTTCCATGCCATAGGAGAAACGAAAGCGAATCGACGCATCCTGCTCGTGGAACGACAAACGGGAAACCTTGAGCCAGATATCCTCGGCAAACAATTCGCCGGACTTGACCGCGTCGAAGGCGATCTTTTCCAACTCCTGCGGATCATGGCCGGAATGCACCGCGGCCAGCATTTCGAAATCGGGCAGCAGACGCTGTCGGTAGCGGGGCTCATCGAGAATATCCAAGCAACTTTCCCCGGAGCGGACGCGGCGCATGATCTGCAAGGCATCCGCGATCGCATCGGCAAATCCGGGCACGGCGGCAAGCAACATGCCCGGCAAATGAATCGCGCGTGCCGACCGCCAATCCCTTTCGATCTCCTTGAACTCGGGCATCTTGCGCCCCCGACGTGCGCGCACATAGCCATGCAGACAGCCGCGCCGCCTAAGTGCCAAGCCGCCGCCCGCCGCGCTCATCCACCGCACGATCCACCTCCCAATCCGCTGGCCTCCCGCCTCAGTGCGGCCAACTGACGGTCAAAGGCGTCGCGCAACTGTCTGGCTTGCCGTTGATAGGCGGCCTGATCACGCCAGGTCCGCGACGGTCGCAGCAGACGCGGATCCACCCCCGGACATGCGCACGGAATCTGCAGCCCGAACACCTCGTCCTGTTCATACGCCACATCGTCCAACGCGCCGGAAAGCGCGGCACGCAACACCGCCCGGCTCACGTCGATATCCATCCGGCTTCCAACCCCGATCGGACCTCCCGACCAGCCGGTATTGATCAGCCAGCAGGCGGCGCCTCGCCGGCGCAGCTTGGCTCCGAGCAACTCGGCATACACACAGGGATGCCGGGCCATGAACGGCGCGCCGAAGCATGGGGAGAAAGTCGCCTCGGGCGCGTCCAATCCAGCCTCGGTACCCGCGATCTTGGTCGAGTAGCCGAGCATGAAAAAATCCATTGCCTGCGCCGGCGTCAATCGCGCAATCGGCGGCAGCACTCCAAACGCATCGGCTGAAAGCATCACGACATGACTCGGCTGCGCGGCGACACCGGGATAAATCGCATTGGCAATAGCCTGAATGGGATAGGCGGCACGGGTGTTCTCGGTCAGCGAGGTATCCTGGAAGTCGACCCGCCGACTCAAGGTGTCAAAGGCGACATTTTCCAGAATGGTTCCGAAACGTTCCGTCGCCGCATAGATCAACGGCTCCTTCTCTGCGGTAAGCCCCGCCACCTTGGCATAGCATCCACCTTCAAAATTGAACACATCATGCTGACTCCAGCCCAGCTCGTCATCGCCCAGCAACCGCCGCTCCGGATCGGAAGACAGCGACGTCTTGCCCGTCCCAGACAAACCGAAGAATATGGCCACGTCCCCGTTGGGCCCCACATTCGCCGAAGCGTGCATGGGCAACACATCCTCCTCCGGCAGCAGGTAGTTCATAATCGTGAAAATAGACTTCTTGATCTCGCCTGCATAGGCGGTGCCGCCGATCAATGCCAGCCGCTTGGTTAAATGTAGGATTACGAACGCCTCCGAGTGGGTTCCATCCTGACTCGGCATGGCGTGAAAATGGGGCACATGCAGGACGGTGAATGCCGGCGCGCCGATATCGAGATCCCGTCCGAGGTCCACCGGGCGCACGAACATCGTACGCGCGAACAAGGCATGCCAGGCATCCTGCGTGATGACCCGCACGGGGCGTTCGAACTGCGAATCCGCCCCGACCAAACAGTCCTCAACATAAACCTGGCGCCCTTCAAGGTAGCGGCACACGCGCGCGAACAGGGCATCAAACCGCGGCTCGGGAAAGGGGCGGTTGAAACGCCCCCACCACACCTTGTCATGACTGGCGGGATCGTCGACGATGAACTTGTCATGCACCGCCCGCCCCGTGAAGTGACCGGTACGCACGACCAGAGCACCGAGATGGGCGATATGGCCCTCGCGATTGCGAATGGCGTGCTCATACAACCGAGGAGAAGGCAAGTCCCAGAAAATGTCCTCAAGATTACGCAGTCCCTGGCGCGCAAGCGCGTGCCTGATCCGCTCGCTCGAACGCATGCCAGCCTCCATATGGCGACTGTACCCCAAGGGCATCAGGATGAAAACCGCCATCGTTGCCTTCTCCACGCAATCGTGTGAGGCTGCCGCACGATGAAAGGGATACGACTTCTCTGCCTGCTGTTGCCCGTCGCGCTTGGCGGTTGTCTCGCCGGCACGGCCACAAGCACCGCCGTTGGGGTCGCCGCAGACATCGTCACCGTTCCGTTCAAGGTTGGTGGCGCCCTCATCGATGCGGTCGGCGGTGACGAAGATGAGCAGGAAGCGACGGATGAGTAGGGCTTGCGCGCCATCTCGGCAAACCCTATACGACCCATTACGATGAGCGAGACATCACCCATACCCGAAAAACATCGTCAGCTTGCCCGCTACGAACGCGGCAGCCTCACGCCACTGGACATCTGGTATCGTGAGCTGCGACGCATACCCCGCCTCACGCGCGAGGAGGAACAGGAACTCACCCGTCGCTGGGTTGAACAACGCGATCTGGCCGCCGCCCAGCGCTTGGTGCTGGGCAATTTGCATGCGGTGGCAGCCATCGCGCGCGAATATCGCCATTTCGGCCTGCCGGAAATGGATCTGATTCAGGAAGGGACGATCGGCCTAATGAAAGCCATCCAGCGCTTCGATCCCGCGCGCGGCTTCCGCCTGATGACCTACGCCGCCTGGTGGGTGCGCGCCGAAATCCACGACTACATCCTACGCTCCTGGAGCATCGTCAAGATGGGCACGAACAAACTTCAGCGCCGCATCTTCGCAGGCCTGCAAAAGGCGCGCCATGCGATTGCCGCCATAGAAGGCCGATTGGACGAAGAAGTCGCCAACGAATACGGCATCTCCAATCAGGAATTTCATGCCATCGCCAACGCCTTTTTGCAACGCGACGTGTCTCTGGACCAAGAGCAAGGCGAGGGCCGGGCCATGATCACCGCTCTGCCCTCGCCCGAAGCCACCCCGGAAGAGCAGGCGCTGAACAACGACTGGAACATGCACCAGCACCAGCGCCTGGAGCATGCGCTGGGGCAGCTACCCGAGCGCGATCGTCTCATCGTGCGTCGCCGCCACTTGCTCGATGAACCGGCGACATTGCGCGAGCTGGCCGACGAATTGGGGGTGTCCATCGAACGCGTCCGCCAACTCGAGCGACGTGCGCTCAAACGCCTGCGGGAACTGCTCAGCGAACCGCCCGCATTGCCTGCCGTTGCCGAGATTGCCAAGCGCGGAGAAAACCCCTAGCCTGCGCCGCCCGCTATTCCAGCGGAATACAAAACCTTGCTCCGGTCGCGCAAACATGCCGGGGCGTACCAAGGTACACCGAGAGGAGCGCCGTGTATTACGAGACCATCTTTATCGTAAATCCTGACATTTCGCAGGAAAACACCGAGAACATCATCAACGAGTTCGTTGCCAAGGTCGAGAAGGCCGGTGGCCGCATCGTCAAGCGTGAATACTGGGGTGTGCGTCCGCTTGCCTATTCGATCGCCAAGCGCAAACGCGGGCACTATGTGCTGCTGGTCACCGACGGTGAGCCGGAGGCCCTGCGCGCGCTGGAGCGTGCGATCAGCTTGGAGGAACGCGTCATTCGCTCCCTGACCGTGAAACTCGACGAACTGTCCGACGCCCCATCCCCCTTGATGCGGCGCAAGTCGAGCGCATCCGAGGAGACGGCACAGGAAGCCGATGGAGAGGCAGCTGCCTGAATACAATCAGGTGCGGGTATCCGGCTGGCTCAGCAACCTGCGCCAACGCTGGACTCCCGATGGCAGCCTGGCGGTGGTCGCCGAGCTATCGGTCGCGCGGCCTCAACTTGGACCGGCACGGGCCAGTGTCGAAGAACGGCAGCCATTGCCGATCCGGGCCAGCGGCATGGTGGCGGAACAGCTTAGCCGGGCGGAACAGCAATATGTCGTCATTACGGGCATGCTCAGGCGTCGCTTCTATCGACGCAACGAGGAGCCGCAATGGGGGCAAGTTGAAATCTGGGCGCGCACGTGCGAGACCAAGCCGGCGCAGCCGAACGAGCATGAGGAGATGAAACATGAGTGAAGAAGCAAAACAGGCAAGCAACAGCGAAGCCACGACGGAAACCGCAACGCGTGAACGTCGTCCGGCACGCCGCCCGGGCGGTCGGTTTCAGCGCCGCCGGAAATTCTGTAAGTTCTGTGCGGACAAGAGTCTGAAGATCGACCACAAGGACCCGGAACTGCTGAGCCAGTTCATCACCGAGCGGTACAAGATCCTGCCGGCGCGGGTGACCGGCACCTGCGCTTTTCACCAGCGTCAGCTGACCTCGGCGATCAAGCGTGCGCGCATCCTGGCGCTGTTGGCATTCACCCCGCTGCACAAGGACTGACAAGGCCAGGAACGGCCCGTTGAGGCACGAAGGCGGCGCACCGATGCATCCGGCCATAGCCTATGTGCTCTCGCGACAATTGCCCTGCGCACTGCTCTTGTGGTGCATGCTCGGCGGCTTCGTGATCGTGGCCGGCATGTTGCGCGAAGTACCGTTGCTGGGGCTGATTGCGATGCTCGCCGCGGTGGCCCTGAACATCCTGGCGCCGGCACTGATCGCGCTGATCACCTTCGGCGGTGGTATGGTCTTCGCCATCCAGGTCGTCTTGCTGGCCTCGCTCGGCGTCATGGCCATGGCGGGCTTTGCGATCCTGCCGGGGGTTTGGAGCCTGGTGCTTTACGGTCTGGCCACAATCGTCAGTGCCATGCAGTTCATGCGCAGCGACGGCTTGAACAAAAGCGCGACAACACTCGCCTGCTTGCTGGGCGTGAGTATCGGACTGGGGTTGGTGGCTGGTGCGTTCAACGCACAGATTTCCGTGCAGGCCTATGTTGGCCAATTGCTCGAGCCCTTGTTCAGCAACATGCGTCTGCCCGCGGACGATGCGGAAACGCGGCTCCTGCTCGATCGATCGCAAACGATGATCGCGCAAATCCTGCCCGGCTTGCTGGCGTGGGGCATGTGGGCCGCCTGGTGGGGTGATATCATCTTGGCCCGCACCATGGCCCGCCGCTATGGTTTCTATCAGGGGGCTGAGCACGATGTGTTGGAGCTTCGCTTCGGTCGCCCGATGGCCTACGCGTTCCTGCTGGCACTGCTGCTGGCCAATCTCGGCGGCGGAGACCTGCGCTATCTGGCGGTCAATGCCGCATTGCTTATCGCCGGACTGCTCGCCGCGCAAGGGATCGTGGTGACACATCGCTGGCTAAAGGAACGCAGCATGCAGATGCTGATCTCCCTGATGTATCTGGTGCTGTTTATTTGGTCCGCAATGATCATTCCGTTTGTCATTGTCGGACTGTTGGATATCTGGTTTGATTTTCGCCGGAACCATGATCCGGCACATGGAGGATAACAATGCAATTGATTCTACTGGAACGTGTTGAAGGACTCGGCAATGTGGGGGATGAAGTCACCGTACGCCCGGGCTATGGGCGCAACTACCTGATCCCGCAGGGCAAAGCCACCCTGGCCACCGAAGCCAACCGCAAGTTGTTCGAACGTCGCAAAGCGCAACTGCTGGCCAAGCAGCAGCAGGAGCTCGAGCAGGCCCAGGGCGTGGCCGAGCGTCTCGCCGCGCTGGAGCTGTCGCTGTACCGCGCCACTTCGGACGGCAAACACCTGTACGGCTCGGTCAGCACGGCTGAACTGGCCGACCTGGTCAATGCGCAAGGCTTCAATATCGCGCGGCGCAACATCCTGATCGATGAACCGATCAAGACCGTTGGCGAACATTCGTTCCGCATCCGCCTGCACCCGGATGTCACCGCGACCCTGAGCGTCAAGGTGGAGTCGGAAAACCATTGAGTACGCCGGCCGACAGCCTGCGGGAGCACTCGCCCCCGCACGCCTATGAGGCCGAACGCGCCGTCCTTGGCGGCATCATGCTCGATCCGGAGGCACTGGAGCGACTGGAAGGGTCGCTCCAGCCGGAGCATTTCTATGTCGAGGCCAATGCCAGGATCTTTGCCGCCATCTTGGCCCT
>RFFT01000083.1 GCA_003696795.1 Zetaproteobacteria bacterium | reverse complement strand
TTCAGCCAATGCCCGAATGCGCCACGCCAGGCTGAGCCGAGAAATCCACGTCCCGGTTGGTCGGCGCGGAAGCGCAGGCGGAATGGATAGACGGCCACTGGCGTCATTGCGGCACCTCGATTGCGCTTGGCTTGAGAGCCAGCAGGCCGAAGCGGAAGTGACCGGGCTTGCCGACGCGCTGAATTTCGTAGGGGGAGCCGTTGGTGCCCAGTGCCAGGCGGATTGCCCGGTTGATGCGGGTTTTTCGCTGCTCGAAATATGCCTTGTCCATGCCTTGGGCAATGGCGCGCCGGGTGCCGTCGTGGCCGCGCAGACCATGCTCGGTGAGCTGGTCGAGACATGCCCGGAATCCTTGCGCATAGCGTTGATTGCGTTCCCCCTCGGCCGGGCAGGGAATGCCCGCGTCGCCCTCGCGGCGCAGGCGTGCAAGCCAGGCGTAGAAGGCCAGGTCCACCGGCGGCAGCGGCACGCTACCTAAGTGGGTGTGAATTCGGCGATGGTCGAACGCGATGCGCAGGCAGGGCTTGTCAAAGCGACGGCCGGCAGCGCGCACCACCTCGGAATAGCTGGCCTTGCCCATGCGCAGCGCTTCCGGGATGCCCTCCCGCATGCGGACGAACGGGATTTCGGCGAGCCATACCCGGGCCTTGGACGCATCCACCGGCAAGTCGCCACGGGTATAGATGATTCGCTCATTGGGTGCGGGATAGAAAAAGTCGCGCAAGCCTTCGTACGGTTCCGAAACCAGCACATGCGACAGACGAATCCTGCTCTCGACCGAAAAGGGAGAGGGCATAGCCGACAAAAAAGCCCATGGTCTTGCGACCGCCGGCAATGGACACATGCAACGCGGTATCGGGGTCGGAGGTGAGACGGCGAACCAGGTCGATGATTCCGTCGGCTGCCGCCTCGTTGTCTTCCGGGGTGCGAATGTCGGCGAGCGCGCTTCCGTCGGCTGAGCGTAGAATATGGATGTGTTCTTCGTCGAAACGGATGTCGGGCAAGTCGTAATCGTGGCGCAGGCGGTGGAACCAGCCGGGGGGATCGGAGAGAAGCTGCAGTCGGGCGCAGTCGGCGCCCGCGCCGGTTGTTGCCAGGTGAATTTCGTCGGGGATAAAGGCGGGCCGGCGCCGCACGGCCAGCGCATACAGCGTCTCCGTGATGATTTGGGGCGACAGCCCTCCGACCGCAAGCAACACGCGTTTCATGGCGAGCGATTGTTCCCCATGCGTTCACCGGTCGCGATATTCACAAGCTTGTGATCCCTCCCGTTTCGGCCACATGTGGCCTTTATCGCATCTATACCCCCATGACCTGCAGCAGCACACGCCGGCGCATCGGCTCCAGGCGATGCTCGTACAGATAGATGCCCTGCCAGGTGCCCAGGGCCATTCGGCCATGCTCGACCGGGATGGTCAGCGACACCTGGGTCAACGCCATGCGGATATGCGCCGGCATGTCGTCCGGTCCCTCGGCGCTGTGCCGATAGTCCGGGTCGCCGTCGCGCACTAGGCGCGCCAAAAAGCGCTCCATGTCCCGCAGCACATCCGGGTCGGCGTTTTCCTGAATCATCAGCGAGCAACTCGTATGCTGGACGAACAAATTGAGCATGCCCTGTTCGACGTCCGTTGTGGCCAGCCAATCGCGCACCTGCGACGTGATCGGATAGCAGCCGCGTCCACGGCAAGATACGGTCAGGCGATGGCGGTGCAGCCTCATGCGAGCTCCACCCATACCGGCGCGTGGTCGCTGGGGCGTTCGCGCTCACGCATGCCCACATCCACACCCGCATCGCGCACGATGAGGTCGCCGCTGGTCAGGATATGGTCGATACGCAACCCCCAGCCTCGACGATAGGCGTTGAGGCGATAGTCCCACCAGCTGAACATCGGCTTGTCGGGATGGCGGGTGCGTGGCGCGTCCTTAAGGCCGAGGGCAAGCAGTCGCTGGAACCAGGCCCTTTCCTCGTCGCTGCACATGATTTTCCCCCGCCAACGGGCCGGATCGTGTACATCGATATCTGCCGGCGCGATATTGAAGTCGCCCAGCAATACGAGCGCGGGATAACGGCTGAGCTGATCGGCGAGGTATGGCTCCAGCGCGGCCAGCCAGCGCATCTTGTAGGCGTATTTGTCGCTGCCCACGGCCTGGCCATTGGGAATATAGACATTGACCACCCGCAATCCGCCGATCGTGGCGGCCAGCAGGCGGCGCTGGGGATCGTCCGCCATGCCGGGCAAGCGGGTTTCGATGTCTAGGATCGGTTGGCGACTCAGGATGGCCACCCCATTGTAGGTTTTCTGGCCGCTGAAGGCGACCTCGTAGCCCGCGTCGCGCAGTGCGTCACGCGGAAACCGCTCATCTGGGGTCTTGGTTTCCTGCAGGGCGACGATGTCCGGCGCCTGTTCGCGCAGCAAATCCAGCACATGCGCAAGCCGTACATTGAGCGAGTTGACGTTCCAACTGACGATGTTCATGGCGCAGTCTCCCTCCTGCGCCGGAAAACATGCCACAACAGCAACGCGCCCGCCAGCAGCATCACGGTGGAGAGCAGCATGCCCATCGTGACGCCCGCGAACAGGAAGCCGAGTTGCGGATCGGGCTGACGGAACTGTTCGCAGAAAATGCGCGCCAGCGCATAGCCGATCAGGAACACGCCGATGCGCGCGCCGGTGGGCCAATCGCGTCGCCGGGTGGTCCACATCAGCGCAAACAAGGCGATGCCCTCAAGCCCCAGTTCATAGAGCTGGCTGGGATGCCGCGGCTCCGGGCCGGCTTGCGGGAACACCATGCCCCAGGGCACCTCGGTCACCCGCCCCCACAGCTCGCCGTTGATGAAGTTGCCGAGCCGCCCCAGCGCCAAGCCGATCGGCGCGACGATAAAGAAGCGGTCGGCCAGATCGAGGAACGGCAGCCCGTGCCGACGGCAGTACCACCAGCCGGCGAGGATCGGGCCGAGCAGGCCGCCGTGGAAGGACATGCCGCCGCGCCAGATATAGAACACCTCCAGCGGATGATGCGCATAGTAGGGCAAGTTGTAGAACAACACATAGGCCAGCCGGCCACCCAGCACCACGCCCAGGATCAGCCAAGTAAACAGGCCCTCGTATTGTTCATGGGTGATGCGCGTGCCCCAATCCCCGCTTTCCTGTAATTGCCGCCGGACAAGATGCCAGACGATGGTGAAGCCGAGCACATACATCAGGCCGTACCAATGGATGGCTAGAGGGCCAAGCCGGATGGCGACGGGGTCGAAGCCGGGCCAGGTGAGCATGTCAGAACGCCAGCCAGATCAGTACGGCGCCGAGGATCATGCGATACAGCACGAACGGTGCCATGCCCATGCGCTCGATGAATTTCAGGAAGAAATGAATGCACAGCCAGGCAGAGACGGCGGAAAGGACATAGCCCAGCAAGAGCGGCCCGAGGCCCGCGGCCTGATCGGGCGATTCGATCCAGTCCTTGATCTTCAGGCCGCCAGCCAAGACGATGACTGGAATGGACAACAGGAATGAAAACCGGGCGGCGGCCTCGCGGCTGTAGCCCAGCATCAGCGCCATCGTCATCGTTGCGCCAGAGCGCGAGGTGCCGGGGATCAGGGCCAGCGCCTGCGCCAGACCGACATACAGCGCATGGCGCAAGGACCAGTCGCGATCATTGCGCCGATGCTCGCTGTAGCGGTCCGCCCACCACAAGAGCAGGCCAAAGCCCATCGAGGCGCAGCCGATGACCAGCACGCTGCGAAGGTCGTGCTCGATGAAATCTTTGAAGGCCAGGCCCACCACTCCGACGGGGATGGTGGCCAGAAGCACAAACCAGGCCATTCTTCCATCCGGGTTGTTCTCCCATTGGCGCTCGCTGAGCGTGCGCAAGAAGCCATTGGACATCAGTCGCACATCGTGACGGAAGTACAGCAGCACCGCGGTGAGCGAACCCAGATGCACGACGCAGTCGAAGGCAAGGCCCTGATCCGGCCAGGGGGAAAGCAACGGAATCAGCGCCAGATGCGCGGAAGATGAGATGGGTAGAAACTCGGTGAGTCCTTGCACCAGGGCCAGGACCGCAGCTTGAAGCAGGTCGATGTGCGTGTTCATGCCGGGCACTATAAAGCGCGCGGCGCGCTTGCCAAGTATCCATTATGTCCGTTGAATGGTGGCGAGCGGAGGTGATTGCTGATGAGGTGGATGCGGACATGGTTTGCGGCTATCGATCTGGTGCGGCGCATGGTGCTCAACCTGGCGTTCCTGGGTGTGCTTGGCTGGCTGCTGGTGAGCGTGCTTGGGCGAGAGGGCCTTGTTGCTCCGGATGCGGGGATTCTGCGTTTACATCCCGTCGGGGCCCTAGTCGAGGGCATCGAGGTGCCAAATGCGGCGAGCTGGTTGCGTCCGGTGCCGCCATCCGATCAGGTGCCGGTGCATCAGGCGGTGCGCCTGCTTGCACAGGCAGGCAAGGATGCGCGCATCACGGGGCTTTTGCTGGAGCTGGACGATCTGGCGCCGTCACCGATGGCCGAGTTGGATGTGCTGCGCAGGGCGGTGCTTCGCTTCAGGAACAGCGGCAAGCCGGTGGTTGCGTTGGCGGGACACATGGATCAGGGGCAATACTTTCTGGCCTCCGCCGCTGATCGGATCGTGTTGCGTCCCTTGGGTTCGATCGATTTCAAGGGGTTTGGCGTGTACCGCCATTATTTTCGCGAGGCGCTCGCCCGTTGGCGGATCGATGTTGAGGAAGTGCATGTCGGTCGCTTCAAATCGGCGGTGGAACCGCTGACGCGGGATGCGATGTCCGACGATGCGCGGCGGGCCAATGCGCGTTGGTTGTCTCGGCTTTGGCGGCAATACAAGCGGGCGATTTACGAGCAACGCAAGCTGACGGGCGATCCGATCCAGCAATTGGCGGATCATCCCCTGCCGGCCATGCGTCAAGCTCAGGGAGACATGGCGCACTGGTTGCAGAGGGCGGGTTTTGTCGATGTGGTCGGCGGACAGGCCGAGGCGCGGGCTGCGCTGGCCACCCTGATGGGCACGCAGGTTGACAGTCTGCCACCGTTTATCGACCAGGACCGCTACCGAGGCATGATGCATGAGGATCAACCCCCGGCGGGTGCTGCGCGTATCGGAATTATTTTGGCGGATGGCGCGATTCTTCCGGGCGAACAGCCGGCGGGGACGATTGGCGCGGCCACGTTAAGCCGCCGTATTCGTCAGGCGGCAAACGACGATCGCTATGCGGCCCTGGTCATCCGCTTGAATTCACCGGGAGGCGATGCGTTGGCCTCGGAGCACATCCGGCAGGCGGTGTTGGCGGCTAAGCGCAAGAAACCGGTGGTGGTGTCCATGGCCGCGGTCGCCGCTTCGGGGGGGTACTGGATGGCTTCGGCGGCGGATGAAATCTGGGCGGAACCGGCCACGCTGACCGGTTCCATCGGAGTGTTCGGCGTGCTCGTGCGCATTCCACGCCTGCTGGAACAATGGCATGTGCATCATGATGGTGTTGGCACCGCGCGCATGAGTGCCGCCATGTTGAGCAGCCGCCCCTTGCCGCCGGAAATGCGGGCCAGTATCGAGGTGCGGCTCCAGCACGTGTATGATCGCTTTCTCGATGTTGTGGCCGAGGGGCGTGGGCAGCCGCGCGCAGCCATCGCCAAAGCTGCCGAGGGTCGGGTTTGGGTGAGCGAGGATGCACTGGCGCGACATCTGATCGATCATGTGGGCGGTTTGCGGGCGGCGGTGGCCGCCGCGGCCCGGCGTGCAAAGGTGCACGCGTTTTCGTCCGAGTGGATCATGCCGCGCCAGGGGTGGCGGGAACGGTTGGTCGCGGTTCTGCTTGGCGGCCTCGCAACCTCGCTCGGTGTGGATTCGACATGGATCGCACGGGACGATATTGCGAACGCGCTGCGGGTTGTGCAGACCTTGTTGCGGCAGCAGCCGGCGATACTCGCGTTGTGGCCGGCGCGGTGCGTCTTTTAGGCGGATCTTTTTCGCCGGCGCCGTGGTCGGCGCGATTTGGTCTCCGACTTGGCGCGCGCCCCGTCGCCTTTTTTCATGCCTTCGGGCAGTGCATCCGGCTGTGTTGGCGCTCCGATGTTCAGCCATTCGGGTTCGATGGCGCGCACCGGAATGGCATGGCCGATATAGGATTCAATATCGGGCAGGCCGAAACAAAAGCGTTCGCAGCAAAAGGAGATGGCGCGGCCTGTGGCGCCGGCACGTGCGGTTCGCCCGATGCGGTGGACGTAGTTTTCCGCGTCTTCCGGTAGGTCGTAGTTGTACACATGGGTCACGTCGTCGATATGCAGGCCACGGCTCGCCACATCGGTGGCGACCAGCAAATGCAGGCGCCCTTCCGCGAAGTCCTTGAGAATGCGCATGCGCTTTTTCTGGCGCACGTCGCCGGACAGAATGCCCACCGCAAAGCCATAGCGCGCCAGTGTTTTCGCAACTTGTTCGCCGGTACGCTTTTCATTGACGAAAATCATTCCCCGTTGCACGTCCTCGCTTCGCAACAGGTGGATGAGCAAGGGCAGCTTTTCATCCATCGCCGTGTGAAACATTTCTTCGCTCACGCCGGTTGCGGTCAGGTCGCCTTCCTCGGCCCGCAACTTGACCGGGTTGTTCATGTGTTCATACGCCAGCTCGAGCACGCGGTGCGAGAGCGTCGCCGAGAACATCAAAGATTGACGTTGATCGTAGCGCGGCAGGCGGCGCAACAGAAAGCGCAAGTCCTTGATAAAGCCGAGATCGAACATGCGATCCGCCTCGTCGATGATGAGCATCTCGGTCAGTCTCAGCGAATAGCAGCGCTTCTTGAAATAGTCGATCAGGCGTCCGGGCGTGCCGATCAGGATGTCCACGCCGCGCTGGAAGCCTTTGAGCTGTTTATCATAATCAACGCCGCCGAACACGGCGTGCAGGCGCAGGTCGCAGAAGCGGGTGAGTTGCTCCGCGTCCTGGGCGATCTGCACGACAAGTTCGCGAGTTGGGGCAATGATCAGCACGCGCGGGTGGTGCGGCTTGCGACCGGGCTTGGGTGGCTGGGTGAGCAGCCGCTGGATGGCGGTAATCAGGAAGGTGGCGGTTTTGCCCGTGCCGGTACGGCCCTGGCCCGCGATGTCCTTGCCGGCCAGCGTCTCGGGTAGCGCGACCTGTTGCACCGGGGTCAGCTCCGTGAAGCCGAGGCGGTCGATGGCGCGCTGTAATTCGGGCGCAAGTTGAAGTTCTTGAAACGTCATGCCCGGATGCTAACCCGCAAACCGCCTGAAGGCACGGTCCGCTTGTTTTATGCCGCATCGCGGCTAGCTTGCCGCCATATCGGATGGAAGATCGTTGGGCCCATGGCGCAATTGGTTAGCGCTGCCGGCTCATAACCGGTTGGTTCCAGGTTCGAGTCCTGGTGGGCCCACCAGTTTCAGCGAAAAGGGTGATCGAGTGACGCAATTGAACGAGGAAGAACTCAAGCGTTTGGTCAAGGCGGCTATTCCCGATGCCGAGGTGATCGTGCGTCTGTTTTCCGGCGATGATCATTTCGAGATGGAAGTGCGGTCATCGGCGTTCGCGGGCAAGAGCCGTATTGCGCAGCATCGCATGGTTTATGCCGCGCTGGGCGAGCACATGCGCGAGGCCATCCACGCCCTGAAACTGAAAACCAGTCCCCGATGAAAGGAGTGCGATATGTCGGATAAGGATATCCTGCAGCAGATTGACGAGGCTGTGAAGTCACATGATGTGATTCTGTTCATGAAAGGTACGCCGGAGTTTCCGCAATGCGGCTTCTCCCAGCGAGTCGCCGCGATACTGGATAGCTTCGGTTTGCGCTATGCGGCGGTGAATGTCCTGTTGGATCCCGCCGTAAGGCAGGGGATCAAGGACTACAGCGACTGGCCGACGATTCCACAACTGTATGTCGGTGGCGAGTTCATCGGTGGATGCGACATCGTGTCCGAAATGTACGAGAGCGGCGAGTTGGAGGCATTGCTTAAGCCTTATCTGGCCAAGCAGGAGCAGGAGGGCTGAGCCAAGGCGCGGCTTGAAATGGGGGCGGTGGAGGGCTATAAGCTTAGTATCATGCTCCAGGTTTGTAGGCGTCGGGCGGTTCTTCTCTCTTTTTCCTTGCACAGGATGGCAATCATGGGTGGCGATGCATGAAGGCGTCGCTCACCACTCGTGTTGCCACACGGCTGACCTTGACGCCTCAGTTGAGTACGAGTTTGAACGTGCTGGCCATGAATGCGGTGGAGCTGGAGTCGTTTCTCGCGCAAAGTCTGGAGGAGAATCCGCTGTTGGAGCGGGTCGGTGAGGAGGAGCGCGAGGATGGTGTCGAGGTAACGCTGCGCGAAGCAGTTGAGGAGTCTTGGTGGCTGGAGCCTCCCCCCGATGACGCGGTCGGTCCTGAAGCGCAATTGCGCGACACACCGAGCCTGTCCGAGTGGTTGCATGGTCAGCTGGCGCGACAGCCGATGCCGCAGCATGAGCGTCAGCTGGCCATGGCTATCGTCGATTCGTTGGATGACGATGGTTTGTTTCGGGTGGATATTGCGTCTTTTGCCGATACGTTTGGCGTGGCGCCGGAAACGGTGGAGCGGGTGCTGGTCGAGCGTGTGCAAGCCTTGGAGCCGGCCGGCATCGCGGCGCGCGACACGCTCGAATGTTTGCTGTTGCAGTTGGATCCGACACAACCGGAGGACCGGCTGGCGCGCATGCTTCTGCTGGAGCATCAGCAATGGCTTGGCGATCGGGAGCGCTTGCTTGAGTCGCTGCGGGTTCCCGCTGCGCAGCTGGATGCGGCGCTGGCCAGGTTGCGCAGACTGGACCCGTTTCCCGGACATCTCGGCGGAGCGCAGATCGCCCTCTACATCACGCCGGAGTTGCGCGTACGGCGTGACGGCGATGGCTTTTCGGTCGAACTTGTTTCGCCCGCGCGCGTGCGCGTTTCCCGGCGTTGGCGTCATGTGCGCTGGCCGGATGCGGATCGCTCGTTCATGCAACAGGCGCGACAACAAGCGTATGGTTTGGTGCAGGCACTGCGCCAGCGTGAGGAAACCCTGTTGCGCGTGGGGCAATGCCTGGTCAGGCGGCAGGCCGATATGTTGACGGCCGGACTGCCGGCGGTCAGGCCGTTGACCTTGCGCGATGTCGCCGAGGAGTTGGGGGTGCATGAATCGACGGTGTCCCGCGCGGTGCAGGGCAAGTACGCGGATACGCCCATCGGTACACTGCCACTCAAAGCGTTTTTTTCCGCTGGACTGCGCACCCAGGTTGGTGGCACGATTTCCACATCCAGGGTTCGCCAGCGTATCAGGGCGTTGATTGAGGCGGAGGACAAGACGCGACCGATTTCAGATCAACGAATTGCGGAAATCCTATGCCGGGAAGGCATCGAGGTGGCGCGACGCACTGTCGCCAAATACCGCGAACAACTTGGGCTGCCTTCCAGCAGCCGGCGGCGGCGACCCGCGGTAAGTCGCCAAAAACACATGCGGAGGTAACCATGCAAGTATCCATCACCGGGCGTCATGTCGAACTGACCGAGCCGCTCAAGAGCTATGTGCAGGACAAACTGCAGCATCTGAAGCATTCGTTTGATCATGTGCTGGATGTTCATGTCGTGCTGTCGGTCGAGAAGTTTCGTCAGCGGTGCGAGGTCACGATTCAGGCCAATGGTGTGACCATTCATGCGCGTCATGAAACCGAAGACATGTACGCCTCGATCGATGGTGTGGTGGACAAGCTCAACCGCCAGCTCAAGCGTTATCGGCAGAAGCTGCGCAAGCATCATTCCAATCAGCAGGCGCGAAACAACGGCGGCATCAAGGTTTCCAAACGCACACTGACGTTTGCCGACGAACAGGAGGAGCTGCATGCGGACGCGCAGCCGGCAACCATTGCGCATACCACGGTTTCCGCCAAACCGATGAGCCTGGACGAGGCGATCATGCAACTTGAGCTTTCCGGCGAGGACGAACTGGTGTTCACGAATCAGGAGACGGAAAACTTGAGTGTATTGTATCGCAAGGCGGATGGGACGTTCAGCTGCATCGAGCCGGAAGCCTCCTGAAAACCTTGATGTGAGGACGAGCCATGCCATTGCTGACTGAAGAGCATGTCATCCTGAATTCGGGTGCGCAGAGCAAGAAGGCGTTGATCACGGACCTGGCCCAGACCATTACCTCGGTGGATCCCGATCAGGTCATCGAGGTGGTGATGGCCAGGGAGCAGCTTGGCAGTACCGGCATCGGCCATGGGGTGGCCATTCCCCATGGCCGGATCCCGGATTTGATCCATCCGATTGTCGCCCTTGCCCGGCACCCTGCCGGGGTGGACTTCGAGGCGATTGACGGCGAGCCGGTGCATATTGTGGTGCTTTTGTTGGTGCCGGACGATGATAACCGACGTCATCTGGAGTTGCTCGCGCATTTGGCCAGGTTGCTGCAAAAGCCCGCCTTTCGCAAAAGTATCATGGAGGCCGAAAGCGCGGCCGAAATCGCTGCTTTGTTTCCGGAGATGACCGCCGCCGCATGACGGAGTCGGCTGGCGTTTCGATACGCAGCCTGCTCAAGCAGCAAGGCAAGGCCATGGATCTGCGCCTGATCGCCGGCGCCGGAGGGTTGGATCGGGTGATTGAGCACCCCCGGATCAATACGCCCTCTCTCGCGTTTGCCGGCTTTCTCGACGATCTGGATGACTGCCGCTTGCAGGTCATCGGTCAAAGCGAGTTGGGTTATCTTTCGACCCGCCCTCCCGAGGAGCAGCGGCGCGTGTTGTCCGCCATGTTTGCCAAGCAATTGGCCGGCGTGGTCGTCACACGCAATCTGGCTCCACCGCCGATCGTCATTGAGATCGCGGAGCGCACGCATACGCCGTTGCTGGTCACGTCATTGCATGCGCATGAGTTCATGTCGCAGATGATGGTTTTTCTTTCCCGCAAGCTTGCGCCCGCCTGCTACCAACATGGCGTGTACATGGATGTTTTCGGGCTCGGCGTGCTGTTGATCGGCAAAAGCGGGATCGGCAAGAGCGAGATCGGGCTGGAGCTGATTTCGCGCGGACATCGCCTGGTGGCCGATGATATGGTGGAGCTCGTGCGCCAGGGGCCGGATGTCATCGTGGGCCATAGCCCGGAATCCTTGCGTTATCATATGGAAATTCGCGGTCTGGGCGTGTTGAATATCCGCGACATGTTTGGCGCGGCCGCGATCACCGATGCCAAACGCCTGCGCTTGGTGATTGAACTTGTGTCCTGGGAGCGGGCCAAGACTTTTGAGCGCTTGCCGCTCGGCGATGAACACTATGAAATTCTGGGCGTGCCGATGCCCAAGGTGCATTTGCCGATCCGGCCTGGCCGTTCGTTGGCGATTCTGGTTGAGGTTGCGACGCGCAATCAGTTGATGAAATTGCGCGGTATCGACAGCAACAAACAGTTCATGGATGCGCTGGACCGCCGCATTCGAGACGGTGGGCGCAAGGGGGATGCATGAGCGCGCTTTTGCTGATCAGCGGCCTGTCTGGCGCGGGCAAGAGCACCGCGCTGCATGCGCTGGAAGATCAGGGTTTCTTCTGCACCGATAATCTACCGTTGGACATGGTGGCCAGTTGGGTGTCCCACATGGAGGGACGGGGACAGCCCGCCGCGCTTTGCTTGGATGCGCGCAGCTGCCGTGATCCGCAATCGCTGCGCGATGCCTATGCGCGTATTCTCGCCGCGCGGGGGCAGTGGTCGCTGCTGTTTCTGGAAGCCAGCGATGAAGCGCTGCAGCGACGCTATTCCGCCGTCAAGCGACGCCATCCCTTTGCGCGTGACGCGAGCTTGCCCGAGTCCATCGCGCGCGAACGCGCCGCCATGCGCGCGATTCGCGATATGGCGGATCTGGTGCTCGATACTTCCAACCTGTCCCCCTATGAGCTTGCCGAGCGGGTGGATGCATTCTGGGATATGAAGCGGCAGTCGGGACAGGCGCTGTTTATTACCGTGGCTTCATTCAGTTATCGCCGTGGTATCCCGATGGATGCGGATATGGTTGTCGATGTTCGGTTTCTACCCAATCCGCACTGGGAGCCTGAACTTGCCGCTCTGACCGGTAAGGATCAGCCGGTGATCGACTATTTCCATGCGCAGCCGGATATGGGCAAGGCGGAACGATTGCTCAACCAGTGGCTGGCCTTTGCCTGGCCACGCATGCAGAAGGAGCGCAAGCGCTATTTCACCCTTGCCTTCGGCTGTACGGGCGGGCGTCACCGCTCGGTGTATCTGGCGGAGCGGGCCGCGGCCTGGCTGCGCGCACATGGAGTCAAACCGATGGTGTATCATCGGGAATTGGAAAAGGTGGGACAGTCATGATTGGTATCGTTCTTGTCGGCCATGCCCATATTGCGCAGGAAACCGTACGCGCGATGGAACATGTGCTCGGGTCGCAGCCCCTGGTGGCGACGGTTAATGCTGGTCAGAAGCAGGATCCCGCGCGCATGGCCGAGGCGTTGCGTTCGGCGCTGGAACGCTGCGACACGGGTGATGGGGTGTTGGTCCTGAGTGATATGTTCGGTGGCACCCCCTGCAACCTGGCCATTGGCGAAGCGGCGCGCAGAGGGCGCGCGGAAGTGGTGTCCGGGTTCAACCTTCCCTTGCTGATCAAGGCACTGGCGCTGCGCGGGCAGGGACTCTCGCTGAGCGAACTGGCCGACAGCGTGACCGATGCGGGACGCCAATATATTCGCCATGTGCGTGCGGAGGAATCGGAGCATGGCTGAGTGTTGCGTGCGCATTGTGAACAAACTCGGGCTGCATGCGCGCGCTTCCGCCAAGCTTGCCACCCTGGCTAATCGGTTCCAGAGCGAGATTGCGTTGTGCAAGGATGGGGTGGAGGTCAATGCCAAAAGCATCATGGGTATCATGATGTTGGCCGCACCCAAGGGCAGCGAGTTGCGCATCCGGGCCGAGGGCGAAGATGCTGAGCAGGCGATCAAGGCATTGACGGAGCTGATCCAGGCCCGTTTCGGGGAGGCGGAATGAACGCCGCGCGGCAGCCCATGCGCGCGGTGGCCAAGAGCGCGGGTATTGCGATCGGTAGGGTTCAGCAGCTTGCGCATGGCCGTGTTCCGATTCCCGAGCTCAAGATCGCACCGCACCAAGCCGAGGATGAGGTTGCGCGCTTTAGGGACGGTGTGAAGCGCTCGCTGAATGAGATCAACGAGGAATGCGCGCAGTTGGAGAAGCTCGAGGTTCTCGATCCTCTGCTCATTCTTGAAGCGCATCGGATGATTCTCAATGATCCCGAACTGCTGGAAAGCACGATGGAGTCGATACGGCGGGACCTGATCAATGCCGAGTGGGCTTTGCGGCAACAGGTGGACCGGATCAAGGCTGTGTTCGCGGCCATTGAAGATCCATATCTGCGCGAACGGGGCGAAGATATTGAGCAGGTCGGCAGCCGCATCATTCGTCATTTGCAGGGTTCGACCGAGGATACAGGTGGTCAGGCCGGCTTTGCCGAACATATTTTGATTGCCGACGATTTCAGTCCGGTGGATGTGGTCAAATTTTGGCGTTTGGGGGCAGCCGGCCTGATCGCTGAGCAAGGTGGCATGAATGCGCACAACATCATCGTCGCGCGGGGGATCGGTTTGCCGATGTTGGTTGGTGCGAATGGCATCCTCGGCCAGGCCAAGGACGGCGACCAGATCATTCTCGATGCGGAGCTGGGCACTTGGACGATCAACCCCAGCGCACGCGAATTGGAGCAATACGCCTTGTTCCGTCATGCGTTGGCCGTGGTGGAGCGGGATTTGTGCGCCTATGCCACGCGGCCTTCGCTCAGTGCGGATGGACGCGCGATGGCCTTGTTGGCCAACCTTGAATTCGTGGACGAGGTCGCCCTGCTGACCAAAGTTGGCGCGGAAGGGATTGGTTTGTTCCGCAGCGAATATATGTTCATGAGCGCCAGCGGTTTGCCGGATGCCCGGCAACAGGCGGCGGCCTATTCGCGCTTGGTGCAGGCGGTCGGTGATGGCCCTGTGACGGTGCGCCTGCTGGACATTGGTGGCGACAAGCCGGCATTGTTTCGAGAGATCGCCCGTAGGGACTACCTGGGCACCAATCCCGCGCTGGGGTTGCGTGGCATCCGCCTGCTAAGGCGTTGGCCGGCGGTGATCGAGCAACAATTGCTGGGTATTTTGCTCGCTGCCCAGGAGGCGCCGATTCAGATTCTGGTACCCATGGTCGCCGCTCCGGAGGAGATGCTGTGGGTGCGCGCGCTTTGCGAGAAGATTTGCCGCCGCGAGGGATTGCGCGAGAACGTGCGTATCGGGGCCATGATTGAGGTGCCCGCCGCGGTGATCATTGCCGATGAGCTGGCCAAGGTCAGCGATTTCTTTTCCATCGGCACCAATGATTTGATCCAATATGCCCTGGCCATGGACCGCGGCGACGAGGAGGGTGAATCGCTGTACGATGCACGGCACCCCGCCATCGAGCGCATGATCACTTTAACGGCCGATAGCGCCAAACGGCATGGCATCGCATTGAGCGTGTGCGGCGAGTTGGCCGCGGATGACAATTGGACGCAATTCTTCCTGGATCTTGGCGTCGATGCGTTGTCGATGAGTACCCATTACATTCTCCCAATCCGCAAGCACCTCGCCAAATTGCAATATCAGGGAAAAGAGAAAGCGGAACGCTGATTTGCTTTGCTCCCTGCAACACATCCGTTTACCCTTGCGCACGGCTTGGTTGACGGAGGTGTCCGATGCGGTATGACTGGAGTGTGGATGAAATTGAGGCCTTGTTCGCCTTGCCGTTCAACGATTTGATCTTTCGCGCCCAGCAATGCCATCGCGCGCATTTCGATGCCAATGAGGTGCAGTTGTCCACGTTGCTGTCGATCAAGACAGGCGGGTGTCCGGAGGATTGCAAGTATTGTCCGCAGTCCGCGCATTATTCGACGCCGGTTGAACGCGCGCTGTTGATGCGCAAGGAGGAGGTGCTCGCGGCGGCGCGGCGTGCGAAGGAGAATGGCGCAACACGTTTTTGCATCGGGGCGGCCTGGCGCGAACCGAAGGGGCGCGCCTTTGAGATCGTGCTGGACATGATTCGCGCGATCAAGGATATGGGCATGGAGGCATGCGCCACCCTCGGCATGCTGGATGCCGAGCAGGCAAGAAGGCTCAAGGAGGCGGGGTTGGATTATTACAACCACAACCTCGACAGTGATCCTGAATTCTATCGCGAGATCATCAGCACGCGCAGCTATCAGGACCGCTTGGATACCTTGCGCCATGTGCGCGCGGCGGGCATGAGCATATGTTGCGGCGGTATTGTCGGCATGGGGGAAAGCCGCCGGCATCGCGCCGGCTTGATCGCGCAGCTTGCACGTATGCAGCCACATCCGGAGTCGGTTCCGATCAACATGTTGGTCAAGGTGCCAGGTACCCCGCTTGACGATGTCGAGGATCTCGATCCTTTTGAATTCGTGCGCACCATCGCTGTCGCGCGCATCACGATGCCGGCGTCGCGCGTGCGGCTGTCCGCCGGCAGAGAGCAGATGAGCGAGGAGTTGCAGGCGTTGTGTTTTCTAGCGGGTGCAAACTCGATTTTCTATGGCGAGAAATTGCTGACGACGGACAACCAGGCTGCGGAGCAGGATCAGGCGATGTTTGCGCGCTTGGGACTGCGTGCGTTCAGGCAGGATACGCCGTCCTCGCGGCGCATGGTCAACGCCTGATCAGCGCTGCGCTTTGCAGCATGCGATGCAGCACATGGCCGGCAAGCATGAAGCCGAATAGATTGGGTAGATAGGAGATGGTGCCATTGACCGCGCGCGGCAGGGCGTCCGGCGCGTCGGCGATCGGTTGTTGCGGTAGGGGCTTGATCGGCGGTTCGTCGGAGAAGACAACCGGGTAATCCAGCGACGCGCCAAGCTTGCGCAGTCGTCGCCGCAGGTTGGCGGCCAGTCCGCAGTGATGGGTTTCGGCGAGGGTGGCAATGCGCGCACGGGTGACATCCAGTCGTCCGCCGGCGCCCATGCTGGACGCGACGGGAATGCCGAGGCGTTGGCAGCCGGCAACCAGCTCGGCCTTGCAGGACACCGAATCGATGCAATCGAGGACATAATCGATGGGTTCCGCGCGCAACAGTTCATCAATGTGCTCCCGGTTCAGGAATTGTTGTCGCGCTAGTAGCGCAAGCTCGGGATTGATGTCCCGCAATCGCGCACCCATGGCTTCGACCTTGGGGTGGCCCAGCGTGCTGTGCAAGCAGACCAACTGGCGATTCATATTTGAGATGCTGACCCGGTCGTGATCGACCAGCGTGATACGGCCAATGCCGGCACGCGCCATGGCTTCGGCCGCCGCGCCGCCGACGCCGCCGATACCCACGATCATGACGTGGCGCGCACGGAGATAGGCCAATCCCTCCTCTCCAAGCAGAATGGCTGTGCGTTCGTGGGCGTGACTCATAGGCGAAACAATTGCCTTGCATTGTGATTGCAGGCATCGATCAGGGCCGATGTATCCATGTGCCGAAGCATGGCGAGTTCACGAGCCACATCAAGTAGCCGGGCCGGTTCGTTTTGGGCATGGGGCAGGCCGTCCGGTGCGTCCGTTTCCAGCAACAGCGCGTGCAGCGGCAATGCGCGGACGGTTTCCCGCCAACGGAGGGCGCGGCGTTGGCGAATGCGCATGCCGATGCCCAGTTTCAGGCCGAGTTTGAGGCATTGCTCGGCCTGTTGGCTGCTGCCGGCAAAGGCATGGATTACGCCCTGTACGGGGATCTTGCGCAGTTCCTTCAAAACGAGATCCAGCGCCTTGTGCGCATGGATGATGACGGGAAGGTCGAGTTGACGCGCAAGCGCAAGTTGATGACGAAATACCTCAAGTTGACGCGTGAGTGGCGGGCCTTGCGCGCCAAGATCGAGTCCGCATTCCCCCACCGCGACGGCTGTCGATAGGTGCTTCAGCCATGTCCGTTGGTCGGGGGTGGGCTGAGCGCAATACCAGGGGTGGATCCCATAGGCTGGCTGGATGCCAGCATGGGTGTTCGCTAGGAGGGACAGACGCGGCCATTCCTCGCAGCGCGCGGTGGGCACGATCCAGCGGCATACACCGGCCGCGCGTGCGTTTGCGAGCAGCGTATCCACTGTGTCTGAAAGACGTGTATCTGCCAGATGGCAATGGGTGTCGATCAGCATGCTGCCATATTGCCATCGGATTCCGCTTTCGACCATGACAGCGTGAACAAGGGCGGGCAGGCTTCGTGCTCAAAAGTGGCGGGAAAGGACGACGCGATGACGGGTATGTTGACATTGGCGGCGCATGAGGAGCGACGACTCAAGGCCGGACATTTATGGATTTATCGAGATGAGGTCGCCTCGCTGGATGTTGCGTGTCCTGGTGGCCTGGTGCATGTGCGGGATGCGCGCGGGCATGTGTTGGGCACGGCATATGCCAATCCGAACAGCAAGATTGTCGCGCGCATGCTTTCGCGCAAGGCGCTGCACGCATTGAAGCCAAGCTGGTGGCGCGATCGTCTAAAAGTCGCGCTGGAAATGCGCAATTGGCTGTTCGATGCACCTTACTATCGCTGGGTGCATGGCGAGGGCGACAAGTTGCCGGGGTTGGTCATTGACCGTTTTGGCAACGATGTGGTGATTCAATCGCATACGGCGGGCATCGATCTGCAGTTGGATGCGATTGTGCAGGCGGTCAACGAGCTTGTCGCAGTGGACAATATCTATTTGAACAATCGCGCCGCTTCGCGCGTGCATGAGGGATTGGAGTGCGGTGCCGAGCGGCTGCAGGGCATGGGCGACGGCGTGGTCACGGCGATGGAGGGCGGTTTGCGTTTCCAATGCGATGCGTTGCATGGGCAGAAGACGGGTTTCTTCTATGATCAGCGACCGAACCGGGAATGGGTGGCCAAACACGGCAAGCAGCGGCGCGTTCTCGATCTGTTCGCCTATGTTGGCGCCTTTGCGGCCCCCTTGTTGCGTGCCGGTGCCAGCGCGGTGGTCAGTGTGGATGCCTCGGCATCGGCGTTGGCGTGGGCGCAGCGGAACATTGCGCAGTTGCCCGAAAAAAGCTCATGGGAAGGTGTCAAGGGGGATGTGTTGCAGACATTGAAGCGATTGGCCGACGAAGGGGAGCGCTTCGATGTCGTGATTTGCGATCCGCCCGCCTATGTGAAAAATCGGCGCAAACTGGAGCAGGGATTGCGCGGCTATCAGCGCCTGGCGCAACATGCCTGCCGCTTGCTACGGCAAGGAGGGATGTTTTGCGCCGCGTCCTGTTCGGGGTTGGTGTCCATGGAGATGTTCCGGCGTGCCAGCCTGCAGGGGATCAGGCAAGCGGGTCGAGGCGCGCGCGTCGTATACGAGGGCGGAGCCGGCGCGGATCATCCTTGGCTTCCGTCGATGCCGGAGACGCGGTATCTGAAGTTTGTTGCCTTCATGCTGGATTGAGGATGGAAAAACGCGGCGCGCAGGTTCACAATCGGGCAATGGCGACTATCCTGCATTTGACCGACGCTCATCTTTTTGCCGAGCCTGACGGCCGGATCAAGGGGCTGGTTTCCCGCGATAGTTTTCTGCGTGTATTCGCGGCGGCCAGGTCCCGCTTTCCGGCGGCGGAGATGATGGTGCTTGGTGGCGATCTAGCGCAGGACGAAGCGCTTGCGACGTACCAATGGTTGGCGGGCTTTCTAGCATCCCATCCGCTAACGTATATGGTCACGCCCGGCAATCACTGCGATCTGCAACATTTGCGGACAGGCTTGGAAGCGTCGCTGGGCATGCGGCGGGAGCGCGTGCATCGCTTGGCGCATTGGCGCGTGATTGGCTTGAATACGCATTGGCCGGGGCATGTGGAGGGGCGTCTTAGCGACGGCGAGCTGGCATGGCTGGACCGCCAATTGGCGGGAGGCGGTCATGTCCTTATCGCCATGCATCATCATCCCTTTGCGGTGGGCAGCCAATGGCTGGACGCGATCGCGTTGAGCAACGCCGATCGTTTCTGGCGGCTTTTGCGGACGCATGGAAATGTGCGTGGCATTGTGGTGGGCCATGTGCATCAGCAATTGGACCTGGAGATGGAGGGGGTGCGGTGCATGGCGACGCCGTCGACCTGCATTCAGTTTCGTCCCAACTTGTCCACCTTCGCGCTGGATGCCCGTTCGCCGGGCTATCGTTGGATCACGCTGCATCGGGATGGTCGAATTGAGAGCGGGGTGGAGCGGATCGACGGTTTTATACCCACCGACCTGGACGACACGAGCGCTTACTGATGTGCCGGCGGGTTTCGACTTTTCGTGCCCGCCCGCGCGGCATACACTGGCGCTCACGGGGGATGCGATGAGCGAGCAGGGAAAAGTGGCCTGGAAACCGAACAAAAGGGATGCCATGTTCCTGGCGGTGATTGCGGTGGTCATTCTCTTGCTGGTGCTGGGCACCAAGGAACGAACGACCAAGCCGGTTCCTGACGATCCCGTGCATCAGCGGGTGACCAAGCGGGCGACTTGCCTCAAGTGCCATGGTCCGGACGGCGCACGTCCGCAGCCACCCGGGCATGTGCGCGGTGGACAATGCTTCCAATGCCATCAACAGCCGGCAGGTTGGATCGGGAGTCGCCGTTGAGCTTGCAACGCATTGGTATTTCCTGCAAGCCGGACGACCAGGAAGTGCTGGCGTTGGCGGGCGAATTGCGCGACTGGTTGCAGGCGCGACAATGCTCCGTGTTGCTTGATCGGTCGGTGCCTCAGGCGACGGATTCATCATGCTGCGCCATGGATGAAATCGCGGGCCAGGTGGATTTGATGGTGGTGCTTGGCGGCGATGGTACCTTGCTGCACGCGGCCAGGCGCTTGATCGGCAGTGATGTGCCGATTCTCGGCATCAACCTGGGGCGGTTGGGTTTTTTGACGGATACGCCGGTGGGCAGCATGTTCGACGTGATGCGCGAGGTGTTGCGCGGGCGTTTCAAAACCAAACGGCACTTTTCACTGTGTGCGGAAACCTGGCGTGGCGGCGAGCGCAAGGCCTGTGGCCACGTCATCAATGACCTGGTGATCGAGCGCGGTGCGTTGCCGCGGATGATCGAGTTTGAGATGTTTGTGCGCGACCAGTTTGTCTTTCGCTTGCGCGCTGACGGGCTGATTCTGGCCACACCCGCCGGATCCACGGCCTATGCGCTTTCTGCGGGGGGCGCGATCGTTCATCCGGAAGTGGAGGCGATCAGCGTTGTGCCGGTTTGCCCGCACACCCTGTCCAATCGACCGATCATCATTCCCGCCAACGATCGCATCGAGTTGCATTTGCTCGCATCGCCGGGGCAGGCGGCGCTGAACCTTGATGGTCAGGAGCATCTGAGCTTGCAACAGGGTGATCGTATCTCGGTGCGTAAGGGACGCGCATTTTCGCTAGTCTATCTTCCCGAGCGACACTACTTCGAGGTGCTTCGCACCAAGCTGAACTGGGCGGGACAGCTCGAAACGAGGCGCTGATGCTGACGGCGTTGCGCATTCGCCAGTTCGCCTTGATGGAGGCGGTGGATCTTGAACTGGGACCGGGTATGACCGTGTTCAGCGGCGAAACGGGTGCCGGTAAGTCGATGTTGATCGATGCGTTGGGAGCGGTGTTCGGTGCGCGCGCGTCCGCCGACTGGGTGCGGCATGGCGCGGCGCGGGCGGAGGTGACCGCGGTGTGGGAGGGCGCGAACGAGGCCCTGCGCGCCATTCTCCGCGCGCAGGAGATTGACGAGGAGGACGCACTGATTCTGCGCCGCACGATTGCCGCCGACGGTCGTTCTCGCGCGTTCGTCAACGGAGTGCCGGTACCCGCAAGGGTGCTGCGCGATATTGGTGCCTGTTGTCTCGACCTGCATGGTCAGCATGAACATCAGACATTGCTGGAGGCGGGGTTTCAGCGGCGGATGCTCGACGATCAACTGGACCCGGAGCTGCTCGCTGAGACCCGTTTGGCTTATGCGCGTTGGCGGGAGCTGGCGCAACGCTTGCGGACATTGCGCACGCAAACCGCGGAGCTTGATCGGCAGGCGGCTTGGATGCGGGAGGAGCTCGCTCGTCTGGAGGCGTTGTCGCCCGAACCCGGGTTGTTGGAGGCGTTGCAAAGCGAGGTTGAACGGGGGCGGAACTACGGTCGCTTGCAGCAGGCGGTGGCGGAAGCGATCCAGTGCTTGGACGATGGCGAACCGAACGCGCGGGCCATGCTTGCCCGATCTTGGCATGCGCTGGAGCAAGTGGCGCACTTGCATGAGGGATTGGAAGGCGTTGTTGCGTTGCTGCAGCAGGCGGATGCGCTGATGGCCGATGCC
>RFFT01000082.1 GCA_003696795.1 Zetaproteobacteria bacterium | reverse complement strand
TCCGGTGAACGTGCTGGGCTTTCAGACGCATCGTGACCATTTCGCGGTGGCCTTCACGCGCGGGGAGATGGAAGCGCGGGTGCGCGACATGCGCAATCCGGCGCTTTCGGACGAACAGCTTCGCGCGAAATATGGTTTGCGCGACAACCGGGACTGGCGCCTGGCCGAAGCGCGTAAGAAAGCCGCGCGCACGCGCCCCGAGGATGTGTTTCTGGATTGCCTGTATCGTCCGTTCGATGTGCGTCCGTGCTACTTCAGCTACGAGGCGATGGATTATCCCCGCCGGGAGCTGATGGATCATGTGGCCGGCAAAGCGAATCTGTGTCTGCTGGCTTCAAGGCAACAAGGTACGGTCGGATTCCGCCATGTTTTTCTGTCGGATTCACCTGCCAATGACTGTGTGGTTTCCAATCGTTCCCGTGAAGCCAACCAGTGCTTCATGCTTTATCAGTATCCATCCAATACCAAAGGCCAGGGCGACCTGCTCGCGGCCAGGGAAAAGCGGCCCAATCTGGCGGACGGGTTTGTCGAGGCGGTTTCCGAAAGGCTTGGGCTAGCCTTCGACGCTGCGGCCCATCGCGGTCTGCACCGGAACAGCGCGCCGGAACCCAACGAGAGCACATGGAATCCCGAGGATCTGTTCTGCTACGCCTACGCGGTGTTCCATGCGCCCGCATACCGCCAGCGCTATGCGGAGTTTCTGAAGGTGGACTTTCCGCGCCTGCCGCTCACATCGGACCGCGAGCTGTTCTTCCGGCTTGCCGATTTGGGCGAGGAGCTCGTGCGGCTGCATCTGATGCACAGCCCGAAGCTCGACGACTTTCTCACCCGCTTTCCGCAGGCGGGCACGAACATTGTCGAGAGGGTGCGGTATCAAGACGGCTGTGTCTGGATCAACAGCGCGCAATGCTTCGAGGGCGTGGAGGAGGCCGACTGGAACTTCCACATCGGCGGCTATCAGGTGCTGGCCAAATGGCTGAAGGATCGCAAGGGCCGCACGCTTTCGTTCGACGATATCGAACACTGGCAGAAAATCGTCGTCGCGATCCACGAAACCCGCCGGCTGATGGCCGACATCGATGCGGCCATCCCGGCTTGGCCGTTGGCGTCGGATTAGGCGGAGACCTTGGCGCGATGCATCAAATAGTCGGTCAAGGCGTGCAACCGCTCATGCTGGATCAATACCTGGCCGCCTTTGGGAAAGCGAATCGCGACCGTGTCGCCGGCCACGTGCCGCACGGCAAGCCGCTCAAGATAATGTGTGCCATAGTTGGCCTCGACAGCCCGGCGATAGCGCTCAATATCTTGTTGGATATGCGTCTTCATGCATCCACTCCTTATGAAGATGGTACGCGATCCTATGCCTGCTCGATGAGCGGGAGATGAAGCGGAACTAACGATTGTGTAAATGGGTGAAAATGCGTTCCGCAAAGGTGGCCGAAATGCCGGGCACTTCCATCAGTTGTTCGCGGCTGGCCTGTTTCACCCCCTCGATGCCGCCAAAGTGGCGCAGCAAAGCCATGCGACGTGTCGGCCCGATGCCTTCTATCGCGTCCAATGGCGATTTGAGCATCTGCTTCTTCTTGCGTTTGCGCAGATATTCGCCGGCGAAGCGGTGCGCTTCGTCGCGTACCCGGGCGATCAGCATCATGGCGGGATCATGCCCGCCCGGACGGAGCGGTTGCGCATCCCAAGCGCGCCATAGGGTCTCGTTGCCGACCTTGCGTTGTTTACCCTTGGCAACGCCCACCATGCGCAGTTCGGGCATGTGCATCTCGCGGGCAACGCCCATCGCCGCTTCCAGCTGAGCCTTCCCCCCATCGATCAGCAAAAGGTCGGGCATGGGCAGTTTGCGCTTTTGCACGTGAACGAGGAAGCGGCGTATCACCTCGCGCATGCCGGCATAGTCGTCGCCCCGGGCGTTCAGCTTGAAGCGGCGGTAGTATGCCTTGTTGGGGCCGGATACATCGGCATAGACAATCGCGGACACCATATGGCTGCCGGAAAGGTGGGCATTGTCCACGGCGGCGATCAGGGTTGGTACGGCAGGAAGCCCCAGCAGGGACGCCAGCGCCTTGAAATCTGCTTGCTGGGTGTCACGGCTATCGCCGCGCAGTTGTTGTTCGCCGTTGCGTCGAATATGCCGCAGCCAATCAAGTTTTTTTCCTCGTTGCGGCGCGTGGACCTGGATGCGCGCGCGGGGATGAAGCAGGCGCAACAGACGGTGAAGCATGGCGTCGCCACTTTCAACGAGAATGGTGGACGGAGGCGGTTCATGCTGATACCGCTCGGCAAACAGCATCTGCAACACCTCTTCATCGTCGGCGTCACGTGCCTGTGCCACCCTGAGCAGACGCGTGCCGAGATCACGTCCGGCGCGGCGGGTGCCAATGCAAGCGCCGACACGATCCCCCCGGCGGACGATCACGATCCCATCGACATCGTCGGGCAGCCCCGCATGATGCTGTCTTGCCAGGATGCCGCGCACCATGCGGATCCGGTCGCGCAATTGGGCGGCACGCTCAAAGTCGAGGGTGGACGCGGCTTGCTCCATTTCTTTCTGCCATTGGCGCAGGTACTGCTGGTCGCGTCCGCGCAGAAAGGCGCGTGCCTGTTCGACCTGCCGCTGATAGTCGCGCATGCCGACCTTGCCACAGCATGGTGCCGAGCAGCGGCCGATTTGATATTGCATGCAGGGGCGTGTGCGATTGCGGAAGGTGGCATCTTCGCAGTCGCGAATGCGAAACAGCTTTTGCATCAGATGTAAGGTTTCGTGCACTGCGGCGGTGTGCGGAAAGGGGCCGAAGTATTCGCCCGCCAGCTCGCGTTTGCCGCGATACATGCGCAGGCGGGGATAGTGCTCTTCGGTGAGCAGGATATACGGATAGCTTTTCGCATCCTTGAGCAGCACGTTGTAGCGCGGTTTGATTTGTTTGATCAGGTTGTGTTCCAGGATCAGCGCTTCGGCTTCGCTGGTCGTGATTGTTGTTTCGATCGCGCGAACCTGCTGCACCATGGCCTGAATGCGGGGCGAATCGGGCGGCGACTGAAAATAACTGGACACGCGCCTGCGCAGGTTGCGCGCCTTGCCGACATACAACACCTTGCGCTTGCCATCCAGCATGCGATAGACCCCGGGTTCGGTGGGAAGCGTGGAAAGGTCGATGGGCGGCGTGATCCACATCGCCTAGTTCCGCGCGAACAGGATGGCGCGGCGCGGCGCGGGATAGCCTTCGACCGTGCGCGACGGATCGTCCGCATCGAGGAACTCGGCCAGCGACTCGAAGCGCATCCATGGCGTACGACGCTGCTCGGCGGGTGTTGTCGGGGAGATGTCGATGCATTGGATGTCGCGGAAGCCGCACCGCTTGAGCCAGATTTCCAGCATGGGCACGGAGGGGATGAACCAGACGTTGCGCATCTTCGCGTAGCGGCGGCGCGGCACCAGGCATTGCTCCGCGCCGCCGGCTACGATCAGGGTTTCGAGAATGAGCAGGCCACCCGGCTTCAGCAGCGAACGCAGGTCGATTAAATGTTCGATCGGCGCGCGGCGATGGTAGAGGATGCCCATCGAAAACACCGTATCAAACAACGGGCTGCGGGGCATGGACTCGATGCCGACAGGAAGAAAGAAGGCGGGTTGATCCGGCAGACAGCGTTTGAACAACGCAAATTGCGCGGCAAAGAGCGGGGTCGGGTCGATGCCGATCGCGGTCGCGCCACGCGCGACCATCCGCCATAGGTAATAACCCGAGCCGCAGCCGACATCGAGCACGCATTGCCCCGCTAGGTTGGGCAGGCGTTGGGCCAGACGCCGCCATTTCCAGTCCGAGCGCCATTCGGTGTCGATATGTGTGCCAAAGAAGCGGAATGGTCCTTTTCGCCAGGGATGAAGTTGCATCAGCCAGCGGCGCTGTTCTTCGTGGTCGCACGCCGGCCCGACTGTCACACAGTCCGCATCCAGGGACGGAGCCGTCACGGCTTGGGCGGGCAGGTGGTCAAGCGCTTCGCGCCAGCGTGGCCAGTCGCCATGCGCGTATACTCGTTGCCAACCCTCGCGCATCAGGGAAATCAGTGCATCCGCGCATGTGTTTGCATGCCGGCTGGCAAGCGTTGCGCGCAAGCGCGTTTCCTCTCCGGCGAGAAACTCATCCATCGGCCACCGCCACCAAGGACATGAAATTGAAACACTGGAACCAGACATGCGCGCGCGCGAAGCCGGCTGCCCGCAGACGGTCAAGATGCGTCGCGCGCGTTTCGGGGACCAGTACATGCTCCAGCGCGGCGCGCTTGCGACTGATTTCCAGCTCGGAATATCCCTGCATGCGTTTGAACGCATGGTGCATCTCCACCTGAAACGCTGCTTCCGTGGGGTCCGGAAATTCGATCTTTTCCGAAAGCACGAGTATGCCGCCCGGCTCAAGTCCGCATCGGATGTTGCGCAGCAGGGCATCGCGTTCGCCGGGGGGGATGAATTGCAAGGTGAAATTCATGACCACCATGCTTGCCCGTTGCATGTGGATGTCGCGGATATCCGCACAGGCAAGCTGCGCCGCAATCCCCGCTTCGGCCAGCATCGCGCGGCAGCGTTGCAGCATCGCCGGCGAGTTGTCGATCCCGATCAGTTGGGTGCCGTGCCGTTTGGCGGCTGGTGCCATCGCGATCAGTCCCGCGCCCAGCGAACAGCCCAGGTCATAGATGCGCGTGCCAGGCCGGGCATGGGTGTCGGCGAGCACGGCCAGCATGCTCAACGTCAAGGGATAGCCGGGCACGGAACGACGAATCATGTCGTTGAATACCGTCGCCACCTTCTCGTCGAAGCGGAACGGTTCGGTTGCCACATCGTGCCCGCGATAGATGCGGTCGATCGAGGATGTCATCGCGCAAGGCTACTATGAAGATGGGTGCGGCTGCTATGCTTGGTCGTGGAGGTGGGCATGGAAATCGGTGTACCCAAGGAGATCAAGAACCGTGAACATCGCGTCGCCCTGACGCCGGCGGGGGTGGCGGCTCTGTGCGCGCGCGGGCACCGCGTGCTGGTGGAAACCGGTGCGGGGGAGGAGAGCGGCTATCCCGATCGGGAATATCGGCGCGCCGGGGCATGTATCGTCCCCGAGGCGGCGCAGGCCTGGGCTGCGGAACTGGTGGTCAAGGTCAAGGAGCCGCAAGGTTGCGAATTCGCCTTTTTGCGTCCGGGGCTGACTTTGTTCACTTATCTGCACTTGGCTGCGGCGCCGGAGTTGGCACGCGTGTTGTGTCGGCGCGAGGTGTGCGCGATCGGCTACGAAACGGTCCAGCTAAAGGATGGGCGTCTGCCGCTGCTTGCGCCGATGAGTCGTATCGCCGGTCATGTGGCCGTGCAGATGGCGTTGCATTATTTGCAACTGGAAAATGGCACTGCCTGTCGCGGGCGTGGTGTGTTGGCGGGCAATATCGAAGGGGTGGAGCCGCTCAATGTGTTGGTGCTGGGGGCGGGCAATGCGGGTTGTTCGGCGGCACGCGTGGCCGCGGCTTTGGGCTGCGCGGTCCGGCTGTGCGACGTCAACCGCCAAACGGTTGCCCGTTTGTCGTGCGACCCAGGTCTTCGGCACGCGATTGTCGAGCCATTCGATGCGTCGCGCTTGCCGCAATGGCTGGAAGGATGCGACATGCTGATAGGTGCGGCGCTGATCCCCGGGGCGCGGGCGCCCAAGGTGCTGCAAGGCGCCTTGTTGGAGCGGATGCACCCGCGGGCGGTGTTCGTGGATATCGCGATCGATCAGGGCGGGATGAGCGACAGCAGTCGTCCCACCAGCTACGCCGATCCGGTGTACGTGGCGCACGAGGTGATTCATTGTTGTCTGCCCAATCTTCCTTCGTGTGTGGCCCGCAGCAGCACCCAAGCGTTGACCCGGGCCACCCTGCCTTATGTTTGCCGCATCGCCGACCGAGGGGCGCGGGATGCGATGGCCGATGATCCCGCCTTGCGCGCCGGATTGAATGTTGCGGAAGGGCACGTCGTGCATCCCGCCGTGGCCGAAGCCCTTGCTCAGTAGGCCCGGGGCAGGATGGGCACTTGAATGCGAATGGGTGGTCCGCTTAGCGCGCGCAGAAACGCGATGAGGTCGCGCGATTCCTGTTCG
Source organism: Zetaproteobacteria bacterium (assembly GCA_003696795.1). GTDB lineage: Bacteria > Pseudomonadota > Zetaproteobacteria > Mariprofundales > Mariprofundaceae > J005. The sequence goes on along the minus strand of RFFT01000082.1, from coordinate 20,233 downwards.
CTCAAGTCGAAGGCGCGCAATTGCAGCGACTGTCCGCGCACATCGCCGCCGTTCTGATAGAAACGGAGCACTTCGGCCAGCGAGTTTTTCTGGCCGGTATGCATATAGGGCGCGGTTTCGGCGACCTGTCTGAGTTGGGGGGTGCGAAAGGCATTGCGGTCCTCTTTGCGGCCAGTGACTTCGGCGCGTCCGGGGTCGATGCTGTTCGTGCCGGTTTGATGAAAAGCGAAGTCGCTGAAGAACGGGGGCGCATGGCATTTGACACATCCCGCTTTGCCGGTGAACAAGGCGAAGCCGCGTTTGGCGGAATCCGAGATCGCGTGTTCATCGCCTTGAACCCAGCGGTCAAAGGGGGTGTCGGTGACGGTAATGCCCCGCACGAAAGTCGCCAGCGCCTTGGCGATAGTGTCTTCGGTGATCGCTTCCTTACCAAAGGCCTTGCGGAACAGCGGCGCATATCCTTTGATCAGCCGAATGCGCGCCACCGTGTCGCGTGCGTCGGGGGAAATGTCCATGCCGTTGAAGTGTTGCTTGATACAGTCTTCCAGCGTGTCGGCCCGTCCGTCCCAGAAAAAAGAACGGTTGTAGGCGACATTGATCAGCGAGGGCGTGTGTCTGGGCAGGATTTGGCCGGCAATCTGGGCGCGCGCCTGGTCGTTGCTCCAGTTCATGCCGGGATGATGGCATTGGGCGCAAGAGACGCCCTCACGGTTGATGCGCGGGTCGAAAAACAACACTTTGCCCAGTTCCGCCTTGGCCTCGCTGTACGGATTGTCCTTGGGATAACTGACCGGCGGCAGCCGCCAGGCCGCGAGATTCATTTCGCCGCCGGCCCATGCCGCGCTGACGCCAAGCATTAGGGTGGAAAGCAGGCCGAGCGTATGACGATAGCTGCGGTTGGCAAAGGCGATAATCATGCGGCGAGCATAACAGAATGTCTGCGGCTCAGGCCAGCGCTTCGCCGCTTTCTTTGCCCGCGGGCAGGGCATAGCATGGCGCCGATGCGGGTCGCCGATTTCGATTACGAACTGCCTGAACAGTTGATTGCCAGACAACCCCTGCCGCAAAGGGATGCGGCAAGATTGTTGGTGGTTGCGCGCAGCACATTGCGCGATGCGCGCGTGGCGGAGCTCGATGCGCTGGTGCGTCCGGGCGATGTCTGGGTACTCAACGATACGCGGGTGATTCCGGCGCGTCTATTGGGCAGGAAGGCAAGTGGCGGTCGAGTGGAAATCCTGCTGCTGGAGCAAGCCGGACCGGAGTATTGCTGGCTGGCCTGGGGACGTGCCAACAAGCCGTTGAAGGTCGGGCAGGTGGTGCATATTGCCGAAGATTTCAGTGTCGAGGTGCTGGCGCGCCAGGGACGGGAGTTGCGTGTGCGCTTGCATGCGGAAGATGTGCGCGCGGCCATCGAGCGGTTCGGTCACATGCCGCTACCGCCGTATATCGACCGTCCGGACAACGCCCTGGACAAGACGCGTTATCAGACCGTGTTCGCCCGGCATGCGGGCGCGGTCGCGGCGCCGACAGCGGGATTGCACCTAACCGAGGCGCTCATGGATCGAATGCGCGCGCGCGGTGCGCAATTCGTGCATCTGACCTTGCATGTCGGTCCCGGCACCTTTCAGCCGGTGCAGGTGGAGCGCGTCGACGAGCATCGCATGCATGCAGAATCCTATGCGGTGCCCAGCGCCACAGCGGAGGCGGTCAACCGTGCGCGCGCGGAAGGACGGCGTGTTGTTGCGGTTGGAACCACGAGCTTGCGCACGTTGGAAGCGGCGGGAGGCACGGGACGGCTCACAGCGGGTGCCGGTCGAACCGATATTTTTATCTATCCGGGTTATCGTTTCCGTATCGTCGATGCCTTGTTGACCAATTTTCATTTGCCGAGATCGACGTTGCTGATGCTTGTTTGCGCCTTTGCGGGGCGGGAGCGGATCATGCGCGCCTATCGATATGCCCGCGATTCTGGCTACCGTTTCTATTCCTATGGCGATGCGATGTTTCTGGACCGGAACTGGTACCCCGATGTCGCGCGGTGCGGGGAGGACTAAATGCGGATTTTTCTAGCGCAGTTGGCGCCGCGGGTTGGCGATCTGGAGGGAAATGTCGCGGCGATGATCGAGGCGATGCGCGCGGCGGAGCGGGAGGGATGTGACCTGGCCGTGTTCCCCGAGCTGGCTGTCACCGGTTATCCACCGGAGGACCTGCTGCTGCGACCGGCATTCCGCCGGGCTGCGACACGGGCGACGGAAGCGCTGGTGGCCGCCACGCGTGATGTATGCGCAGTGTTTGGCGCGCCCAGGGAGGATGAGCGGGGGCGCCTGTTCAATAGCGCGCTGCTTGCGCAAGGAGGACGATTGCTCGGTGTGTATGACAAGCAGCGTTTGCCCAATTATGGCGTGTTCGATGAACGCCGTTATTTCGTGCCCGGTTCAGCGGGGGCGGGGGTGTTCGAAGTGGACGGCTGGCGGGTTGGGGTCGCGATCTGCGAGGATCTATGGCATGATGAGTTGGCGGCTGAACTGGCGGGTGAAGCCTGCGATGTATGGTTGAACCTGAATGCCTCGCCATTCCATGTCGGCAAGCAGGCTCAGCGCGAAGCGCTGGTGGCGCGGCGGGCGCGCGCCTTTGGCGCGCCGGTGGTTTATCTCAATCCCGTCGGTGGGCAGGACGAGATCGTGTTTGACGGCGGATCGCACGCGGTCGATGGGTTGGGTAAATTGCTGTTGCGCGCGCCGATGTTCGTACCTTGGCAGGGTGTCTTGGATTTGGCCGCCGTGCATGCCGGGCCCGTGACCGCGCTGCCCGAAGCGTTGGAACAGATGTGGCAAGCCCTCGTGTTGGGGGTGCGCGATTATGTGCAGCGCAATGGGTGTCGGGAAGCGCTGGTGGGACTGTCGGGCGGCATCGATTCCGCGTTGACCGCCGCGATTGCGGCAGAGGCGCTGGGTGCGCGCAATGTGTTGGGGGTGTTGTTGCCATCGCGTTATTCCAGCGATCACTCGTTGCGCGATGCGCAAGCCTTGGCCCAGAATCTGGGGATCGAAACGATTACACTGCCGATTCAATCGGGGGTGGACGCGGTCGAGGAGATGTTGGCGCCGGTCTTTCGCGCCTGGGGCAAAACGCAGCCCGATGTCACCGAGGAAAACATTCAGGCGCGCATGCGTGGTCTGCTCCTGATGGCCCTTTCCAATAAAACCGGGCGGATGCTGCTTTCCACCGGCAACAAGTCGGAAATGGCGGTTGGCTATGCCACCCTCTATGGCGACATGGCGGGCGGTTTTGCGGTGCTCAAGGATGTGTACAAGACCCAGGTCTACGCGTTGAGCCGTTGGCTCAATCGGCATGCCGAGGTGATCCCGCAGCATTCGATCGACAAGCCGCCATCCGCCGAGCTCAGACCGGATCAGAAGGACAGCGATTCGCTTCCCGACTACGATGTGTTGGATGCCATCCTGATGGCGCATATCGAGCGGCGCATGGGGGTGGAGGAAATCGCGGCGCTGGGTTATCCGCACGCGTTGGTGCTGCGTGTGGTGCGGATGCTGCAACGTGCCGAATACAAGCGCAGGCAGGCGCCGCCGGGCGTCAAGATCACCGAGCGCGCCTTTGGGCGTGACCGCCGCTATCCGATCACGCATGCGTTCTATGACTGAGGGACAAGGAGGAGACGAATGAAACGAATCGAGGCGATTATCAAACCGTTCAAGCTGGATGACGTGAAGGATGCGCTTGGCGAGCTGGGTATTGGCGGCATGACGGTGACCGAAGTCAAGGGTTATGGGCGGCAGAAGGGACATAAGGAGCTTTATCGCGGCGCGGAATACGTGGTCGATTTTCTGCCCAAGGTTAAGCTCGAGCTTGTCGTTGCCGAACGTGATGTCGACGCCGCCGTCGAGGCCATTTGTCGCGCCGCGCGCACCGGCAAAGTCGGTGATGGCAAGGTTTTCGTATCCGCCGTGGAGCAGGTGGTGCGTATCCGTACAGGTGAGCGTGACGAGGAGGCAATCTGAGATTGCAAGGCAGGCGCATTTGTGCCAAAGTCCCGTTTTCAAACACCGGGTGGGATTTTCCGTAAATCATACAAGAGGAGAGACTAGTGAGCGACGCAATCAAAAAGGTATTTGAGTTGGTCAAGGAGAACGAGTGCGAGTTCGTTGATGTGCGGTTTACCGATACGCGCGGTAAATGGCAGCATGTAACATTTCCGATCTCCGAGTTGAGCGAGGATTCCTTCGAGGATGGTTTTGCCTTCGACGGATCGTCCATCGCGGGTTGGTGTGACATCAACAATTCGGACATGGCGATTATTCCGGACCCCGAGTCGGCCAAGATCGATCCGTTCTTCGAGTCCAGTACGCTGGTGCTGGTTGGCCAGATCATCGATCCGATGACCGGCCAGGATTATAACCGTTGCCCGCGTCAGGTGGCGCAGCGGGCGCTGAAGTACATCCGTTCCGCCGGTATTGCGGACACCGCCTACTTTGGCCCCGAGCTTGAGTTTTTTATCTTTGATGGCGTGACCTGGAACAACGAAATGGGCGGTTGCGGTTACCGCATCGAATCCGAGGAGGCGGCATGGAATTCGCACAAGAACTATGCGGATGCCTCCGACGGCTTGATTCGCAACATCGGTCATCGGCCGAAGGTCAAGGGCGGTTATTTCCCGGTGCCGCCGGTGGATTCGTTGCATGAGATCCGCAACGACATGAGCCTGGTGATGAGCGATCTGGGCATTCATATGGAATGCCATCATCATGAGGTGGCCACGGCCGGCCAGTGCGAGCTGTCCATGCGTTTCGGCGAACTGATCGATATCGCGGATCGTGCGCAGTGGTACAAGTATGTGGTGCATAATGTGGCTCATGCCCATGGCAAGACCGCGACGTTCATGCCCAAGCCGGTGTACAATGACAATGGCACCGGCATGCACACCCACCAGTCCATCTGGAAGGATGGCAGGAACCTGTTCGCCGGCGACAAGTATGCCGGGCTGTCGCAGGAGGCATTGTGGTATATCGGCGGTATCATCAAGCATGCCAAGGCCATCAACGCCTTCACCAATGCCTCGACGAACTCCTACAAGCGCCTGGTGCCGGGCTTCGAGGCGCCGGTGATGCTGGCCTATTCGAACCGCAACCGTTCGGCCTCGATTCGCATCCCGGCTGTGAATTCCGATCCGGCCCGCCGCATCGAGGTCCGTTTCCCGGATCCGACCGCGAACCCGTATCTGGCGTTCACGGCCATGCTGATGGCCGGTCTGGACGGCATTGCGAACAAGATCGATCCGGGCGAGCCGGCGACCAAGAATCTGTACGATCTGCCGCCGGAGGAAGAGGCCAAGATTCCGACCGTGGCACGTTCGCTGGAGGAGGCGTTGAACGCGCTGGATGCCGATCGCGAGTTCCTGAAGGTGGGCGGAGTCATGGACGACGACATGATCGATGCCTACATCGCACTCAAGCGTGAGGAGGTCGACGAGCTGCGTTTGCGTCCGCATCCTTATGAACTGGAGCTGTACTACTCCGTCTGATGCTGGTCGCACGAATGAGACGGGGGCGCCGATGGCGCCCCCGTTTGTTTAGACCCAACCGAGCGCGGGCCGGAATGGACGCGACGAATGTTGGGTGTCTTGCCGCTGTGGCGGATGCGATGTTTGCCGGAAACGGAAATATGCCGCGGCGCCGCGTGTGGGATCCAAGGCCAGGCCATGACGGTTGAGATAGAAAAAACCATCGACGCCAAGTCTTTTTGCTTTACGCATCATCGGAGTGTTGCCGCCCTCGCACAGAGCAAAGCATCGTGTCGGCCAGTGGGCCGAGGCAAGTTGATGCAACATGCGCATGCCTTGAGGAAACGCGGCGGTAATATCGAGGACAACTAGGGCGGAGGGCCAATAACCCTCGATCATGCGCCTGATGTCGACTGGCGTGTGGGTACAGCGCGATCGCCAGCCGGCCGCATCGAGCAGACATACGATCTGGTGACTGGCAATGATGCGCGGAGAGATGATAATGGCACGTTTGCGGATGGTGGTCATAGGAGCCTCCCTGGTACATTTTGCGGGCGAATTTAGCGACACCTTGTGGCATGCTGATGGCATTCATGTGACACCGGGGTGTCATTTCATTGTCATGGATGGTGGCTATGCTGTGCTTGTCGCAACGGGGGTGACCATATGGATCTGACGGACAAGGCGCTCTATTTGAATCGGGACCTCAGCATGCTTGCGTTTCATCGGCGGGTACTGGAATTGGCAATGGACGAGCATCAGCCACTGCTTGAGCGCCTTCGCTTTCTGTGTATTTGTTCATCCAATCTGGATGAATTTTTCGAGGTGCGCGTGGCCGCGTTGAAACAACGGCTGGCCGCCGGCTCGCAGCGCACCGGCCCCGACGGCCTTGGCGCGGAAACGCTGCTACGCCGGATTCGGGGCGAGGTCGAGGATCTCGTGGGGACGCAATACGCCCTGTTCAACGATACGCTTGTGCCAGCCCTGCGCGAAGAGGGCGTCGTGTTTCTGCGGCGCGCCGACTGGAATGAGACGCAGGCGGGCTGGATCGCCCGTTTTTTTCGCCGTGAATTGTTGCCGGTGATCACCCCGATTGCCTTGGATCCGGCGCATCCTTTTCCGCGCCTGTTGAACAAGATTTTGAATTTCATCGTCGAGTTGGAGGGCAAGGACGCCTTTGGCCGTCGCATGCGGCATGCGATTGTTCAGGCGCCGCGCGCCTTGCCACGAGTGGTGCGGTTGCCGTCAGGGATTGCGGGTGCGCCGCACGCCTATGTTTTTCTTTCCTCGATCATTCATGCACATATCGGTGAGCTTTTTCCGGGCATGCAGGTGACCGCATGCCACCAATTCCGCGTGACGCGCAACAGCGAGCTCTATCTGCACGAGGAGGAAGCGGGCGATTTGAAGGATGCGGTGGCAGAGGAATTGCTGGAACGTCGCTTTGGCTCGGCGGTGCGATTGGAGGTTTCCACCCAGTGCCCGTTGCCGTTGGCGCATTTCCTGTTGCAGAAGTTCGAGCTGTGCGAGGAAGACCTGTATCGTGTGGATGGGCCGGTGAATTTGTATCGTCTGGCCAGGGTATGCGATGACGTGGATCGTCCTGACCTGAAATATGACGTGTTCAGTCCGGGGCTTCCGCCCGGCATCAGGCAAGACGATGCGGACTTGTTCGAGCAGATCCGGCGCGGAGATATTCTGCTGCATCATCCGTTCCAGTCCTTTGAGCCGGTCATCCGATTGTTGCATCAGGCTGCGCAGGATCCGCAAGTCTTGGCCATCAAGCAGACGCTCTACCGGGTTGTGCCGGATTCGCCCATTGTTGATGCTCTGGTGCGTGCCGCGCAGGCGAACAAGGAGGTCGTTGCGGTTATCGAGCTGCGCGCGCGCTTCAACGAGCAGGAAAACATTGCGTTGGCGGATCGTCTTTCAGCGGCCGGCGTGCAGGTGGTGTACGGCGTGGTGGGGTATAAAACCCATTGCAAGATGATGTTGATTGTGCGTCGCGAAGGCCGCGGGGTGAGACGTTATGTGCACCTCGGAACGGGCAATTACCATACCACAACCACGCGGCTGTACACCGATTATGGTTTGCTGAGCTGCGCGCGGGAACTGGGCGAGGATGTGCACCGTATTTTCCAGCAACTGACCGGCATGGGACGTGTCAGCAAGCTCAAGGTCATGTTGCAGGCGCCGTTTTCCCTGCATGCAGGATTGTTGCAGCGCATTCGTGTCGAGGAGGCCAATGCGCGTGCGGGTGGCAAGGCGCGTATCATTGCCAAGATGAATGGCCTGGAAGAACCGGAAGTGATCCGTGCCCTCTATCGGGCATCCCAGGCAGGGGTCAAGATCGACCTGATCGTGCGCGGCATTTGCTGCTTGCGGCCAGGCATCAAGGGGGTTTCCGAGAACATCCGGGTGCGCTCCGTGCTGGGACGCTTTTTGGAGCATACACGGGTATTCTATTTTTATAACGGCGGGGAGCCGGAAGTCCTGTGCGCCAGCGCGGACTGGATGATTCGCAATCTGTTGCGTCGGGTGGAATCGTGTTTTCCCATCCGCGATCCGAAGCTTGCGCGACAGGTGTTGCAGCATGGCCTGCGGTACTATTTACGAGACAACCAGGGCGCCTGGCGTCTGCGCGCGGATGGTCGTTACGTTCGCGTGCGCTCGCGCGGCAAGCCGTTCAGCGCGCAGCAGGCGTTGTTGCGGGAGTTGGCCGGCGGGCGGAATCTTCCAGGCTGACCACCAACTGCTTGCCGAACGCCTTGTGGAAATAGTCGCGTTGGCGCATCGCCGCCCAGCGTTCGAGCAGGAGTTCTCCCTCGCCGCTAAGCCGCAAATCGATGCGCTTTTTGTCGATGTGGACTGCGATGTGCCGAACCCGGTCGCGCCGCTCCTTGTTGAGTGCGATGGACAGGCGCAGGATGGCGCTGAGCTGCCAGACGATAGCTTGCTTTTTCGTGGAGAGCTTGCGAAACGGTTCGTGCTCGGTGCTGGGGGATGCCTTGCGGTGGTAGCGTACGATTTGCGCCAGCAGCCTTTTTTCCGATGCGCTTAGGGCTAGCATTGGCGTTGCCATGATCACATAGGCCGCATGCCGATGATGACCGCTGGCCGAGACATAAATGCCGATTTCGTGAATCAGGGCCGCGACTTCCAATAACAGGCGCATGCGCGGGGACAGCCCGTGCAGCGGGGCAAGCGCGTCGAACAATTGCAACGCCAGGCGGGCGACACAGGCCGCATGCCGTTCGTCGACATGGTACTTGTCTTTCAAGCCATGGGCCCAGGCACGCAACATGCGCTGTTGTGCGATCAAGCCCAGTTCGGGTTGCGTGCTCATTTCGATCAGTACGCCATCCAGCAGGCTGGCATCGGGAAGCTCAAGTGTACGACAGCGCGCAAGGCACATCATTTCATGGAAGATCATCGCCGCCGGGAGAATGACATCCGCCCGATCGGGCCGCAGATCAAGCTTGCGAATACGCTCTTGAACCGACATGCCGGCCAGCAAGGTCAGCAATTGCCCCAGTGCATCGAGGCTCAGCCGTTTGGCCGAGGAGGTGCCAAGTTGCTTGCGTCCCAAGACGCCGAGGGCGCTGGCATTGCCGCCGGTGCCGATGCACAGCATGGGACGATGACCAGCGATGAGTTCACGCAGCTTTCGACGTGCACCATCGAGGTATTCGCGCAACAGGCGGGGGAACGCATTGCTATCATTGAGCATTCCCAGCAAGCGGACGGTTCCCAATTTCAGGCTTTGCGCGGCCACCGGTTCACCATCCGCGCAGAGGGTTATCTCTACACTGCCGCCGCCAATATCGATGCACAACGCTTCGATTCCAGCGATGTCTATGCGGTTGGCAATGGAGCGATGCACGAGCCGCGCCTCTTCATCGCCGGAGATGCATTCGATCTCAATGCCCGTTTCCGCTCGGATGCGTTCGATCAATTGTTGGCCATTGCGTGCGTCGCGCATCGCGCTGGTGGCCACCGCCCGCAGGCGGCCAACGCGATGCTGCTCCAGCAGGCGCCTGAATTGACGAAAAGCGCCAACAGTCAGACACATCGTTGCTTCGCTGAAGCATCCGGTGGTAAACGCGTCGCGACCGAGTCGCACCGTTTCCCGGTGGCGATGGATCAGGTGCGGCTTGCCTTCGCCATCCAAGGTGGCAATGCCGAGACGTATGGCGTTGGAGCCCACGTCGATGGCGGCGAACAGCGCCTCGTTCACGCGATCATTCTTCGTCGAGGTCTCCACTGATCAGTGCGGCAGCCGTTTGATGATCCACGTGCCGGATGTCATGGCCTTTGACGATGTAGATGACCATCTCGGCAATGTTGACCGCATGATCCCCGATGCGCTCGATGTTTTTGCCAATGGTGGTGGCGAGCAGGCCATTGCTGATCTGGCGCGGATCCTCCATCATATACGTCAGATTCTCGCGCTGGATGCTGCGAAACATGCGATTGATCTTGTCGTCACTCTCGATCACCGCCAGCGCCTGCTCCACGTCATTATGGGCGAATGCATCCAAAGCTTTCTGCAACTGGGCGACCGACTTGTTCGCCAGTTCCTCAAGCGAGTGCTGAAACTGGTTGATGGGATGTTCTTCCGCCTGCAAGGCCGCTTCGGCGATACTCTCAGCAAGATCTCCGATGCGCTCGAGGTCGGTCACAATCTTGATCGTGGCGATAATCAGGCGCAGGTCGCCGGCGGCGGGCTGGCGCAGCGCGAGCATCGAGCGGGTCATGTTGTCGATGTCGACCTCCAGGGCATTGATCGCGCGATCGCGCTCGATGACCTTGCGCGCGCGTTTGCTGTCCATTTCGAGCAAGGCGCGCACGGAACGCTGGATCGCTTTCTCGACCAAGCCCCCCATGGACAATACCTTTTCCTTGAGCAGCGTCAGTTCGTCCTCGAATCGCTTGATGGTGTGTTCAGTCATCTCGTTTCCTCCCGCGGCTAGCCGAAACGCCCGGTGATATAATCTTCAGTCTCTTGCTTTTTGGGTGCCGTGAAAATGGTTTCGGTATCACCGAATTCAATCAGTTTGCCCAGGTAGAAGTAGGCCGTGTAGTCCGAGACGCGGGCTGCTTGCTGCATGTTGTGGGTGACGATCACAATGGTCAGTCGCCGTTTGAGTTCGTCGATCAACTCCTCGATTTTCGCGGTGGCGATTGGATCCAGCGCCGAACAGGGTTCGTCCATGAGCATGATTTCCGGCTCGTTGGCCAACGCGCGCGCAATGCACAGACGCTGTTGTTGGCCGCCGGAAAGCGCGGTGCCCGGCTGGTTCAGTTTGTCCTTCACCTCGTCCCACAGCGCAGCTCCCCGTAGGGCCTTTTCAACGCGCTCGGCGATCTCCTTGCGTCCAAGATTGGTATGCAGGCGCAGCCCATAGGCGATGTTGTCGAAAATGGACATCGGGAAGGGGGTGGGCTTTTGGAAGATCATGCCCACGCGATGACGCAGCTCTAGTGCCGGAATCTGTTTCGGATCGAGAATGTTGATGCCGTCCATCAGGATTTCGCCTTCGGCGCGATGCCCCTTGTACAGCTCGAACATGCGGTTGTAGGTGCGGATATGCGTGGACTTGCCACAACCGGACGGGCCGATGAACGCAGTCACCCGATTCCTGGCGATGTCCAGCGTGTTGTCGAACAGCACCTGCTTGTCGCCATAGTAGAAGTTCAGGCCGCGCACGGAAAGCGCGATGCTTTCCTGCGTGTCCTTGGGCTCGGTTTGCGTGGTCAATGCTTGCTCCTTTTGCGCAGCAAGAGCCGCGTGAAAATCGTGACAACCAGCACAGCCAGGGTGATGATGAAGGCGGCACCCCATGCCTTGGCATGCCAGTCATCGTAGGGACTCATGGCGTAATTGAACAGGGTGACGGTCAGGTTGGCCATGGGTTCGTTCATGCTCTCCGACCAATACGGGCTGTTTAGGGCGGTAAACAGCAAGGGCGCCGTTTCGCCGGCTACGCGTGCCACCGCAAGCATAATGCCGGTGATCATGCCGGAAACGGCGGCACGATAAATGACCTGCGGCATGATCTTCCAATAGGGCGCGCCCAGCGCCAGCGCGGCTTCGCGCAGTTCGTGCGGCACCAGCTTCAGCATCTCCTCGGTCGTGCGCGACACAACCGGCAGCATGATGATCGCCAGCGCGACCGCACCGGCCCAGCCGGAAAAGTGTCCCATGGTTTTGACCATGATGATGTAGACGAACATGCCGATAACAATGGATGGGGCGGACACAAGGATATCCGAGACATAGCGAACCGCGTGCCCGAAGCGCGATTCCCGGCCAAACTCCGACAGCCATGTTCCGGCCATCACCCCAAACGGAACCGCGATCATCGTTGCCGCCAGGGTCATGATCACTGTGCCGACGATTGCGTTGGCGAGTCCGCCCTCATCCATCCCTGGCGGAGCGGGAAGTTCGGTGAAGAAGTCCCAATTGATCGCCGAGGAGCCCTTGATCGCGACATCGCCGAGAATCCAGACCAGCATGGCAAGGCCGAGTACACCCGCTGATCCTGACAGGAACAGAATGAGACGATTGGTCCAGGTGCGGCGTTGCATGCGCATTATTTGCCTCCCCCTTCTATGCCGCGTTTGAGCCAGAGTTGGGCCGCACCCAACACCAGGAAGGTGAGCAGGAACAGGACAAGCCCGAGTTCCATCAGGGATGCCAGGTAGACGTCGCTGTCCGCCTCGGTGAATTCGTTGGCCAGCGTCGAGGCGATGGAATTCCCCGGTGCAAACAACGACCAGGACAAATGATAGGCGTTGCCGATCACGAAGGTCACGGCCATGGTCTCGCCGAGTGCGCGACCCATGCCTAGAAAGACCGCGCCGACAATGCCTTTCTTGCCATAGGGGATCATCACATCGCGCACCACTTCCCAGGTCGTCGCGCCCATGCCGTAGGCGGCCTCCTTGAGGTTTTGCGGCACCATCAGGAACACGTCGCGGGTGACCGAGGCGATGAAGGGCAAAATCATCAAGGCAAGCACAAGGCCGGCGGTGAGCATCCCGATGCCCATCTGCGGCCCGGAGAACAGCGGAATAAAGCCCAGGTGTTCGGCCAGCCAGGGCTGTACATGATCGGCCATGATCGGAGCCAGGACGAACAGACCCCACATGCCGTATACGATGCTCGGAATAGCGGCAAGCAGTTCAATCGCCGTGCCAAAGGGGGCGCGCATCCATACAGGGGCAAGTTCGGCCAGAAACAAGGCCACACCGATGGACAGTGGAACGGCGATCAGCATGGCCAGGATGGTGGACAGGATCGTGCCGGCCATCGGAATCAGCGCGCCGAACTCGTCCTTGACCGGATTCCAGGCCGTGCTGGTCAAAAAGGACAGGCCGAACTTGTCAATGGCCGGCGCGGATTCATGCCAGAGCGCAATCAGGATAGCGATGAACAGGATCAGAATCCCCGTGGCGAAAAACAGCGTCATGCCCTTGAACAGGGTGTCGCCCCATGCTTTGTTGGCAGACGTTTTCATGTCCGTGTCACACTCCTTTGCCACGCTCGAGCGTGCCATGAATACTCTTGATTATCGCGCAAATGCGCAATGGATACATGGCATGGGCCGGCATTGCGCCGGCCCATGCCATGTTTGTTGATCGGCGTGAACTTATTGCCAGATCGGATTGCCGTGCTTGTCCTTGATTTCGTTCTTCCAGCTTGCTTCGATCATCTTGACCACGGAAGCGGGCATGGGGACATAATCCAACGATTCCGCAATCTTCTGACCATGGTGGAAGGACCAATCGTAGAACTTCAGTACCTCGCGCGCCTGTTCGGGGTTGTCCTGCGTCTTGTACATCAGGATGAACGAGGCGCCGGTGATCGGCCAGGAGTTCGCACCCGGCTGATTGGTCAGCACCATGTAGTAGCCCTTGGCGTGTGCCCAGTCGGCGCCGGCAGCGGCGGCCTGGAAGTTGGCCGAGGTAGGGGCCACGAAGTTGCCCGCGCGATTTTGCAGCAGTACCGAAGCCATACGGTTCTGCAACGCATAGGCATACTCGACATAACCGATCGAGCCGTTCACCTTCCGCACGAAGGCGGCCACGCCCTCGTTGCCCTTGCCGCCAAGGCCAACCGGCCATTGAACGGATTTGGCGTTGCCCACCTTGTTCTTCCATTCATCGCTGACCTTGCTCAGGTAATTGGTGAAAATCCAGGTGGTGCCGGAACCGTCCGCACGGTGTACGACGGTGATGTCCTGATGCGGCAGCTTCAGGCCGGGATTCGATGCCGCAATGCGCGCGTCATCCCATTTCTTGATCTTGCCGAGATAGATGTCGGCCAGGTTCTCGGCGGTCAGACGAAGCTGGCCCGTGCCGATGCCCTCGATATGCACGACGGGCACCACACCGCCCATGATCTGCGGCCATTGCATCAGGCCGAACTTGTCCAATTCCTCGGGTTTCAGCGGTGCGTCGGAAGCGCCAAAGTCCACGGTGCGCGCCTTGATCTGCTTGATGCCGCCGCCGGAACCGATCGACTGATAGTTCAGCCGTACGCCGGTTTCCTTGTTGTATGCCCATGCCCACTTCGAATAGACCGGGTAGGGGAAGGTGGCGCCGGCGCCATTGATGGTGGTCGCCGCCTGAGCCAACGAGCCGATGCTCCCAATGGCGAACATGGCCGCTGCCAAGATTGCTTTTTTCATGAGTGTTTCTCCTTTCTTCGATTGGATGTACCAAAATTCAGGGCCAGGCATGGCGCCCGGCCCTGACTGCAAACGTCTAGAACTTCACCTGGGAAAAGATTCCGTACTTGGTGTCTTTCGTGAACGTACCCGCCACGCCCTTGATGTCGGTCTTCTTGCTGTAGTCATAGGCGAGGGAGAATTCGACGTTCTTGTAGGCATGCCAGTCCAGGCCGGCCACATAGCGGATCTGATTCTCGTTCAGCGCCCAGGCCACATTCTTCGCCTTGAGCGTTTCATAGCGAGCAAAGGCGCCGTAGTTGTCGGCAAAGTTCACCCAACCCCACAGGTAGTAGGCGTTGTTCTTGGTGTTGGCCACCTTGCTGCCCTTGAGGCCCTGCTTGTCATCGAAATTGATGTAGCCGGCGCCAACGCGGAAGTCGTGGCCCATGCCATAAGTGGCAAGAATTTGCCACAGGCGGTTCTTTTGCGGTGCGGCCGCACCAAACGTCTTCTTGCCCCAATAGCCGTCACGGAATTGTCCGTCCAGCGTCAGGCCATCGACCGGCTTCAGGCCGATGCGTGCGTTCAGGTCCATGCCGTCGCTCTTGCTGATGTTGCCGTAACCGCCGCCGTTGATCTCGGTGATGTGGTAATTGAGCAGGCCATCGGCCACTTTGCCCTTGATGCCGATGCCGGCGTCAGCCGAAGAATCGAAGCCCAGCGTGTCGAGCATGACCTTGGACAGATAGCGATGCTTCCACAAGTGTTCCTCGTGTCCGATCCAGGGCGTGCCGATGACACCGGCCTGCAACACGAACTCGGGTGCGAACTTGCCTTGCAGATAGGCCTTCTTGATGTAGACCGTCGACCTCTTCTTGAGGTTTGAGTTGGCAGGCGCCACAGCCACGTCGGTGGTGAGGCCCATGCTCCAGACATCATTGAACTTGTAGCCCACGGAAAAGTAGGCTCGGCCCAGGTTGGCGCCGATGGTCTTGTTGGTCGTGCCCGTCTGGTCCTCGGTCTTGCTGGCGCTCATGTCCACATAGAACTTGGCGCCAATCTTCAGCTTGCTGTCGCCATCCTGCGCCACGGTCACACCACCGGCGAACGCCGGCGCGGTGAAGGCCAGCATGGCCAGTGCAGCGATCGACTTGATCATTGCTTTCATGCGTTGTCATCTCCTCTTTGTTTGATTGTCCCGTTTCGTTGGGTGGCCGAACCATAGAAGCCGAATGTGACACCCATGTGACACATGGAGGTTGTGTGCGCCTTGTCACATGCATGACACAAATGCGGTTATTTTTAGGGCCGATGGAGGTGTGCGATGTTCATGGCGCCGGACGCTTGAGTCGGGGGACGGAATGCTTCAATATCGTGACTTGATGGATGAAACCCACACCCGGCATGGCGAGATTCTGATCGTCGAGGATGAGGCGGACATTGCAAGGCTGATGGCTTTGCATCTGCGCGCGGCCGGCTTTTCGACCGTGCAGGTTGAGGATGGTGACGAGGCATTGCGGCTGCTGCGCGAGGATTCCTGGCGGCTGGTGGTGCTCGATCGCATGCTGCCAGGAGCAAGCGGCATGCGTATCCTGCGTTGGCTCAGGAGCTCTCGGCGGGACAAATACATTCCCGTGCTCATGGTGACGGCTTTGGGGCTGCCTACGGAGCGGGTTGCCGGGCTGAACGAGGGCGCCGATGACTATTTGCCGAAGCCGTTTGAGCCGGAAGAATTGGTGGCCCGTGCCCGGGCGCTGCTGCGGCGGAGCCAGGCATTGGAACCTGCCGGAATGAATGCGGGGCGGTTGCGCCTGGATGAGGATGCGCCGGTGGTTTATGACGGAGACAAGCGCGCGGAATTGCGTCCGCTAGAGTATCGGTTGCTGAAGGTGCTGATGGACAAGCCGGGCAAGACGCGCAGCCGAGAATGGCTGCTGGACCATGTCTGGGGACAGGATGTGTTCATTGAGCCAAGGACGGTGGATGTCACGGTCAAACGGCTGCGCAAGGCGCTGAAAGCGTTGGGCCATGAACATTGTATCGAAACCGTGCGCGGCATGGGGTATCGTTACCTCGAGCGGGAGGATTGATGGCGCTGGCCGTGTATGCGGTCGGCGTGACCCTGGTATGTGTCGCGCTGGCGATACGTCTGCGGCGCATGCGTGAAAGCTATGAAAAGCGGCTGGACGCTTTGCGTGAGGCGCGCGCGGGGATCGACGAGACCTTGAAGTTTCAGGCGCATCGTTTCGATGCGTTGTTGGACGCGATGAGCGAGGCGGTGTTTCGTCTGGATGCCGAGGGCAAGGTATTGGCTGCCAATGCACGCGCGCGCCAGGTGTTTCGACTGGATGGCGTGGATGTCCAGGGGCGCCCGATGATTTTTTTCTATCGTGATCCGGACTGGCTTGAGACATTTGCGCAACATCTTCGGCGCCTGCCTGAACCTGGCAGGCTGGCCAATATGCAGGTCGGCAAGTGGGTGCTGGCGCCGAGACTGGCCCCTTTAGGCAGCAATCAGGCGCTGCTGCTGTGCATGGATGTGACCGATCAGGTCCGTTTGGAGCAACAGCGTCGAACCTTTCTCGCCAACTTGATGCACGATTTGAAGACACCGCTCACATCGCTGCTCGGCTATGCGCGTAGCCTGGAGACCTTTGGCCATGACGAGGCTTTTCGCCGGGACGCGGCCAAGGTGATCGCTGACGAGGCCAAGCATGTGAACCGCTTGCTGGATGCCCTGCTCACACTGGATCAGATCGAGTTTGCACAGCATCTCGAGTCCGCGCAATGCTGTCTGTCGGATGTGTTGCGCAAGGTACGGGCGGGCTTGCAACCGAGACTCAAGGCGAAGCGGCTGAGCTGGGAAGGCTCCGATGAGGATGAACTTTCGCTCGATGTTGCGATGGCGGAAGAGGATGTCGGGCGTATTCTGACGAATGTGTTCGATAATGCGGTACGGTATGCCCCGCAAGGCAGCAAGATTCATGTCTCTCATGAAACGGGGGATGGAATGCTGACCTTGACGGTGGAGGATGAGGGGCCGGGTGTGCCGGAGGAGACGCTCCCGCGTTTGACCGAGCGCTTTTTCCGCGTACACAAGGCGCGCAGCCGCAAAGAGGGCGGCCATGGGCTGGGACTGGCCATCGTCAAGGAGATGCTGGAGGCGCACGGCGGCGAGGTTCGTTTGAGCAATCGTCCGCCGCATGGCTTATGTGTACGCATGCGCTTGCCGTTGGCGAACAAAAACGGGGCGTCCCACTAGGAACGCCCCGTGTCAACAAGCGTCGATGCGAGTCGGCTTACTCGATCTTGGACAGCAGATCCTTGTTCACGACCAGATTGCGCACGCCATGCGCATGATTTTCGTTGAAGCGGTTCTTTTTGCACCACTTGCCGACCGTGTTGATGTCCACCTTGGCCACGTTCGGGAATACGGACCAGGATACCTGGAACGGCGAGCCCTTCTCGTTGTAGCCGGGACCGGTGGTGGAACCGATATAATTCACGGGGGTGCCGAGGTTGGTCGGCATGTTCACCGCCTGCCACTTGCCGTTGCGCTTGGCGACCTTGGTCAGCTTGGTGAAGTCCAAGGCGTGACGGTCGTTCACCACGACATAAACCTGGGCCTCGACCCTGAGCTGAGGGTTCTTGATCGAATCGCTCAGGCATGCGCCCAAGGTTGGGCCTGGCGTGACATCCGCGGTTGAATGCACGTAGTGCACCTCGATCGTGTCACCGGGGCGCAGCGTGCTGTGTTCGCTGTCGCAGATCTTGCCATGGGTCGGCCGCAGCTCGCGCTTGCTCAGCTTGATCACCGCCTTGTAGCCGCTTTGATATCCATGGCCGTCGCCGTTGCCGGCATATTCGGTGAATTGGCCGCCCTTATGTTCGGCATTCTTGTGGAAATGGATGTTGCACAGATTCATCCGCGTGTATTCCGGTGCCTGAGAGAACACGATCGGATTGTTGCCATCCTTGCTGTCGATGTCGCGCGGGGCTTGCGGGCCAAAGCCCTTGCCCTTCGTGTTCTTGGCCAAGGCCGCGCGCTGCTCGGCGATGACCTTGTCGGAGACAGGCGCCCCATGGTGGCCTGCATGAGCGCCTGCGTGGTGGCCATGTTCGCTGGCGTATGCCGGTGCGGACATCATGGCGACAACGGCTGCGGCGATAAAGATTCTTGTCTTCATGGTCAGGTATTTCCTCCCCTGGTTGCGTTGTTTCATCCCGGGCCGCCGGGATCGGAACGGAGTAAAGAGCAAGCGGCAAAGAAAATCAAGCCTAGAGGGCGCGGCGGATTTCCCCATCATTGATCGCCGCTTCAAGGGCATGGGACAGCACTTCACTCAACAATGCCGTGTTTTCGGCGTTGCTGGGCGTTAATGCCACTTCGTGCATGCTTTTGGCGCGAAAGCGTTTGTGCAAGGTGCGCTTGTCATGCGCCACGCTGATATCCAGCTCCGCTGTTGCCTCGATGTCGGTGCGCATGAGTCGTTTGTGCGCGCGATAGGTAAGCTTCAGAAGTGCGATGGCAAGGTGTGCGCCAGTGGCATTGCCCTTTGGCACCAGTCGGTAGCCGGCCTGGCGCAAGGCATTCGTCGCGCTTTGGTCCAGCAGCGTCGCCGGATCGTCATCGAGCCGGATCGCACCGCCATCGACGGTGAGGCCGGGGATCGTGCGAGCCCGCTGATCGCGCACCGTGAGGGTAATGGCGTTGTGCGAAGGGGCGGGCAGGGGATGCACGTGGAGCTGTAGATGTATCGCTTCACCCGCAGCGCCGCTATTGCCGGGCAGCAGCCAAAGCAGCAAGGTCAGGCTAGAGAAGATGATACGGATCATGGTAGGCTCCTTACAGGGATCGCTTGCAATTGCGCGATGATAATCGAGCATGCGTAAGCAATACTACAGCGTCGGGAGGTGTCCGTGTTTCGGATGTTGCTAATCATCGTGATTCTGGTCATTGCCGGCTGGGTTGGCAAGAATCTTCATGATGGTCGGCCATGGTACAGCAATCCCTTTGTTTCCGATCAGAAGGCGAAAGCCTTGCTGCATCAGGCCGGCGACAAGGCCGGCAAGGCGCTGGGAACCGGGCTCGCGGTCGTGGGCGCGGGCGGCAAAAAGGTGGCCGAGGGCATCGAAAAGACCAGCGAGGCGGCCATCAAAAAGGGAAAGTCGCTGAAACAATAGGGTTTGCCGCTTGGGGGCGCGCATGATACGTTTCCGTCCATGATTTCGGTTCGAGAGCAATGGTTGCGTGCGCTGCGCTTGCTTTGCGCGGCTATTTTTGTCGCGCAGACATTGCTGGCCGGGTTATGTTTAATGGGCGGGCAGGCCCATGCCGGGGCTGTTGCGCTCCATGCGCAGCATTGCAAGGCAACTGACAACCCGGGTAAGGCGCCGCATCGGGCATGTTATCATTGTGTGTCGCCTGATGAGCTCGTGTCGCCCGGCCCGCTGTGGGTCGTGGATCATGTCGCAGTGTTCGTGCCCGTTGCGCGGCAAGGGATGCCGGTTCGCGCTCGGCTCGATGTCGGCGCTCGGGTTCCCACCGGTCCACCCCGCTCATCCACGCTGATCTATCGCTTAACCAAGCGTATTCGTATCTGACTTAACGTCTTCTGCCATGGCCGCCGCTTCTTGCGGAGCGGACGGCGCGTCAGGTGTTTGGCGCGAATCACGATGCAGGAGGCGTGTTTATGCATGTCGCAAAACCCGTCCGCCATGGACTGGGGTTGATCTTGATGTTGCTGCCTTCATGGGCCAGTGCAACAGTGCTCAGTCTGGAGCGGGCCGAGGCGATGGCGCTGGCTGATAACCCGGCGCTGGCTGCTGCCGGCCAGCAGGCCGCAGCGCTGGCGGCCGTGCCTTCGCAGGTCGGCAGCCTTCCCGACCCGGTGCTGTCGCTGAAGGCGATGAACCTGCCGGCCGACTCCTTTTCAACCACGCAGGAGAACATGACCCAGCTGCAGCTCGGGGTCATGCAGGCCATTCCGTTCCCCGGCAAGCTGGGGCTGAAGCAGCAGGTGGCGGAGCATATGGC
>RFFT01000081.1 GCA_003696795.1 Zetaproteobacteria bacterium | reverse complement strand
GGCATTGATGTTCAGGTATTCCAGGCTGTAGGCCGTGGTCTCGGGATGCTTTCGTGGCAGCGGCTTCTGGCCCATGGCGCGGATGCTTCGTTCGAGCACGCGCTCGATGGTTTGTTCGGCTTCTTCCGGATCCTCATAACCTAGGTTTCGAACCACTTTGGCCGATTTGGCGATCTGGGCGGCGGATAGCTGTTCATGTTCGGCCAGGCGGGCGAGAAACGCCTCGCTGACCGGCGTTCCTTGCAGTCGGTCCCGGGCAATGGCCAGACGAACCGATCGAGGCGGGACGGGCACCTCCAGCGCGTAGTCGAAGCGGCGCAGGATGGAGGGATCGAAGTGTTTGATGGTGTTGCTGATCCAGATCGTGGGCACGGGGTTTTCCTCCAGCGCCTTGTTGGTCCATCCCTTGTGTCTGGCCGAAGTGGTTTCGATGCCAAAGAAGGAAAAGGAACGGGTGGGAAAGATGTCCTCGACCTCGTCGAACAGGATCAGGCTGTTTTCATTGCAGGAAAGCAGCGATTGCGACAGGCGATAGCCCATGAGGCGCCCCATGCTTCCTTCGGGATCTCCCTCGTCATCCTGGGTGCGTACCTCGAACAGCGAGGCGTGAACTTCGTGCGCGAGCAGCCGCGCAAGCTCTGTCTTGCCGGTCCCGGGCGGGCCGTAGAGCAGAATGTTGATCCCTTTTGTCTGTTTGCGTAGGGCGCTGGCGAGCAGACGGGTGATGATGGCAATATCTTCGGCGATATGGGGATAGTTCTCCAGCCGTAGCGAGCCTGGTTCGCTTGGCAGTAGGAAGTGGGCGAGCAGTTCCTTTTCGTCCGCGTTGTCCGCAAGCATCGCGTCCTTCAGTTGGTTCATGATTTCGATGTCCACATGCTCGTGAATGCTGTTGTAAGCGAGGTTGATCAGGCCGGCCCTCCTGAGTACGCCGGACGGCGACAGGGCTTGTTTGATGTCCTGGCGGTTGATGTTCAGTACTGCCGACAACATGGAAACCAACTGCCCCTCATGGTGCGTTTTGACCCTGTTGAAACTGTCCCCAAGCGCTTCATGGACCTCCTTGAGCAGGGCGAAGGCCAGCAACATGCGCTGCGTTTCGTTGAGCGCGAGTCCTTTGGACAGCAAGTCGAGGTTGCGCGCAAGTTGTGCATCCAGGGTGGCGTTTTTCGCGCAACCGCTCAATTTTTGGCGCAGCAGGGCTTTGAATTGCTTGAGCGATGGCCTTGTATCGTACTCGTAGCTCGGCAGGCCGAGAAAGCGCGCGATGTCGTCGTCGCGAAAGCCGATGTCAGGATCGTAGAATTTCAGCAGCGCATCGTTGTCGGAAAGCATCAGGCGAAGAATCCAGGTGTTGACCAATGATGCATTGCTTGTATCGAGTGTTGTCATCGGGACCCCCTTCCAAGTTTTGGGAAAAGGATAGCCTTGGATGCGACGGATAGTGTCGCATAGCTGCGGTCGTAAAGGGGGCGGGCGCGACATATACTGTCCCGATGCAACGGCGATGGGGTGAACCGTGCGTGGTGTAGGGCGCATCGTGGGGCGAGTCGGTGTGTGGCTTGTGCCGCTCATCGTCATCGCGCTTGCCGCGGCCTGGCAGGGGCGGGACCCGCTGCGCGTGGATCTCACCCAGGTGTATGCGGGGGTGAGCGCTGAGCATTGGCTTGGTTGCGACGGACTGGGGCGCGATGTGCTTGCCCGCTTGGCCGAGGGATTGCGCCTGTCATTGTTGGTTGGCGCGAACGTCGTGTTGCTGGGGTTCGCGGTTGGCACAGCGGTGGGCATATGCGCCGGCTGGTTTGGAGGATGGTTGGATGCGCTGTTGATGCGCCTTGTCGATGTGGTGCTGGCATTTCCCGGTATCTTGCTCGCGATCGCCTTGGCCGCCATGCTCGGGCCGGGCATTGGCAACCTGATTCTGGCGCTGGCCGCCGTCGGCTGGGTTGGATTTGCGCGTTTGGCGCGCGGTCAGGTGCTCGTGCTGCGGCACGCGCCGTTCGTGCAGGCGGCCATGGCGGCGGGCGTTTCCCCCTTGGCCGTTGCCTGGCGGCACTTGTTGCCGAATATTGCGGCGCCCTTGCTGGTGGAGGCCAGCCTGGGGCTGGCCGGCGTGGTGATCGGCGAGGCAGGGCTTTCCTTTCTCGGGGTCGGCGTGCAGCCGCCGGAGGCCTCGCTGGGGTCGATGATTCGCGAGGGAACGCGGGTGATGTTGGTTCATCCGTGGCTGGTGGTGTGGCCGGGCGTGGCTTTGTTCTGTCTGACCTTGGCGGCCAATCTTATGGGCGATGCATTGCGCGATTATCTCGATGTGCGTACCGTGCCGCGCAGGGAGTAATAATGTTGGAGCAGTGTATCATCGGTCTGGCTGGCGCGCGGTTGACGGCGCGCGAACGGGAATGGTTGCGGCGGCGCCCGCCGTTGGGAGTGATCCTGTTTGCACGCAACATTGTCTCTCCCGCGCAGGTGCGCGAACTGCTCGATGAGGTCCGCTCATGCGCGGGCAAGGCGTTGTGGGCGGCTATCGATGAAGAGGGTGGACGAGTGCACCGCATGCCCTGGGCGCCGTTTTCCGGACGCCGCCAGGCGCTGGCATATGGCCGCTGGTTTGAGAGGGATGCCGAGGCCGCGCGTGCGGCGGCGTTTGAGGATGCGCGCGAAGCGGGCCGGGCCCTGAAGCGTCTCGGCTTCACCCATAACTGCGCGCCGGTGCTGGATGTGTTCTCGCCCGCCGGCGATGCGGTCATCGGCGCGCGCGCCTACAGCGACCGGGTGGATGTGGTGGCGGAGCTGGCCACGGAAGTCATGCGCGGGTATCGCGAGGCGGGGATCGAGGCGGTGGGCAAGCATTTTCCCGGCCATGGCCGCGCCGATGCCGACTCGCACCTTGCGGTGCCGCATGTGCGTGCCGAGTTGCCTTTGTTGTTGCACGAGGCGGAGCCGTTTGCGCGCTTAATTGCCGAGGGGTTGCAACACGTGATGACGGCTCATGTGATCTACGATGCGGTGGAGCGGCGTGTGGCCACCTTGTCGCGCTTCTGGCTGCAGCAGGTGCTGCGCACCCGCATGGGATTTGCCGGGAAGATATGGAGCGATGATCTGTGTATGCGTGGCGTGGGCGAGGATGTGCTCGGAGCGGCCGAGGAGGCGAAGGCGGCGGGCTGTGACGTGTTGCTGGTCTGTCAGCCTGAAGGCACCGAGGCGTTGTATTCGGCATGCACATGATTGCCTGGCAGTGGCTTGGGCGTCGAGCGTACCCGTCGATGTGGCAACGGCTGCGCGCGCATGCCTCCGCGGTGGCTGCCGAGGCAGCGGAAGAGGTGATTTGGTGTTGCGAGCATGAGCCGGTCTATACGACGGGGCGGCGCGGTGTGGATAATCGGCGGCACGACACATTGGGTGCGCCTTTTCTGCGTACCGATCGTGGGGGGGAGACTACGTTTCACGGGCCGGGACAATTGATGCTTTATCCAATCTTGCATCTGCGAAGGCGTCGGCTTGGTGTCAAGGCCTATGTGCATTTGCTCGAACAGTCCTGTATCGACCTGTTGGCTGAAGATGGGATTGTCGCGGAACGAAGGCAGGGTTTTCCAGGCGTGTGGACCAGGCATGGCAAGATTGCAGCGCTCGGGCTGCATGTTGCGCATGGCGTGGCCTACCATGGCATGGCGCTGAATGTGCATGTGGATGCGCGCTGGTTTGCGGCCATCGACCCTTGCGGCACGGGTCTGGCCGTCGATCGCATGGTCGACCATGGTGTCACGCCCGCGTTGCCCGCGTTGGCAAAGCGTTGGGCGGCAGCTATCGAGCGTTTGCTGACGGTGCGGCATTGATTTACACTGGTGGCTTAAGTCGCTAAGGTTCGCGCCCCTTTGGGCGATGCCGCATGGCAAGCCTGAGATGACGGAGGTTGGACCGATGCCGTTGACGAAGAAGCAGTTGGCCGAGTTTGAGCAACAGTTGATCCAGTGGCGTGATGAGCTGGAGAAGGGGCAGCAGGAAAACATGCGCGCCATGCATGAGCAGGAGCAAAATGCTTTTCCCGATCCGACGGATCAGGCCAGCATGGAAGTGGACCGCAATTTCGATCTGCGCATCAAGGATCGCGAGCGCAAGCTGATTCGCAAGATCAACCAGGCGCTCGAGCGCATCAAGAATGGCGAGTTTGGCATCTGCGAGTCCTGTGGTGGCAACATTGGGGTCAAGCGGTTGCAGGCCCGGCCGGTGACGACGCTGTGCATCGATTGCAAGCAGGAACAGGAGCAGCAGGAGCGTACGCGGCTGGATTAGCGCCTGTGTGCGACGTTTGTGCAAGGCCCCGTCCGATGACGGGGCCTTTTGTGTCCCGCGCAGCCGCCCCTTGTTGCGCGCGGGTGGATTCGTAGAGTCCTGGCAATGGCGTATCTGGTTCTCGCACGACGCTGGCGACCGCGCAGGTTTTCCGATCTGGTCGGGCAGGATGTGGTGGTGCGCACGCTGCGCAACGCGCTGGCCGGAGGCAAGCTGGCGCATGCCTATCTGTTCTGCGGCATCCGCGGGGTGGGCAAGACGACGCTGGCCAGGCTGATGGCCATGGCCGTAAATTGTCTGGCGCCGGACGACGGCGAGCCGTGCGGCGCATGTTCGGCCTGCAAGGCGATCATGGACGATGGCTGCTTCGATGTGCGTGAGATGGATGCGGCCAGTCATACCGGTGTGGACGACATCCGCGAGATTCTGGATGGCGTGCGCTATCCACCGAATGCGCTGAAATACAAGGTTTATATCATCGACGAGGCCCACATGCTGTCGAAGAGCGCGTTCAATGCGCTGCTGAAGACGCTGGAGGAGCCGCCGGCCAATGTGCTGTTCATCCTGGCCACGACCGAGGCGGATCGGCTGCCGGTGACCGTGCGTTCGCGTTGTCAGCGGTTCGATTTGCGTCGGTTGAGCGTGATCGAGATCCGCGATTATCTGGCGCATGTGTTGCGCAGCGAACAGGTTGATGCCGATGAGTCGGCATTGGCTGAAATCGCACGGGCCGCCGATGGGAGTGTGCGTGATGCATTGTCGCTGGCCGAACGCGTGCTTGCTTATGTCCAAGGTAAGGTGCGTTTGGATGATGTGCGTGCCGCGTTGGGGCTGGTTGATCGTAGTCTGAGTCGGGCGTTGTCCGAGGCGGTGTTCAATGCCGAGGGCAGCACGGCGGTGCGCCTGCTGCGCGATGCCGTGCGGCGCGGGCAGTCCGCGCGCGCGGTGTTGAAGTCCCTGGCCGAGTTGTGGCATGAGTTGATGTGCATGCGGGTGGACGAAGGTTTGCTGGAGGAGGGACTGGAGCAGGAATACCGCGCATGGTTGGCGCAGTGGATGCCACGGATTACCGTGACCTGGCTCGACCTGCGCTACCAGATTTTGCTGCATGGGCTGCGCGATCTTCATGTGGTGGATGAGCAGCTTGGCGCGGAGATGTTGTTGCTTCGCTTGTGCGCTTTGCACGAGCTTGATGCGCGAGGTGGTGCGCCGAAGGCGGTGCCGCGGCCGCAGGCGGAAACGGCAAAGGCGTATGCCGGTTCGCATGATCAGGCGGCAAAGCCTGCGGCGGCCCCGGTCGGGGAGACGGGCACGCTGCGGGAATGGCGTGAGGCGGTCGAAGCCTATGCGGACGTCCGACCCGGTGTTGCGGCGGTGCTGGAACATGTGCTTTGCCTGGAGTTCGGCAAGCGTGTGCGCCTTGCCTTGCGGCGCTTGCAGGAACAGCAGTTGGCTGGGCCGGAACGCCAGGCGTTCGCCGAGTGGCTTGGGCGCGAGGTGTTCTGGGAGCGATTGACCGAGGAGCACAAGGGGGAAACCTTGTCCGAGCAGCGCAAGCGTAGGGCCCAGGTCGAGGCGGATCGCTTGCGCGGAATGGCCGAGGCGGACCCCCATGTGCAACAATTACAGGCCGAGCTTGGGGCGACGTTGGTTGATGTTGAGCCAGCGGGTACCCAGAAGGATCAGTGAGGAGTGGTGATGAATATCGCGAAGATGATGCAACAGGCGAAGAAGATGCAGGATAACCTGCGCAAGATGCAACAGGAGCTCGCCACGATGGAAGTGACCGGTGAAGCGGGCGGCGGCATGGTGCGGGTGACGATGAACGGCGAGCGGGTGGTCAGCCGCGTGTCGATCGACGATGCGGTTTGGCAGGAGCATGACAAGTCGCTCATTGAAGACCTGGTGGCGGCTGCGTTCAATGCCGCCGCGCGCTCGGTGGATGAAATGAGCAAGCAGAAGCAAAAGGAGCTTATGGCAGGCATGCCGTTGCCGCCGGGCTTTTCGCTTTGATCGGCACGCCCGGTGTGCCTGCGCCGTTGGCCGCGGCGATCGAGGCGCTGGCAAGTTTGCCCGGCATCGGGCCGAAGACCGCGATGCGTCTGGTATTGCACCTGTTGCAGCGTCCGGCCAGCGAGGCCGGAAATCTGGCCGACATTCTGCATGGGCTGCATGCGCGAATCGGGTTCTGTGACCGCTGCGGAGGCTTTGCCGATCAAGGTCGTTGTCCGATCTGTACGCAGCCTGGGCGAGATCCCGGGGTGGTCTGCGTGGTCGAGCAGCCGGTTGATGTGCTGATGATGGAGCGAGGGGGCGTGTTTCGCGGCGTGTATCACGTGTTGCATGGCCGCTTGAGTCCCGTTGACGGCGTGGGACCGGAACAGTTGCGGATCAGGGCGCTGGATGCGCGGCTGGCGCAAGGCGTCAAGGAGTTGATTCTGGCGACAAGCGCCACCGTTGATGGCGAAGCGACGGCGCATTACCTGGCGCAACGGTATCGAACCCGGGCGGACACGATTTCGCGTATCGCGCGCGGGGTGCCGGAGGGCGGTGAGCTGGAGTATCTGGACGAATATACCTTGCAACGGGCGCTCGACCAGCGCGTGCCCTGGCAGTGAGATGAACGCGCGTCCCACTTTGTCATCGCTATTGGCCCGCTGGCAGGCGTTGCGTACAGAGCTTGCAGCGCGGCGGGTGCGGTTGTTGGCGGTCAGCAAATATGCACCGGATGTGGCGGTGCAGGCCCTGATCGATGCCGGGCAACGGGACTTTGCCGAGTCGCGTCCGCAGGCGTTGCGCGACCGCGCACGCAAATGGCCGCAATGCCGCTGGCACATGATTGGTCCCTTGCAGCGGAACAAAGCGAAGTACGTCGCGCGCCATGCCGCGATGTGGCACAGCGTGGAGCATGTCGCGCAGGCGCGTGCTGTGGCGGCCCACCTCGGAGAACGCGTGTTGCCCGTGTTGATTCAGGTCAACTTGTCGGGACTGGCGCACCAGCATGGTGTTGCGCCGCATGAAGCCGACGCGTTGTGCCGACAGGTGGCGGAGATTCCGGGTTTGCGGGTATGCGGCCTGATGGGCATGGCTCCGCGTGATGGCGATGCCGCCTCGGCATTTCGCAAGTTGCGCGCCTTGCGGGATCATTGCCTGGATGGAAGCCTTCGTGAGCTCAGCATGGGAATGAGCGGGGATTATCCGCAGGCAATTGAACAAGGAGCGACGATGGTCCGGCTGGGCTCGGTGCTGTTTGGCGCGTGGGATGTGAGAACATGGAAGGAAGACGGGGACGTCACGAATGAAGCATGAGCAGATAGCGTTTATCGGCGGTGGCAATATGGCCGAGGCGATGATTGCCGGTCTTGTCCGCGCGGGACACGAGGCTTCGGCAATTCGCGTGCGCGAGGTGCGGGCCGAGCGGGTTGAGGCCTTGCAGGAGAGCTATGGGATCGGCGTGTGCGCCTCTTTGGAGGCGCTGAGCGAGGCAAGCATCGTTGTGCTCGCCGTCAAGCCGCAACAGGTGGCCGAGGCGCTCGCGCCGCTTGCCGGATGGTTCGACGAACGGCATACGCTGGTAAGCATTGTCGCCGGGCTGCCACTGGCCAAATTGCGCGCCATGCTGGGCGACAGGGTGCACATCGTGCGCGCCATGCCCAATACGCCCGCCTTGGTGGGTGCCGGCATGGCGGCTTTGTTCAGCGACAGCGAGGGCGAGCATCGGGAGCATGCCGAATACTTGTTGCGCGCATGCGGCGAGGCGCTTTGGGTGGAGCGGGAAAAGGACATGCATGCGGTGACGGCGGTTTCGGGAAGCGGGCCGGCCTACTTCTTTCTGTTGGCCGAGCTTTTGCAGGGCGCTGGACAGACGCTTGGCTTGTCCTCGGACGTTGCGGCGAAACTGGCCACGCAGACCGCGTTGGGCGCCGGCAAGATGTTGGTGGAAAGCGGTCGCCCCGCCTCGGAACTGCGCCAGCAGGTGACCAGCCCGGGGGGCACGACGCAGGCCGCGCTGGACTTGATGTTGGAGGAAGGCATGCCTGAACTGGTGCGCAAGGCGGTGGCCGCGGCGGCCAAGCGATCGGCGGAGCTGGGGCGGTAGATGTTCGTGCTTGGCTATCTGCTGCAAGCGATTGCCGAACTGCTGCATATCGTGTTGATGTCGGCCATGATCGTGGTGATTGCACGCGCTGTGTTGTCGTGGGTTTCTCCGGACCCCTACAACCCGATCGTGCGCACAATCATGCAGCTCTCCGAGCCGTTGTTGTATCCGGTGCGCAGGCGCCTTCCATTGCTGGGCGGTATCGACTTTTCCCCGATGCTCGTGTTGTTGGTGATTATCTTTCTCGATGACTTTCTGGTTGCCAGCCTGCAGATGATGGGGTTGCGACTGTTGCAGGGCGGCTAGGGTGCAAGCGCATGCGGTAATGGTTGCCCTGAGTGAGGGCAAGGATGGGGTCTATGTCCATGTGCATGCCCAGCCCGGCGCGAGGCGGGTGGCGGTGTGCGGCGTGCATGGCGATGCGATCAAGGTTTCCATCCGTGAGGCGGCTGAGGGCGGCAAGGCCAATGCGGCCATTATTCGCCTGTTTTCTGAGTTGCTGGATGTGCCGAAACGGGATATCGATCTCGTGTCCGGCAAGGGGTCGCGGCGCAAGCGTTTGTTTATTCGGGGAGAGTCCCGCATGCTGGTTCCGGCGCTCATGCGGATGGTGGATGAGGCGTAAGCGCCCCGGTCGGTCCGTTGCGCCTGCTTAAACTGCTGGTGTCGTTGGCGCTGCTTGGCGGCCTGGGGTGGGTGCTGGATGTTCCGGCAATGCTGACACAACTTCGCCAGGTGCGGCCAGAGTGGGTGCTTGTGGCATGTCTGGCCGTGTTGTTCGGGCAACTGTTGTCCGCCTGGCGCTGGACTTGGCTGGTGCGCGGGCTCGGGCTGCGGGCCAGTTTGTCCGACTTGGTCCAGTATTATTTCCTCGGCATGTTTCTCAGCCTGTTTTTGCCGTCGATCATTGGTGGCGATGTGGCGCGCGGCTATTTGTTGGCGCGCCAGGCACGCGATGCAACCTGGTCGGCGGTAGCCAGCGTTGTGCTCGAACGGTTGAATGGGATGCTGGGGCTGGTGACCGTGGCCAGTACAGCCATGGTCTTGCTGGATGTTCCGCTACCCTGGCTGGGCGGCTGGTGGTTTGGTGTCACGGCGGCATGGTTGGTCATGCTCAGCCAGCCTTGGTGGTGGCCTCGTCTTGCGCGCGCGCGTTTGCCGGCGTGGCTGGCCGGTTGGCAAAAGCTTCCATTGCATTCGTCGGCTGTGCAACGCGCCTGGTGGTTGGCTCTGCCCGTATCCTGTGTATTCCAGATGTTGATCGTGCTTGCGCACGTGGCATTGGGGCAAGCTGTCGGGCTCGAGTTGTCCTTGCCGGCCTATACCGTGATGGTTTGCCTGGTCGCATTGGCGTCGGCATTGCCGATCTCGTTCAACGGGCTTGGCGTGCGTGAAGCGGGTTATGTGGGGCTTGCCGTCTATTTCGGGGGCAATGCCGAAGCCGCCGCTGCAATGGCGGCGCTTTGGCTGCTGGTGCTCGTCGTTGTGGCATTGCCCGGTTATGTCGTCCTCTGGCGTTTGGGCGGCGTGCAAGGTTTGCGGGCCGCCACGCGCGCCTCATGATGACATCAGAGCGGTTGGTGTTTGCCGTGTTGCAAGGTTAGCTTGCGCTTATGTCCGCATCGGCAAGCAAAGCGCAGCTCATCGGCCCATTGTTTCGCGGGACGAGTCGGCTGCGCATTGCGTTGGTGGGTCGCCCCGACAGTGGCAAGAGCACGATCTTCCACGCTGTGGCCAGCACCAGTATCGACCAGGGTTATCTCGCACACACAGACAAGGCGTATCGACGCTGCATTGTGCAGATTGGCATGGATGAGGTGGAGCTTGTTGATCTGCCTTCGGTAAGCGGGCTGTGCAACCTGCGTGGCGATGATTTGGAGGGGCTGAAATATCTGTTGTGGGGCGATAGCCGCCCAAGGGTTTCGGCCCATGAATCGGCTGCGCCGCCGGCGCCCTTTTCCCGTCCGGATTTGTTGATCCATGTCGTGGATGCGAGCCAGCTGGTGCATCATCTGCAATTGACCTTGGAATTGATCGAACTGGGGCTGCCCATCGTGCTGGGGCTGAACATGGTCGACAAGGCCCGGCGCAAGGGCATGATCATCGATGCGGAGGGCTTGCAGCGCGCATTAGGCATTCCGGTGGTGCCGATGATCGCGATCAAGGGCTTTGGGGTTGCCAAACTGTTTGCACGCGCGGTGCAGGCCGTGCGCGAAGGTAGCTGTCCCTTGCCGCAGCCGGCTGGTCCGAGGGTGGCCGAGTGGGGCCAGCGACTGCGGGCGCTGGTCGACACGGATGCGGTGCGCGAGGCGTTCCGGGTGCCGCTGCCTTTCATGATACGGCAACTCAAGCAGCGCGATACTTACTTCGATGCCGAATTGGCGAGCCATTTTCCCGAACATGCGCGGAAGCTGGAAGCGCTCAGGCGGCAGGCGATGGACAGCCTGGGCCGACCGTTGGCCGATGTCGTTGCCGAGGATTATCGCCGGCGAGCAAGTGCATTGTGTGAACAGGTGGTACGCCTGACCCACCGTTCGCAGACCACCACTTGGGAGGACCGGCTGGATGCGGTGTTTCTGCATCCTCGTTGGGGCCTGCTGGGCAGTATGCTGTTGTTCGCCGGGGTGCTGTTCATGGTCTTCGAGGTCAGCGCCGGGATAGACGCGCTGACCTCGGCGCGACTGACGGAATTGGTGGCGCAGTGGCAACCCCAGGGATTGGCCGGGGTGATCGGGCGGGCAGTGGTGGATGGCGTGGTGGGCCTGATCGGCATCGTGGTGCCCTATATGTTGCCTTTGGTGTTGATGCTGGTGCTCCTGGAGGAGTCCGGCGTGATGCAAAGGGTTGCGTTTGTGGTGGACCGCTTTTTTCATTACATCGGCTTGCACGGCAAGGTGGCCGTGCCGTTCTTGCTCGGCTTGGGATGTAATGTGCCCGCCATCGCCGCAACCCGCCATGTCGCCAGCGGGCGGGATCGAATCGTGGCTTCGCTGCTGATTACGTTTGTTCCCTGTTCGGCACGTTCAGCGGTATTGCTTGCCCTGGGCGGCAAATACCTGGGTGGGCTCGGCGTGTTTGCGGTGTTCATGTTGAGCATGCTGCTGATTGCCTTGCTGGGTAAGGTGTTGGTGCGACGTTATCCCAACATCAGTCCGGGCATGATCCAGGAGATTCCCCCCTATGCGCTGCCGCGAATGGGCTCCGTGTTGCGCGCCACCTGGCAAAGGACGCAAGATATTCTGACCATCGTGTTGCCTCTCTTGGTGGGGGGGAGCGTTGTGCTTGCGGTGCTCCAGTATGTGGGTGCCGAGCAGTGGCTCAATGAGGCGTTGGCGCCAATTACCGTGTGGTTGCTCGGCCTGCCGGCGGCGCTTGGCGTGCCGATTCTGTTCGGGGTTCTCCGCAAGGAACTTTCGCTACTGATGGTCTATCAGGCGCTAGGGACGTTTGAAATCGATCAATTGCTCGACTGGACGCAAATCAGCACCTTTCTGGTTTTCTTGATGTTGTATGTTCCATGCATCTCTACCTTTGCGGTCATGTTGAAGGTGATTGGACGACGTGACGCGTGGTTTTCGGTGATGCTGTCCATGGGGGTGGCAATGGTTTGCGCCTTGCTGGTCAGGCTGTTGCTGCAAGGTGTGCAACTGCTTGTTCAGGCTTGAATGCGGGCGGGAACTTCCCTATAAAGACGAATGCCGGGGTTCCGGTGAAATCTCGAAGTCAAGGAGGTTTGCGATGACCCTGATGCGTTGGTCTCCGTGGCAAGAGCTCGAGACGATCAATCGCCAGCTTGCACGCCTGCTTGATGATACCGGCTTCGGTACGGACACCGCGGCATGGCTGCCTGCCGTCGATATCCGGGAAACGGATGACGAACTGCGGGTGTTGGCCGAGCTGCCGGGCATTGAAAAGAAAGACGTGCATGTTGAGGTGCGCGAGGGTGTACTGACCATCTCGGGTGAACGCCGCTATGAGAAGGATGTGAAGGAAGAGAATGTCCATCGCTCGGAGCGGGCCTATGGTCGTTTCTCGCGGAGCTTCGTTCTGCCCGCCCAGGTTGATGCGGACAAGGTTGAGGCCCGCATGCGGAATGGTGTGCTGGAGGTTCGGCTGCCGAAAGTCGAGAGCGCCAAACCGAAGGCCATTACCATTCATTGATGGACAAGCTGTGCATGGGTGATTCCCCTGGCCGGGATGCCGGGAAGGGGCCGCAGCTGCGGCCCCATCGTTGTATATGAACAGCAGCGCCTTGTTGCGCCAAAAGCGCCGGAATACATGGCATTCGGTGCTGTTGTTGGGCGCGATGTTGGTGCTGTTTTTGTTGCTCGGGCGTGTTCTGTTTGGTCCGGGCGGCGGTATGTTGATCCTGGCGCTGACGCTGTTGTTGTTGGTCTTGATGCCGGGTGCCTCGGCATGGATGACCTTGCGTCTTTACCGCGCGCGTCCCATCTATCCGGAACAGGCGCCGGCGCTGCATGAGCTCGTGGCGGCATTGGCTGAACGAGCTGGATTGCAGGAGGTGCCAGCCTTGTTCCTTGTGCCCAGTGCCACGCCCAATGCCTTTGCGATGCGTCACCAGCGGCGTCACCTGATTGCGGTGACCGATGGCCTGTTGCGTTTGCTCGACCGCCGTGAGCTGGCGGGGGTTTTGGCCCATGAGATGAGTCATATCCGTCATGGTGACTTGCAGGTCATGCAGCTTGCCGATCTATTGACCCGCCTGACCGCGACTTTGGCGGATATTGGATGGTTCTCGCTGCTGTTGATGCTGCCGCTCACCCTTTTTGGCGGAGTGACGGTCCCTTGGACCGCGCTGCTTCTATTGATGGCGGCGCCGGTGCTGTCCAGCCTGCTGCAATTAGCGCTTTCCCGAACCCGGGAGTTTGATGCCGATCTTGGCGCGGTAGAATTGACCGGCGACCCCGAAGGTCTCGCATCCGCGCTGTTGCGCATCGAGCAAGACCATGTGCCATGGTGGCAATGGATGCTGTTCCCGGGCCGTCAGAGGGCAGCGCCATCCTTGTTGCGCACCCATCCTTTGGTATCCGAGCGGGTGCAGCGCCTGCGGGAGCTTTCGCATCAGCGCGCGCCATTGCTCCAGCGACCGCTTTGGTTGGATGATGGCTTCGTCTCCCTGGATGAATTGCCGATGATTCGCGCACCGCGACGATGGCGTGGATTTGGCGTCTGGTTCTGAAAAGAGAACGGGGCCAGGAAGGCCCCGTTGTATTGTTAGGCATCGGCCAGTTGGCGCAGGACGTAGTGCAGGATGCCCCCGTGTTGGTAATAGTCCCACTCTTTGGGCGTGTCGATGCGGACGCGGGCACGGAAGCTCCGACCGTCGGCTTCGACTTCCACCTCGCGCGCGCCCTTGCGGATGCCACGGATAAAGAAGGTCTCCTCGCCGGTGAGGCCGAGCTTGACGGCGGTGTCGCCATCCAGGAATTGCAATGGGAGGATGCCCATGCCGACCAGATTGGATCGATGGATGCGCTCATAGCTTTCGGCGATGACCGCGCGCACGCCAAGCAGCGCCGGACCCTTGGCGGCCCAGTCGCGGCTTGATCCCGATCCGTATTCCTTGCCGGCAATGACGATGGCCGGAACGCCCTCATTGCGATAGCGCATGGCCGCGTCATAAATACTCATCATTTCGCCATCGGGAAGGTGCCGTGTGACGCCCCCTTCCGTTCCCGGCGCGAGAAGGTTTCGCAGGCGGATATTCGCGAACGTACCACGCATCATGACCTCATGGTTGCCGCGGCGGGAGCCATAGGAATTGAAGTCTTCGGGCGCAACGCCGTGGGCGCGCAAATAGCGTCCGGCGGGCGATTCCGGCTTGATGGCGCCGGCGGGCGAAATATGGTCGGTTGTAACCGAGTCGCCGAGCAGGGCCAGGACGCGCGCGCCTTCGATGTCTTCGATGGGCGACGGCTCCTTGCTCATGCCAGCGAAATAAGGGGGATGCTGAATATAGGTTGAGCGCGCGTCCCAAGCGAAGCGATCGCCGGCAGGTGCATCCAGTGCCTGCCAGTTCGCATCACCCGCGAATACATCCGCGTAGGCGCGGGTGAACTGGCTGCGATTGACTCGCGCCACGACCTCGGCAATTTCGGCTTGGGTCGGCCAGATGTCGCGCAGGTACACGGCGCGCCCCTCTTTATCGTGGCCGATGGGGTCATGATAGAGGTCGATATTCATCGTTCCGGCAATGGCATAGGCAACCACCAGCGGTGGGCTGGCGAGATAGTTCATCCGAACTTCCGCATGCACACGTCCTTCGAAGTTGCGGTTGCCCGACAGTACAGCGCAGGCGGCGATGTTGCCCTTCGCGATGGCTTGGGAGACCTCTTCCGGTAATGGCCCGGAATTGCCGATGCAGGTTGTACAGCCATATCCAACAACATGGAAGCCAAGCTGTTCCAGCGGTTCCATCAGGCCTGCGTCGCGCAGGTATTCGCTGACCACCAACGAGCCGGGCCCCAGGGAGGTCTTGACCCAGGGCGCGGGCTTCAGCCCCAAGCTGGCGGCCTTTTTGGCCACCAAGCCGGCACCCAACATGACGGACGGGTTCGAGGTGTTGGTGCAGGAGGTAATAGCCGCAATGACGACGGCGCCATCGTCGAGGGTGACCTCTTTCCCGCGAAGCGTGGTGGTGACGGGTTGGGACTCGAAGCCGGTTTCCCGTTTCAGCGTGTCCAGGTCGCTGGCGAAACGATGTTTGCTCTCGGTTAGGTCGATGCGATCCTGCGGACGCTTGGGGCCGGCCAGCGATGGGACGACTTGGGACATGTCCAGCTTCAGATATTCGCTGTACTCGGCGCGTGTCGCGTCGCGGAACATGCCCTGGGCACGGGCATAGGCTTCGACCAGGGCGACTTGCTCGTCCGAGCGGCCGGTCAGGCGCAGGTAGTTCAGTGTTTCCTCGTCGATCGGGAAGATGCCGCATGTCGCGCCATATTCCGGGGCCATGTTCGCAATTGTGGCTCGGTCGGCCAACGGCAGGTGGTCGAGGCCGGCACCGAAGAACTCAACGAACTTACCCACCACGCCATGTTTGCGCAGCATTTCCACGATGGTGAGCACCAGGTCGGTTGCGGTTGCCCCCTCGGGTAGTGAGCCGGTCAGCTCGAAGCCGACAACCTTGGGGATCAGCATCGAGATCGGCTGTCCCAGCATCGCCGCCTCGGCTTCGATGCCGCCGACGCCCCAGCCGAGCACGCCCAAGCCGTTGATCATGGTGGTATGGGAGTCGGTGCCGACCAGGGTGTCGGGATAGGCAAGATGGTTGTCATCAACGAAGATTGCGCGGGCAAGGTGCTCAAGGTTGACTTGGTGCACAATGCCCGTGTCTGGCGGCACGACCTTGAAGTTGTCAAAGGCTTTTTGCCCCCATTTCAGGAAATTGTAGCGTTCACGGTTGCGCGCAAACTCGATTTCTGCATTGGTTTTCAGAGCATGTTTCGAGCCGAAGGCGTCGACCTGCACGGAATGGTCGATAACCAGTTCGGCAGGGACGAGAGGGTTGATGCGTGCGGCATCGCCGCCCAGATTGACGACAGCGTCCCGCATCGCTGCCAGATCCACCACTGCGGGCACGCCGGTGAAGTCCTGCATCAGCACACGTGCCGGCATATAGGCAATTTCTCGTTCGGGCTCGGCTTTTGGGTCCCATTGCACGATGGCCTCGATATCCTCGCGGCGCACCACTTCCCCATCTTCTCGCCGTAGCAGGTTTTCCAGCAGGATTTTCATTGCGTATGGTAAGCGCCGGGTGTCGCCTGCGGCATGAATGTCGTAATAGGTGTAGGTTTTGTCGCCGACTGTAAGCGTGCGACGCGCGCCGAAGCTGTTTGTCACGTGTTGGCTCCTTTTCATAACGGTGTGATGGCGGGGTAGGCTAGCAGCATCCCCGCTGTTCAGCCATGTCGCTGCCAAAGGGCATACATCCAGCCGGAGGTGAGCAGGGCTGTCACGAAACTCAATACGGCCAACCAGCCCATGGCCAGCATGGCGTTGCGCTTGCCTGCGCGATGCGCTTTCCATGCGAGCCAGACAGCAAAGCCACCGATGGGAACAGACAGCACGATGAACAGCAGCAACAGCATGGGGAGGATGCTATGCATCCCGATTGGCGATGGAAATGCTTGACGTTTTTTGTCGGGGTGCCTATTTTTCGCTCCGTCGTTGGGGGATCGTCTAGCGGCAGGACTACGGACTCTGACTCCGTCAACCTAGGTTCGAATCCTAGTCCCCCAGCCAGTTTCTGCGGGCCGCGTCTCGGCGGCCCGGTTATCTAAAGAAAAATTAATATCTCATTCATATCCATGTCATGAGGCTGCAGTAATGTTCGCCACATCAGTTCGGCGCCATTCCCTCCTCCCCTCCCTAGTGTTTTGCGCCGGACACCCAGAAAGGCCCCGAGTCATCGGGGCCTTTTTCTTTATGTATCGGTTTTTCTGTGCGCTGTTTCCTAGGATGCCGGCTTCGCTTGGGAAGATGAATGTGTCCGGGCAGCTTGCGCTTTCAATGTACGCAAATAGGCGATGACATCCTTGGCGTCCTGGCCGCAGATATGTTGGGGTGGCATCTTGGTGGTGGCGTGATGGTTGCCGGTCAATGTCTTGATCGCTCTGCCAGAGTGACACAGGTAGGCTTCCAGCGCCTCTTCACGCCAGATAAAGGCTGCTTTGGTCAAGGCATGGCTGTAGTGAAAACGCGGCTGTTTTCCCGCTGGTTCATCGAGCACACCATACAGGCTGGGCCCGTGAGGGCCGGGCGTGCCCGGCTCGAAACTATGGCAGAGTCGGCATTTTCGCGCCAAGCGCATCCCACGCATGGCATCGCCAGTGTTGTTGTCGAAGGCAGAAACGCGCATGGCCGGTTTTTTTGTTAGACGCGCAGGGGTTGCGCTCAGTTTTCGCGCTGGGCTGGGGATGGGCTTGGCATGGGCGACTCGGGCCATGGGTTGGGTTGCCGCCGGACTGAAGCCAAGCCGGTCAATGCTAGCCAACGCGAGCTGTCGGGATGCGCGCACCTGGGCCAGTAGTGTGTTGGTGCGAACGCTCTGCCGGATCGCATCCTGAGCAATCCGGTGGCGCAGCCGCGCTTGCTCCGCCGCTTGGGCGGTGATGCGGCGTTGTTTTGCGAGCAGTGTTTCCAGTCGCGCCTGCTCAAGGGATGAATGCAACAGGCGTGACTGGGCTTCCTCGGCCGCCTGTTGCATCAGGGATGCCCATCGGGCCCGCTGGGCGGCGAGGGCTTGCAGGCGCATATAGTCCTTTTCCTGGTCTTTCAGCTGCTTCCTGGCCTGTTCCAGTAGTGGAGGACGTTGCGCTGCGGGCAGTTTTGTCGCCTCGATGGCCATGGCCGTTGCGCTGCGCATGGCCTGGATGCTGTGCTGTGCCGCGGCTGCTGGCGCGTTGTTTTGGTTTGCTCCGCAGCCGCCGAGCAATAGGGCGGTGAGAAATAATAAATAGGCATTTCCATGTTTGTTCATACTGTGGCTCCTGAATGTGACGTCTCAGGGGCGCATGCTAGGTATGCCAGGGGGATTGCCTGTGATTGTGCTTACAGTTTCAGATCCGCTAACTTAAACGGGACTTGAAGTCCCCATAGGTGAAGTGTCGGATCAGCTGATAGCTGCCATCGCAGCGCAACAGGCCAATGTCCGGGTGGCGGACGCCATTGAACATGGTCGTCTTGACCATCGTATAATGGGCCATGTCCTCAAACACGATTCGGTCGCCCGCATGCAAGGGGTGGTCGAAGGCATAGTCGCCAATGATGTCACCGGCAAGGCAGGAAGGGCCGGCAAGGCAATAGCCGTATGGCTTTTCACCCGGCATGCCAGCACCGAGGACATCCGGTCGGTAGGGCATTTCCAGCACATCTGGCATGTGACAGGTCGCGGATACATCAAGGATCGCGACGGGCAGTCGTTCGGTCTCGACAATGTCGAGTACACTTGCGACCAAGTATCCCGCTTGCCAGGCGATTGCACCGCCCGGTTCAAGGTAAACCTCCACCCCCCAGCGTTCGCGAAAGTCCGCCAGCCGCGCGATCAGCGCATCCAGATCATAGTCGGCGTGGGTCATTAGGTGGCCTCCGCCAAGATTCACCCATTTCAATCGCGGTAGCAGATGGCCAAACTTGCGTTCGAAGGTGTCAATCAGCCGGATCGAGGAATCATGGAGGTTTTCGCACAGAGCGTGGGCATGGAGGCCTGAAACATGGTCCATGGGGATCTTGGCCAGTTGCTCCGGCAAAACACCCAAGCGGGAGCCGGTTCTGCACGGGTTGTAGATCTCCGTGCTAACTTCGTTGATGCCCGGATTGACCCTAAGCCCGAGCGAACAATCGGCGGCAAGTGCCTGCGCCTGGAAGCGCGCAAGCTGGCTAGCGCTGTTGAACACAATGTGATCGGCGAGATGCGCGATTTCCTCGAACTCGTCATCCCGATACGCAGGAGCATAGATGTGTTTTTCGCCGCCAAGGGTCTCGGAGGCCAGTTTGAGCTCCCACAAGGAACTGGCCGTGCTGCCGGGCAGAAACCGGCGGATGCGATCGAACACCGACCACATGGCAAAGCCTTTCAGGGCGAGGATGATATGAGCGCCGGCTTCGCGCTGAACCCGGTCGAGTAGCGCCAGGTTGTCGAGCAGCTTCTGTTCGTCGAGCACATAAGCTGGTGCGGGGATGTCATACGGCAGTTGTCGCATTTCGCTCCTCCATTGGCCGGCAGTTTGCGCGAACGTCGGGCAAACGCAACGGTCTCGGTGACATGGATGATCGATGGTGGGCGCCTGATGGGTCTAGGGTGCTTCCTGGTTGGCGCACGCGCATCGCAGGGCGACTGGCGTTTGTTTGTCGACGGGGCAGGGGCTATGCTTGCGGGCCTGCAAGCAATCCGACGGACTTATAGGTGGAACCCATGAATATCGATGTACGCAA
This sequence comes from Zetaproteobacteria bacterium, assembly GCA_003696795.1. GTDB lineage: Bacteria > Pseudomonadota > Zetaproteobacteria > Mariprofundales > Mariprofundaceae > J005. The sequence continues at coordinate 14,995 of RFFT01000081.1, read as the reverse complement.
GGTGGCGATGCTCGCGCGTATCCGTTTGACGGATGAGGAGGCGGCTGAGCTGGGCCCGCAGCTCGCGCAGATTCTGGGCTATATCGAGCAGTTATCCGAGATTGATACCGATGACATCCCGCCGACCGCTCATCCGCACGATGTGGCGATGCCGCTGCGACCGGATATCGTGACCAACGGCAACCGGCGCGATGCGTTGCAACAGCCTGCTCCGGCCACCGAGGCTGGCTTGTATATCGTTCCCAAGGTGATTGAGTGATGAGTTTTGAAACATTGACAACATGGCGCGCCCGCTTGGCGCAAGGTGAGTTGAGCGCGCGCGAATTGGCGGAAAGCTATCTGGCCCGGGCACAAGCCCTGAATCCGACGCTGAATGCATTCGTGCATCTCGATGGCGATGAGGTGCTAAAGCAGGCCGAGGCCTCGGATGCGCATCGTGCGGCGCATGGCGCACGCCCGCTGGAGGGGTTGCCGATCGCGATCAAGGATATTTTCTGCACGCAGGATGGGCCGACCCAGTGCTGCTCGCGGATCCTCAAAGGATATCACGCCCCCTACGACGCGCATGTGATCACTTTGCTCAAGGAAGCAGGGGCGGTGTTGTTCGGGAAGACGAATATGGACGAGTTCGCGATGGGCTCTTCGAACGAGACCTCGGCGTTTGGACCCTGCCGCAATCCATGGGATGTATCCCGAATTCCCGGCGGTTCCTCCGGCGGGTCGGCCTGCGCGGTGGCCGCGGGCATGGCGCCCGCCGCGCTGGGCACGGATACCGGCGGTTCGATCCGGCAGCCGGCGGCCCTGTGCGGCATAACCGGCATGAAGCCGACCTACGGGCGTGTTTCGCGTCGCGGGATCATTGCCTTTGCCTCATCACTGGATCAGGCCGGTCCGATGACACGCTCGGTCGAGGATACGGCATTGCTCGCGTCGGTGCTGTGCGGACATGATCCTGCGGATGCGACCAGCGTTGCGGATGCGCGCGCCGTCGATTGGCTGGGCGCGTGTCGTGCGCGCGACATGCGGGGGCTTCGCATCGGTCGCCCGCGCGAATACTTCATCGACGGCATGGATGAGGGTGTGGCGCGTGCGGTGGATGCGGCGTTCGAGACTTGCCGCGTGCTGGGCGCCGAGATCGTCGATGTGTCCCTGCCGCACACCTCGGCAGCAGTCGCCGCCTATTATGTGATTGCGCCTTCCGAAGCCTCGGCCAACCTGGCCCGCTACGATGGCGTTCGCTTCGGTCATCGTTGCGACGCGCCGGCCGATCTGCTGGATATGTACACGCGGACGCGCGACGAGGGGTTTGGCGCGGAGGTCAAGCGGCGCATTCTGACCGGCACGTTCGCGTTGTCCTCGGGCTATTACGATGCTTATTACCTGAAGGCACAAAAGGTGCGCACCCTGATTCGGCAGGATTTCGAGCAGGCTTTTGCCCGGGTGGATGTGCTGCTCACGCCGACGTCGCCGGTGCCGGCGTTTCGCATCGGCGAGAAGACGGACGATCCATTGACCATGTATCTGTCCGATGTGTTCACGATCGCGGTGAACTTGGCCGGTCTTCCCGCCTTGTCGCAGCCGTGCGGTTTTGCCCATGGTTTGCCGGTCGGCATGCAATGGATTGCGCCGGCCTGGCATGAGGATCGCATCTTGGCCGCCGCCAGCGCTTATGAGGCGGCCACGGACTGGCTGGCACGCACGCCGGAGCTGGAGGGTGAACAATGAGCTGGGAAGTCGTGATTGGGCTGGAGGTCCATGTCCAGATCAATACGAAAACCAAGGCTTTCTGCGGCTGTTCCACAACCTTCGGAGCTGAGCCGAACACGCAGACCTGTCCGGTTTGTTTGGGTATGCCGGGGCAGTTGCCGGTGCTGAACATGGAGGCGGTAAACAAGACGGTGCTTACCGGTCTTGCCATTGGTGCGCGGATCAACCTTGAATCGCGTTTCGACCGCAAGAATTATTTTTATCCCGATTTGCCCAAGGGCTATCAGATCAGCCAGTTCGCTGTGCCTCTGGTCGAGCATGGCCATCTCGACATTCCCACCCAGGATGGCGAGAAGCGGATCGGTATTACGCGCATCCATATGGAGGAGGATGCCGGCAAGTCGTTGCACGAGGGGCTGGACGGTGTGTCGCATATCGACCTGAATCGGTCGGGCATTCCGCTCATGGAAATTGTGTCCGAGCCGGACATGCGCTCGGCCGATGAGGCCGTGGCGTATTTGAAGAAGCTGCATCAGCTCGTACGCTTCCTGGATGTGTCCGATGCGGACATGGAAAAAGGGCAATTTCGTTGCGATGCCAATGTCTCGGTGCGGCGTCCCGGCGAACCGTTTGGCACCAGAACCGAGTTGAAGAACCTGAATTCATTTCGCTTTATCAAGCAGGCGATTGAATATGAGGCCATGCGCCAGATCGAGTTGATCGAGGACGGCGGCGAGGTCGTGCAGGAAACGCGCTTGTATGACTCCGCCAAAGGGGAGACGCGGTCGATGCGCGGCAAGGAAGAGGCGCACGACTATCGCTATTTCCCGGAGCCCGACTTGCCCCCGCTGCGCATTACGCAACAGCAGGTGGATGCGATTCGGGATGGCATGCCGGAATTGCCTGCCCAGATGCGTGCGCGCTTCGAGCAGGAGTATGGCCTGTCGGCCTACGATGCCGATGTGCTCAGCCAGACCCGGGAGCTTGCTGCATGGTATGAGGCTTTGGTGGCCGCGCATCCGGCGGACCCCAAGCGCTGCGCGAATTGGTTGGCCAATGAATTGCTGGGGCGGCTGAAGGAGTTGGGCTGCGAAATCAGTGCCTCACCGATTAGTCCGCAGCAGATGGCCGGGCTGCTTGATCGCATTGCCGATGGCACGATCTCGGGCAAGATCGCCAAGGATGTGCTTGACGAGATGATTCAAAGTGGAAAAGACGCGGATGCGATCATCGAGGCCAAGGGGCTGAAACAGCTCAATGATGCCGATGCGATCGATGCCTTGATTCGGCAGGTGCTCGACGCCAATCCCCAGCAGCTCGAGCAGTATCGGGCCGGCAAGGTCAAGCTGTTCGGTTTCTTTGTCGGTCAGGTCATGAAAGCCTCGCGTGGCCAGGCCAATCCTGCGATGGTGAACGCGCGTCTGAAAGCCTTGTTGGACGACTGAGCGCATGCACGCGCACGGCATGGGGCGGCTCATGGCGTGTCGGCATGATGCTTGTGGCCTGACATGAAGCGGATACGCGCGCTGTTCGCTGTGCTGCTGATTGCGGCATTGGCATTCGGGATGCTTTCCTATCGCGCGCGTCAATTGGATGTGCAGGCGATGATTGAGCGGGTGGCCGATGATGTCGGCGTTTCGATCGCCAGCGAGCATGTTTCGCTCGACTTATTGCCCACCCCCGGCGTTCGCCTGCGCGGGGTGGCCATGTCTCATGGCGATGCCTGGTTGCTTGCGGACGAAGTAGAGGTGCATGCGCAGCTGGTGCCGTTGCTGCTGGGCAAGGTCGAGCTCGGAGAACTTCGCTTGAATCGCGTCAGTTTCCATCTACCGGCGCAGTTGGGCAAAGACAAGTCCTGGGTGGTGTTGGCGCGTCTGATGGCTTTTCGTCGCGTGTATATTCGGCATGGTCGTCTCTTTGCGGGCACCCGCATGTGGCTGCCCGATTTCTATCTCGATGTGCGTGACATCGGTCGCAACCGCGATGCCTATTGGGAGTTCCAGAGCATGCTGCAGGGGCGTTTGCTGCGCGCGCATGGAAGTTTGAACTTTCGCCAGGGGAACTTGGCGGGAAGTTTCGGCAAGCTGAAATGCGAGCAGTTATTGCTCTCCCCCTATCGGGCCCTGTTTCCCCCGGCTCTTGCGGGCATGCTGCGTGGAGACGAGCAGCTCAGCGGTTCGGCAACGTTCCACATGCAGCGCGATCATGCCTGGACCTTGTTTGGCGAGGGTCGGATCCTGCGCAAGGACGAGGTGTTGCTTCGGCTGCGCGGCAAGCTGGCATCGGATGCACACGGCTTTTGGCGCTGGCGCGATGCCTTTGTGCACTTTGATCAAGGTGCGGTTTTGGGGCTGGAAGGGCAATGCCGGCATGAGAACTGTCAGGCTCGGTTGCACGGTAAGCGGTTGCCACTTGCGCTGTTGCGACTGGTCTGGGCGCGCGAAGCCGCCATGCCGCAACGGATCGATGGTCGGATGCGGTTGGATGCGCGCGTGAACTGGCGACGGAGCCATTGGCTCGCCGCAGGTAACTTGCGTTTGCATCAACCCATGTTCGTGTTTGCGCACCAAGCCGTCGCTCTGCCCGACATGCAACTGAAGATCGGTCGTCTCGACGGGCATGGCGGGTATTGGTCTTTGGCCGAAGCCACCGTGCAGAGTTTGTCCTCGCGCGATGGCATGCAACTTGAGGCAAGTTATGACCCGCGCCAGGGCCTGGTCGGCAAGGCCAGTAAGATCGATATGGGGGTGGCATGGGTTCCTTTGGGCAACCTGCTGCTGGCATCGCTGGGCGAATCGCCCGCCCTTGCCGGCGCGGGGAGGATACAAGGCGCAGTTCGCGTCAGCCAACAACCACGGCGCTATACCCTTGCTGTAGACATCGATGCAAGCGGGGCACGAATTGATTATGCTCATGTGATCCGCAAGCCGGCGGACATGCGTGCGCAATGTCAGTTCATCTGGCAGCGCGATCGGACGGGCGATGGGCTTGAATTGGAGCATTGTTCTCTTGGGGATTCGGGTGTTGACGGCCTGCATTGGCGTCGGGAACGTAACGGGCGGCAGCATGTGCTCGCACGTGGTGCTGTGCTTGAGCTTGCCCAATTGCGCCAGCTTGGCCTGAACCTCATGCCGGCGATGCTGCCAAGCGGGCGCGTCAGCGGGGATTTCAACGCGGATGCACCTGGCCATGTCGATCTCGTCGATTGGATCGCGCGTCTTTCAGGGGAGCTCGATCTGCTGGGTGTTGGCGGAGAGATCTGGCAACTGGATGGGCACCTCAGCGCGCGGCGCGGGCGTATGGAAGCTAAGCATTTGCGCTTGATTCTGCGGCAGCGTGGCTATCTGGATTTGGCTGGCTATTATGATCTGGCGAAGCGACGTGGTGCGGTCGATGTCCTGGGCGGGCGTCTTGTTTGGCATCGTTGGCGCGATCTTACCCTGCCACCGGCCGACATCACGTTGCACGGGCGCTTGGAGAACGTGCAGCTGCGCTGGCCGGGACAAGACGTACAGAAATTTGGTGCAGACTATCGTTGGCAGGCAGACCGTCTGCTGCTTGAGAATGCGCATGCGCAATGGGGGGAAATGGAGTTGCGAAGTCGGCGCTTGGAGCTGCGGCGCAAGTCCGCCGGCGAAGGGACGTTGGCAGGCGACCTTGAGGGCAGGGATATTCCGGTCGCGGCGGTCCCATGGCTCGCCGGTTGGCCGGGTCTTAAGTTGCAAGGGCGTGTCCATGCCCGCTTGGCTGGGATGTTGCACTTGCCGTTCACGGGGCTGGCCGCAATTCATGCCGAGGGGCGTATCGCGCTCTATGCGGGGCGGTGGCAGTTGGCGGATCGGCATGGCCGTTTCCGTAAGCTTTCGCTCGTGTTGCGGGTTGTGGACGGAAAGTGTGAAGCTGATCGATTGGTCATCGAGGCGGGTGGACATCGCTTTACCGGTCGCATCCAACTTGACCGACAGAGGCGTTTTTCCGGCTCGGTGCGTGAGGGACGTCGCCAATTTGCGGTTGAGGGGCGCTGGCCGCAGCTGCGTTGGCGAGAGGTAGGGGGATCCTAAGCTCCTGGTCTTTCACGCTGGCTTCATCTTGCCGCTGGCAGCATTGCCCTCACCAGGCGGCAATCAGAAGCCTGCGCCGATAGGGATCGGGCATGAATTTGCCCTCGTAGTGGGCTAGGCTGCGCATCCATGCATCCATTGGCCTTGTTGATGATGATCTTTCTGGCGATGTCGCTGGCGATCGAGTGGTATCTTTCCATCCGCCAACAGGCGCATTTGCTGGCCGGGCGCGACCAGGTGCCGGCACGTTTCGCCGACGAGGTGTCGCTGGCTGAGCATCGGAAAGCGGTGGATTATGCGCTTGCCAAGCTGAGGCTTGCGCGGTGGGGGTGGTTGTGGCAGGCGGTATTGCTGCTCGGTTGGACGCTGGGCGGCGGACTGGATGCGTTGGACACCTGGGTACGCGAGACGGGTTGGTCACAGCTTGTTTGCGGGGTGGCGGTGATGGTCGCCTATTTTGTGTTTGCCCAACTGTTTGAGCTGCCCTTGCAGGCGTGGGCTGTCTTCGGGGTGGAAACGCGTTTCGGTTTCAATCGCATGTCGCTGGGGCTGTTTGTCGGCGACCAAGTCAAGCAAGGGGTTTTACTTGTGTTGCTGGGTGCCCCATTGGCTTGGGTGATGCTCTGGTTGATGCATATTGCCGGCGGCAATTGGTGGTGGCTTGCCTGGGCGGTGTGGACGCTGTTTTCCTTGTTCTTGCTGTGGGCCTTCCCGACCTTGATCGCGCCGTTGTTCAATCGCTTCGAGCCGCTACCGGAAGGGGAACTGAAGGCACGCATCCAGGCGCTGCTGGACCGCTGTGGCTTTACGGCGAGCGGTTTGTATGTGATGGATGGCTCACGCCGCTCCGCCCATGGCAATGCCTATTTCACCGGCTTTGGTCGCGCCAAGCGCATCGTCTTCTTCGATACGTTGTTGGAACGATTGGAGGCGGACGAGGTGTGCGCGGTGTTGGCGCATGAGCTGGGTCACTTCCGTGCTGGGCACGTGCGCAAGCGTTGGCTGTTCGTCAGCATCCTGTCGCTGTTCGGTTTTGCGCTGCTCGGTGCCGTTGCCGACATGCCATGGTTCTATCATGCGCTTGGGGTGACGCATCCATCGCCGCATATGGCCTTGTTGCTCTTCGTGTTGACGGTGCCGGTGTTCTTTTTCTGGGTCGGGCCGCTCGGCAATGCCCTGTCGCGCAGGCATGAGTTTGAGGCCGATGCCTATGCCGTGGCCCATGCCAATGGTGCGCGGTTGATCAGCGCCTTGGTGAAGATGTATCGCGATAACGCAGCGCCGCTGGATCCGGATGCCTGGTATTCGGCATGGCACGATTCCCATCCGCCGGCAATGATGCGGATTGCGCATATTGAACGCGCGCTGCGGGCGCAAGGAGGTGGACATGTCCAGGGTTGAGCTGCTCTCCCCGGCTGGAACGCTCAAGAACATGCGTTATGCGTTCGCCTATGGCGCGGATGCGGTGTATGCGGGGCAGCCGCGATATTCGTTGCGCGTGCGCAACAATGACTTTCAGCTCGACAATCTGCGCACCGGTATCGAGGAAGCCCATGCCTTGGGACGGAAGTTTTTTGTCGCCAGCAATCTGCTGCCCCATAACAATAAGCTGAAACGTTATCTGGAACATATGCAGCCGATTGTCGAGATGGGACCGGATGCGCTGATCATGGCTGATCCAGGACTGATTGCGATGGTGCGCGAGCGTTGGCCGGAAATGCCGATTCATCTCTCGGTGCAAGCGAATACGATGAACTGGGCGGCGGTCAAATTCTGGCAATCGGTGGGTATCTCGCGCGTGATTCTTTCGCGCGAGCTTTCTTTGGAGGAAGTGGCCGAGATTCGGCAGCGCTGTCCGGATATCGAGATCGAGGTGTTTGTGCATGGCGCGCTGTGCATCGCCTATTCGGGGCGCTGTCTGTTATCCGGCTATTTCAACCATCGCGATGCGAACCAGGGTACGTGCACCAATGCCTGCCGTTGGGAATATGATATGCAGCCAGCCGAAGAAGATGCGGCTGGCGACGTGATTCCGATTCGCGCCTTGGATGGCGTTCCTCAGCAGCCTTTTTCCTCCTGCGGGGAGCAGCCGCGCCATCCGTTGGCCGACCGGGTCTATATGCTGCGCGAGGGCAACCGCGCGGACGAGCTGATGCCCGTCTTCGAGGATGAGCATGGCACCTATATCATGAATTCGAAGGACTTGCGCGCCGTGCAGCATGTGGCGCGGCTGGTTGAGATCGGTGTGGATTCGTTGAAGATCGAGGGGCGTACGAAATCGTATTACTATGTGGCGCGAACGGCGCAGGTGTATCGACGGGCAATCGATGATGCGCTCGCAGGCCGGCCATTCGATGCGCGGTTGCTCGAAGATCTCGATGGTCTGGCCAACCGCGGCTATACCGATGGGTTTTATACGCGCAAGCGCCCGTCGGCGACACAGAATTATACGGCAGGCAGTTCGCGCTTTGTCGCGCGGCGTTTCGTCGGTGAGGTGGCTGCATTCGACGCCTCCACCGGATGGGCTACGGTGGAGGTCAAGAACCGCTTTGCAGTGGGTGATCGGCTTGAGTTGATGACGCCGAAGGGGAATATCGAATTTGACTTGGCCGCACTCAAGGATGCGCGCACGCAAGCGACATTGCAGGTCGCGCCTGGAAGCGGCCATCGGGTCGAGTTGCCCTTGCCACAAGATCCGGGGAGCATGGGTTTGCTGACCCTTCGTCTGGAACCATCCGCTCGGACTTGAATACAGGCGCGAAACGAGCACAGTTCGCCCACTTTGAATTGCAGGGGTAAAAGACGATGAATGGAAAGGTGACGAGAAAGGCTTTGCTGGCCCGCGCCAAGGTGATGGGGCTGAAAGGGCTTTCCAAGAAGAGGAAACACGAAATTATTCATGCTTTGCAACTGGCCGAGGGCAATACCGACTGTTTCCAGCGTATTCCCGATTGCGCCATTGCGGACTGCCTTTATCGCGCGGAGTGTATCGGCGAGGTATAAGGCACCGTCTCTTAGCCCGCTTCGGCGGCGAGTTTGGCGGCGATAAACTGACGATGGGAAATGCCAATCAATTCGCTGACCCGTCGAATCAGTTGTTCCTCATGCGCGTCGGCATGACCATCGGCCATCGCGATGCGCCATAAATCGCTTATGATTTCCGCCCGTTGCTCTGTGGAGTAATGCCGGATCACCACCGAGGTAAACTGATGCAGGTCAAGCGCCTGTTCGCATGCCTGGCATGCGCGTGTGATCAGATCCTTGCTTTCCTGCGGCGATAGCGCAAAGCGTTGGCCGAGCGCGTGCAGGATGTGCGCGCGTTCGGCGGGATCAAGACGACCATCCATGCGCATGACCTCGGCCATCAATGCCGCAACAGCCAAACGGATGTCATGCGTTGCGCGCGCATCCCGCCCTCTGTGCTTGCCCAGCAGGCGTCTAAGGGTTTGAATCATTGCACCTCCGCGTGGCGCGAGCCTTGGTTTCGGCCATGCTAGAGGCTAGATTGACTACTTTGCAACAGGCATTCCACATGCGGAGGCAAGGCATGAGCGAACAGGTCGAGGTCATCATCCAGCGGGTGGACGGAACGCGGACTGAGGGCCGATTGGTGCGTCCGTTCAATCAGGTGGCGCTATGGCTTGAGCTGATTGACAGCAATGGCGAGAAACGGTCCATAAGCATGGACGAAGTCGAATGCATCCTGTTCCGGCACCCTCCGGGTACGCGCAGGCGAAAGCTGAGGCGTCTGCCCAACGACGTGGTGGAGGATGTGTATCTGCGTAGCGGCGCGAATTTTACGGTCATCAGCAATGCGCATCAGGCGGAGGTCAATGGTTTCTTTGGCTATCCCGATCCGGAAGCGTATCCGGAGATCCAGCGCATTTTCTTTGTTCAGGGCAATGTGTTGGGACGCAAGCTGGCGGCTGACCCTTTGCCGCAGCCGCCTTCGCCGGAGGCGCCCCAGGGGCAGGATGCGGGTGCGGCGGAGGCGGGTCCAAGCAAGTCGTTTCCGCGCAATAAGCCGCCGCTGCACGTGGGCGAGATCTTTCTGCGTGCGGGGCTGATTACCCAGCAACAACTGGAGGAGGCGCTGGCGGAGCAGAAGCGCGCCAAACATCGGCGGATTGGGGATATTCTGATCGCCAAGGGGGTGATCGACGAAGAGCAGATGTTGGCATGCCTTGCCGAGCAGTTGCGCATCCAGTTTGTCGACTTGTCGGCAATCGAGCCGGAGCCGGACGCGTTGATGGAGATCAGCGCGCCGCTGGCGCGCGAATTGCATGTGGTGCCGCTCAAGCTGGAAGGCCATGTGCTGCAGGTGGCCACCTCGGATCCGAACGATCTCGATGTCATCACCAAGGTTCAATTCCATAGCGGGCGGCGTATTCAGCTGGTGCTTGCCCGCAGGGATCAGATCGAGGAGAAAATTCGTCAGCATTATCCCGAGGAAGTGGTCGAGGACCTCGATATCGAGATGCTCGAGCAGGAGGACGACGACCTAAAGTCCGCCGAGGCGCTGACCAATGAAGCGGAACAAACCCCGATCGTGCGCCTGGCCAATCGTATTTTGAAGGATGGGGTGGAAGCCAATGCCAGCGATATCCATATCATGGTGCGTGACGGTCGGGTGGTTATCGATTTGCGCATCAATGGCGTACTCAGCGAGTACATGAATTTCAACACCAGCGTGCTGAATCCGTTGATTACCCGTTTCAAGATCATTGCGCGCATGGATATCGCCGAGCACCGGCTGCCGCAGGATGGTCGTATCCGGATGCGTTTGCAGGGGCGCGATGTCGAGTTCCGTGTCTCTTGCGTACCTAGTGTGCATGGTGAAACCCTGGTTCTGCGTATCCTGGAGCGGAAGAAGGAGCGCGCCTCGCTGAGTCAGATTGGCCTGCGGGAACAAGACCTGTCCACGATGCAACGGATCTGTCGCTCGGATCATGGCCTGGTGTTGATTACCGGTCCCACGGGCAGCGGTAAGTCGACAACGATGGTGAGTGCGATCTCGGACCTGCTTGGCAAGGGGAAGCGGCTGATTTCGCTTGAGGACCCCGTGGAGGCCGAAGTGCCCGGCGTATTGCAGGTGCAGGTTCACAGCAAGATCGGATTCACCTTTGCGCGCGCGCTGCGCAACCTCTTACGTCACGATCCGGATATCATCATGGTGGGGGAGATTCGAGACCAGGAAACGGCGGATATTGCGGTTGAGGCGGCATTGACGGGACACTTGCTGTTTTCCTCGCTGCACACGAATACGGCCGCGGGTGCGTTCGTGCGTTTGATCAATATGGGCATTGAGCCCTATCTTGTCGCGGCCACGGTCAAGGGTGTGATGGCGCAGCGGCTGCTACCTCTCATGTGTCCGCACTGTAAAGCGCCGGTGCACCTTGCCGATGATCAGCGGCTGGTACTTGAGCACGCCGGCTGCAATGCGGATGCGGAGTATTTCGCCGCACAGGGGTGCCAGAAATGCCGCTACACGGGCATTGCCGGGCGGAGACTGGTGTATGAATTGATTGATGTGAACGAACGCATCTCCAGGTTGGTGGTGGAGAACGCTCCAGAACATCGGATCAAGGCCTGTGCCGAGGAACAAGGGACGCGCAGTCTTGGACGCATGGCCATGGACTTGGCTGAGGCCGGTGAGGTGCCGTTGCAGGCTGCGATGCCGCTATTGTTGGAGTGAGCGATTAGCCCCAGCGTGGGCAAGGATCCATTGTCCAATCTCGCGGAATAGCTGCAGATGGTCGAAGCGAGCGCGTCGGCGCCATGGATTCAGCCAGAGTTGCATGCCGATCAGCTCGAAGTGATCGGCATGCAGGGTGGCCACATGCTCACCCCAACAGGCGGATGCCAGCGATACCTGGCTATCGTTTTCCCCCTCGTGCTGGGCGATAACGCGTGCATAGCGACGGGTGAGCCAGGGAAGTTCGGACAGGGGGCGACTGGCGGCATAGCTGCGATAACACACGCCGGGCGCATCGGGGGTGATCTCGTTGAATGCTTGCACGCGCTCGCGGGTGAGCGCGCGTACCCCGCGAAAAAGCGCGAACGGCGACAGGGTCGCGCAGACGTGGTCGGCCGCTGAAGAGCCGCGGTGGGGACTGGCCAGAGTGGTCAGACTGGCGACGCGGCTGGCCCCCTGCAGGTGGCTGATATAGGCGCGGGCATCCAGGCCACCCATGGAGTGCCCGATCAGGTGCAGTGGACCCGGCTCGTTTGCGAGTTGCCCGGCAAGCGCTTGCGCGCGTTCCATGATGTCGCCGGCCCACGGGAGGCGGGGCGTCAATACGCGCAGGCCTATGCCCTCCAGCAGCGCGCGTGCGCCGTGGAAGTATTCCATGCCGAGAAAGCGGTTAAACCCGAACAAGCCGTGAATCAGTACGGCGGTCGGGCGTTCAGCCATAAAGCTTCGGGTTGGAAAACTTCAACAGCGATAGCTGCGGCGAGCGCTTGCCTTCAATATCGACCGGATAGTTGCCGGAGAAGCAAGCATCACAGTGGCACTCGGGTGGCTGACCAACGGCGCGGTACATGCCTTCGAAGGAGACAAAGGACAACGAGTCCGCACCAATGGCCTGGCACATTTGTTCAATGCTCATACGATTGGCCATGAGCTTGTCCTTGTCCGGCGTGTCCACGCCATAAAAGCAGGGGAAGCGGGTGGGCGGGCTGGAAATGCGCATATGGATTTCGCGTGCGCCGGCTGCGCGCACCATTTCCACGATTTTGCGGCTGGTCGTTCCGCGTACGATGGAGTCGTCGACGAGGACGACCCTTTTCCCGGCAATCAGTTCGCGATTGGGGTTCAGTTTTAGCTTGACCCCGAAGTTGCGAATGGATTGCTTGGGTTCGATGAAGGTACGTCCGATATAATGATTGCGGATCAATCCCATCTGGAAGGGGATGCCGGATGCCTCGGAATAGCCCATGGCGGGCGGTACGCCCGAATCCGGTACGGGTACGACGATATCCGCATCGGCCGGCGCCTCTTTGGCCAGTTCCACGCCGATGCGATAGCGTGCCTGATACACGTTCACCCCCTCAAGCACCGAGTCGGGGCGCGCAAAATAGACATATTCAAAGACGCAGAACCTTCGTTCCGCCCGTTTCATGGGAAACATGCTTTCCAGCTTGTCATCTTCGATAATGACCATTTCGCCGGGCTCCAGGTCGCGGACGAAGGTTGCGCCGATCAGATCGAACGCACAGGTCTCGCTGGCCAGGACCCAATTGCGGCCAAGTCTGCCCAGCACGAGTGGACGAATTCCGTGCGGGTCACGAATGCCGACCAAGCGTTTTTCCACCAGAATCAAAAGCGAAAAGCCACCGGCGAGTTGACGTACCGCGCTGGCCACGCGTTCACGCATTGTGGCTTCGCCGCTCTTGGCGATCAGGTGCATGACCACTTCCGTGTCGGATGTGGTATGAAAGATCGAGCCACGCTTCTCCAATTCCGCGCGCAGCTCGGGCGCATTGACGATATTGCCATTATGGCAAAGGGCAATCCCGCCATGCGCGTATTCGAACGCGAATGGCTGACAATTGCGCAGGCCGGATTCGCCCGAGGTCGAGTAGCGGACATGACCGATACTGCTGTGACCCTTCAGGCTCTGGATGCTTTCTTTGTCAAAGATGTCGGCAACCAATCCCATGCCGCGATGGGTATAGAAGTTTTGTCCATCCGTCGACACGATGCCGGCGGACTCCTGCCCTCGGTGTTGCTGGGCATAGAGACCAAGATAGGTCAGGTTGGCCGCTTCCGGGTGGTTGTAAACACCAAAGATACCGCATTCGTCATGGAAATGGTCGCAATTGCGTTCGCTCATGGGTTCCTCAGTTCAAATGTCGTTGCAGCAGCGCTTTGAGCGCATCTCGGTCGGATGTTTCAAAGCGCGTGGGCTTGGGTCGATGCCCATGCTGCTGGTATTGCCGCGATAGCGGACAATTCGCGGGCAGAAGTGTACCCAACAGCCCCCCGAGTTGCATCGCATAGGGCGCAAGCTGACTGCGCTTGACCCAGTTTTGGTTGGTTTTGCCATAGGACATGAACAACAGGGCCGCGATGGCAATCAGCAACAACCCGCGCGCGATTCCGAACAACAGTCCCAGACCGCGATCCGTGCCGGAGAGCTCGGCCAGATCCATCAGCTTGCCGAGGAACGCGGCGATCAGTCCCATGACGACCAGTGCAACGATGAATACCAGGACGAACCCGAGGATATCCGCCACGCCCCGGTTGGCGATCCAATGGCTCAATACGCGACCGGCGGAGCCGGAAAGCTGTTGCGCCGCAAAGAAGGCGACGATCAGTCCAAGCAGGGAGATGGCCTCGCGAATAAAGCCGCGGTAGAATGAAACAATCGTTGAGATTCCGATGACGGCCAGCAGCAAATAATCAAGGATATTCAACCCGGCATCCATGTGCAGTCCCCTATATCAGTCGCGCAGGCAAACGCTGGCCGCTTCGGATAGATGACCGATGGCCGAGAGTCGCAGTGCCGCATCCGAACCTTTCGAAAGCTTAGCCCCAAGTCCGGCTTTGTGAAGCCTTTCCTGATTGTCCCGTGGAATGACCAGATGGGTAAAGCCCATGCTTGCCGCTTCGCGCGCGCGCGCTTCCGGCTGTCCGACGGGGCGCACTTCCCCGGTCAGGCCGACCTCGCCGAACAGGGCGATATTTTTTGCAATCGGGCGCTCGCGAAAGGCGGAAATCATGGCCATCAACACGGCCAGGTCCGCCGCCGGTTCGGTGATGCGGGCGCCGCCAGCGACATTGATGTAGACATCGTGTTGCGACAGGGGAAGGCCAAGGCGCCGCTCCAATACGGCGGTGAGCATGGCCACGCGATTGCCGTCAAGGCCGACCGAAGAACGTTTGGGCGTGGCATACACGGTCGGTGCAATCAACGCCTGCACCTCGAGTAGCAAGGGTCGGGTTCCCTCCAGACAGGCCAGCACGGCCGAGCCTGGGGTGTCGGTTGCGCGTTCGGCGAGAAACAGGCGTGAGGCATCGCGAATGCTCAGCAGCCCATGGTCGGACATTTCGAACACACCGATTTCGCCCGCCGGTCCAAAACGGTTTTTGACCGCGCGCAAAATGCGGTGCGCATGGCCGCGATCGCCCTCGAAATACAGCACGGCATCCACCATGTGCTCAAGCACGCGCGGTCCGGCCAGCGAGCCATCCTTGGTGACATGGCCAACCAGAATCAACG
>RFFT01000018.1 GCA_003696795.1 Zetaproteobacteria bacterium | reverse complement strand
TGTTGGCCGCGTTGGGTCGCGCATGAGCGCGATCGTGGAGCGGGCGGTGGTTCTTGCCGCAGGGTTGGGTACGCGTTTGACATGGCTGACCCGGAGCAGGCCGAAGGCAATGATGCGGGTGGCTGGCGCGACGGCCATCGAGCGGGTGATCCGTCGGTTGGTCGGATTCGGCATTCGCGATATTGCGATCAATGTGCACCACCATGCCGCCCAATTGGAGGGGTATTTGGGTGATGGTGGTTGGCTGGGGGCACGTCTCTATTACAGCCACGAGCGGCAATTGCTCGACTCTGGCGGCGGCGCCCGGCAGGCATTGCAACTGCTGCCGGGCGATGGTCCCGTGCTGGTGCACAATGCCGACATTCAGTCGGACATCGATGTGTTGCAACTGGCGCGCTGTTTGCCGGGGCAGGGTTGCGCCCTGGCCTTGGTACCGAATCCCGCGCACCATCCTGGGGGCGATTTCGCATTGCTGGGGGATGGACGCGTGGCGTTCAAAGGAACGCGGCGGCTGACCTTCGCGGGTGTGTCCTTGTGGTGGCCGGCATGGCTGGAGCAATGGCCATCGGGGCAAGGATTTCCGCTTACCGCCTGTATTCGGGCATGCATTCAGCAGGATTGCTGTCGGGGCATGCGGCATTCGGGGTATTGGTTCGATATTGGGCGACCGGCGGATCTGATGGCCGCCTATCGGCATTTTTCGCTACCGCGCTAAAGCAGCTTGTCGCTTTGATGGGTCCACTCGCCGTGCGGGAAGTTGTGCCGTAGCAAGGTGACGAAATCCCGCGCCTGCGCCTTGAGTCCGAGTCGAGCATACGACGCCGCGAGGTAATAGAGTGCCTCCTCGATCGAGGAGGTGGAGGCATAGTGACGAACAAGGTATTCGAAGCGGTTGGCTGCTGCCACATAGCGTTCCCGATCAAAATAATATTTGCCGATGGCCAGTTCATGCGCGGCAAGCTTGTCGTATAAGCTTTGCAGACGGGCCGCCGCGTCTTTCGCGTAGCTTGAGCGCGGATGTTCGCGGATCAGGCGGGAGAATGCCTTGATGGCTTGTTGCGTCTGCGTCGCATCGCGCTCCACCTTGTGAATCTCATGGTAATAGCTCATGCCCAGCATGTATTTCGCGTAATCGACATCCGGATGACGTGGATGGCGGTCGATGAAGCGCTGGCTTAGCGTTTCCGAGAGAATGTATTCTTTGTTCTTATAGGCTGCGAAGATGCGTAGCAGTTCGGCCTGAATCGAGTAGTGGCTGTAGGGATGGTGCTCGTCGAAATGCTCAAGGTACATGTTCGCCCGCTCATAGGCGCCTTCATCCAGCAGATGCTTGGCATAGGCATAGTCCTCGGCGGCGGTGCCACGGTGATCCATGTCGCTGGCGCAGGAGGCGAGCGCAAGAACCAGGGCGAGCAGGCAAACATGACGAATCATGGCAACAACTCTAGGAGCAGGAAGGTCGGACCACAACGGCCAGTTGCCGTCCCGCGGCATCGCCATCGCGGCGATACGAGAAGAAATGTTCCGCTTCGCAGCACGTGCAGCGCTGAATATGTTCGATATGCGCGGAGATCAATCCCTCGGTGCACAATTGGGCGATATTCATGCCGGCCAGGTCCGCTTGGAACTTCTGCGCCAGTCGGCGAATAAAGGGCTGGTGTTCCGTACGCCGGGCCAGCGCCTCCGCGCATGGCGTGTCGATGGTGAAGCAGCATGGTCCGATACAGGGTCCAACCGAGGCAAGGATGCGCTCGGCTCGGGCGCCGGCCCGTCGCAGTCGGCGCACGGTTTGGGCGGCGATGCCCAGGGCGGTACCGCGCCAGCCGGCATGGATCGCCGCGATCAGTCCACTGCCGGGGTCGGCCAACAGGATAGGCAGGCAATCGGCGGTTTGGATGGCCAGTGGCAGATTGGCTTGACCGGTGAACATGGCATCGCCCTTGATCCCGCTTGGGTTCCGTTCATCGATGGCGATGATTCGATCACCATGCACTTGCCGCAAGCGAATGGGCGATCGTGACAGTCCGGTGGACAGGCGCAGCAGACGGAGGTTTTCCGCCACATGCTCGGCACCGCTGCCGGCTACAGGTGCGAAATTCAGGCTGTTGCCCGGAGGCGGACTGATGCCTCCTTGGCGGGTGGTGAACACGCCAATCAAGCCATGTTGGGCGAACAAGGCGGAGCGAAGCGGGTGAGGCCTAGTCATAGGTTGCATGCAGGGCATGGTCCAGAGACACGAGTTCACCGGGAAGAGGGGCACGCACGGAAATCGTCTGCCCGCTGATGGGGTGACGGAATGCCAGCAGTTCGGCATGCAACGCCTGGCGCCGCAGCGCGCGAATGGCGGAGCGTGCGGGCTCCGGGATGTCCCGTCCCGGATTGAAGCGGCGGGCATAGACCGTATCCCCCAGCAGCGGGAGTCCGAGATGCGAAAGATGGACGCGGATCTGGTGCGTGCGCCCCGTGTGCAATGTCAGGCGTAGTGCGCTGAACGGTCCCAGACGGGCCTCGACATGTGCATCGGTTATCGCCGTGCGTCCGTGCGCGACAACGGCCATCTTTTGCCGATGCCTGGGATGGCGCGCGATGGGCAGGTCGATGCGGCGATCATGCCAGTTGGGTGCGCCGCGACACCAGGCGCGATATTCTCGCCGCAATTCGTGGCTGGCGAACAGGGCCGCCAGTCCGCGCATGGCCTGTTCACTCTTGGCGACCACCAGGCTGCCCGAGGTGTCCTTGTCCAGGCGATGCACGATGCCCGGGCGTTCGATCCCGTTGATGCCGGGCAGGTTTGGACAATGGTGGAGCAGGGCATGCACCAGCGTGCCGCTTGTATGGCCGTGCGCGGGATGCACAACCATGCCCGCTGGCTTGTTGATGATGATCAGATGTTCATCTTCAAACAGGATATCCAGTGGGATGGCTTCCGGCAGCAGGGACAGCGGTTCGTTGGGCGGCATTTGCCAGCAATAGCGCTCACCCGCTTTGACTTTTGCCGATGGCTTGCACGATGGTCCCTCGACCAGGCCATCCTGCAACATGCGGCGCACCCGCGCGCGCGAGATGCCGCAATGTTCTGCGAGGATGGTGTCCAGGCGACGGCCATGTTGCTCGGGCGCAACGGTCAATGCGCCGGACAATGCTTTCGCCGCGTTCATGCACCTCCATCGCCAGCGGATGCAGTTTGGTCCCCGCTGCCTTGTTCCTCCGCCGGTTTGCGCGGTCGTCTGCGTCGCCGACGTCGGCGAGGCTTGTCCGTCGTTTGTGCTTCCTCGCCGTTTGCCGCGCCGCTCTCATTGCCGGCGTCCACCTGATTCTCCGTCGTCACCGTGGCGGAAGGCGGTGTCATTTCCTCGCCATTTGCCTGTTGTTGCGTTTGCGTCTGCTGCGGTCGCCTTCTCCGACGGCGCCGGCGTCGTTTGGGTTGCGTGCCATTCTCGCTGCCTGCGTTGCCCTGGTTCGCTTCGGCAGGCTCCGTTCCTTGCTGAGGCGACTGAACCTCCTGTGGCTTGTGGCCCGCACCACGGTTGCCGGAGCGGCGCCGACGTCGGTTCCGGTTGCGATTCGGGGATTCCGGTGTCGCTGCCGCCGGCTCTGTTGGGGGAGGGGTTTCCGGCTCATCCTTTTTCTTGTCGCCAATGATGAGGCGGATCAGACGAGTGAGCGGATTCAAAGGTCTCGACTTTTGTTTTGCCTCCTCGGTCTTGGGCTGTTCCGGCGCCGGCGTCGGAATACCAACCACGGGCTTCAGTGGCTTCAATTTGCGCCCGGGGCGTGGCGGGCGCTTGTTCTTCATCGTGTCTTCCAACACTTCGACACGCTGCTGGTTGTTATCCATCCACTGGCGTTCGATTCGATAATGCGGAATATCCAGGTCCTTCCGAATCTGCAGCGTGATTTGCACATCGTAGACCTCTTCGATGCGCGCGATGGAGCGGCGCTTGTGGTTCATCAGGTATTCACCGGTGTCTGACGGAACCTGGACGACCAGCGTTGGCTTCTTGCCTTTTTCAGCCCAGTCCTCCATGCGGGTGAGCATTTGCAGCGCCATTGATTCCACCGTGCGGATGAAGCCACGACCTTGGCAACGGTCGCATGGTTGGGTGGTAGATTCGCGCACCGAGGGATGGATGCGCTGGCGCGACATTTCCAGCAGACCAAAGCGCGAGATACGGGCAAACTGTACCCGCGCCTTGTCGAGCTGGCAGGCTTTGCGCAGGGTTTCTTCCACCTGCTGATTGTGTTTGCGCGAGTTCATGTCGATAAAGTCGATCACGATCAAGCCGCCAATATCGCGAATGCGTAGCTGGCGGGCGATCTCCTCGGCCGCCTCCAGGTTGGTGGTCAGGGCCGTATCGTCGATATGCTTGCCCTTGGTTGAGCGCGAGGAGTTCACATCGATAGCCGTGAGCGCTTCGGTGGGGTCGACCACAATGGATCCGCCCGAAGGCAGGCGGATTTCGCGTTCGTGGATTTCCTCGCACTGCGCCTCGATGTTGTAATGGCGGAACAAGGGCTTCTTGCCGCGATACAGCTTGACCAGCTTCTCTTTGCCCGGCAGCACGGCATGCACGAACTGTTTCGTGCGCGCATAGACCTCATGGTTGTCCACCCAGATCTCGCTGATGTCCTCCGTGAAATGATCGCGGATCGCACGGGTTGCGAGATCGCCTTCAAGGTAGATCAGCGTGGGCGTGGGCGCAGTTTCGCTTTTGATCCGGATTTCGTCCCAGAGTCGGCGCAGGTAGTTGTAGTCGCGCTGCAGGGCCTCGAGCTTTTGATCCTTGCCCGCCGTGCGCACGATCAGGCCCATGCTGTCCGGCACATCCAATTGTGCGATGATCGCTTTCATGACCTTTCGCTCTTCCTCGGAGAGCTTGCGCGAGATGCCGGCGCGTTGTGTGTTCGGACTCAACACGAGGTAGCGCCCGGCGAGCGAGATATAGGTGGTCAAGGCCGCGCCCTTGTTGCCGCGCTCTTCCTTGACGACCTGCACCAGGACTTCCTGTTTGGGTTCCAGGATGTCCTGAATATTCAGTTTGCGTACGTCGGCGGATTTATCGACGCCTTCCTTCCAGTAGTCGGGGTGAATCTCATTGATCGGCAGAAAGCCCTGGCGGGCGGCGCCATACTCGACGAACGCGGCCTGCAGGCTACCTTCCACCTTGGTGATACGGCCTTTGTAGATGTTGCTCTTGGTGACAACCTTTTGTGAGGACTCAATGTCCAGCTCGTGCAGATAACCGTCTTCAACGATTGCAACGCGGCTTTCTTCTTCGTGCTGCGCGTTGATCAGCATGATTTTCTTCGTCACGCCATCATCCTTTTGGCGTTCTCGAATGTTTGCACGACAACACGATGCCGCGGCATCGGGCATCGAGGTAAATGTGATACCATGACCAATGCCGGCGTATCGTCCCCTCCCCGGCTATCGGTGCAAACCTCGGAACACGGTATTTTTTGGTGTCAGCTCAAACGTGGCGGGTCTTACGTCCGGTCATCCTGCAAGGATTCGTCTTGATCATTCGGCTCCAGCGATGGACCTTGCGTCCAGTCTGGGAATCCTTGGTGCAACGCATTACGCTTGCGGCACAGTAGGGACGTGGATGCTCCACGGAGCTATACACGGACGGAAACCTTAGCCGAAAGGGGGGCGCCTTGGCAAGCGTGCGCGCCGAACAAAGCAAGCTCCGCATTGCGGCGGACGAAGATAACAGTCGGCTGGACCGGGTGCTGATCCGTCGTCTGGGCGCGGAACGCAGACCGCTGATTTTACGTTTGATCCGCAAGGGAAACGTTCGATTGAATCGAAAGCGGGCACGTCCCGAAAGCCGGGTACGCCAGGGCGATGAGGTGTTTTTGCCGGCCAGCCTGCGCCAGCCGGTGTACGATAAACCCGAGGCGGGCATTCCGCGCGCGCTGTTGAACCGTGCGGGCGAAGTGCGCGTACTCTATGAGGATGATGCGTTGCTGGCGGTGGACAAACCCGCTGGGATCGTCGTTCATGCCGGAAGCGGCTATCATGCCGGTTTGATTGAGGCGCTGCGTGAGGTGCGTGGGCTGGCGGATTTGCGCCTTGCGCATCGTTTGGACCGGGATACTTCCGGTGTATTGTTGATGGCCAAGAACTTGAATGCGCTGCGCCGGTTGCACGAGGCATTTCGCGCGCACGATATGCAAAAGGTGTATCTGGCGCTCGTCGCGGGGCATCCACGCGCCACACGTGGAAGGCTGCACGGGTTTTTGCAAAAAGGGGTGGTGCGCGGCGGCGAGCGCGTGGTGCGTGATGACCGGCAGGGCAAGGAGGCGCTTACCGATTACCAGCTCATGCTGCGGCTTCGTTGGCAGGGACTGTCCGGCGCATTGCTCGCGCTCAAACCCTATTCGGGCCGAACGCATCAGTTGCGCGTGCAACTGGCGGACGCCGGGCATGCGATTCTTGGCGATGGCAAATATGGCGCGCGTGAGGAAAACCGGAGATTCAGGGCGCTGGGTGGCCGCAGGCTCGCCCTGCATGCCTGGCGTTTGCGTTTTGCGCATCCGGATGACGGATGCACGATGGAGATCAGGGCGTCTTGGCCCGAGGAGTGGAAGGCATTGATTCGCGCCGGGCTTTAGGCCTGTTGGATGCCGGCGAGATACCAGGTGGGGTCGTCCGCATTGGGATCGTGGCGGAAGATCCATATCTCCCGCACTTCGCCTTGTTCCGCGTCAACTTTGCCGTTGTGGCGCGTTCGTTCGACCATCATGGCGTTGAACCGCACGGCCACCCATTCCTGATCGTCTTCCACCCACGCATCCGCAATCTCGGCGTGCAACGTGCCAACCTCTGTCTGATGACGTTCGCCTTCTCGCATCATGGCGGCAATGCGTTCGGCAACCTCGTCGGTGCAGAAGCGGCGAATTTCAGCAAGGTCCCCCGCATCCCACGCTTGTTGCATGCGCAGATAGATTTCCTTCGCCGCCTGGATGAAGTGCGCGTGGTCGATATTGGGGCGCACGGCACCTATGCTGCCCCCGCTGGCGTGTGCCTCCCGGCGTGGTCGATTGGCGACCGATGGCTGACGGCGAAGCCATAGCGCGATCAATGCCAGGATGCCGCTAAGGACGAGAATATCGAGCAGGTTGACGCCTTCGAATGAACCGCCGAACAACATTGCGCCAATCAAGCCGCCCATGGCCAGGCCGGCGAGACCGGTCATCAGTCCGCTGCGCGCATAGCCGCGTTGAGGGGTGGCGTGTCGGGTATATCGTTGAGCATGAGGCTGGAATAGGCGTTGTTTTCCGAAGCTATGGCCACCACCGAAACGACGTGCCGCGGCATCGTCCACAGACACCAGTGTCAGCGACAGAATGGCGACAAGCAGGATGCTCAATAACCGTTTCATGCTGGCTCCTTGGAATCCGGATTGTTGGTATATTGCGCAATGCGTGCGGCGAACATCGCGCGCCTGAGGCGCTTATCCTTGACGCAGGCCAGCTCGCTGGCAATCCCGCGTTTGATTCGCCAAGGAACTCGCGCACCGCGCACATGCGATGGACGTGGTGATTTCATGCCCGCTTGCGGTTGCATCCGTGTGCGTATCCACCGCAGGCCTACGATTCCCAGGCGTTGTTGGCAGGCGCGTCGAATCTCTCGTTCAAGGAAACGAATTTGTTGCGCCATGATTGGATGGTCGACCGCCACCAACAGCAGCAGGCCCTTGTTCGGTTGCTGTTCAAGACTGACCGGCTCGGTGCGTGTGGCCATCATTGTGCCGACGATTGCAGGCCAGTGCCGACGCAACCGCGCAGTCGCGCTGAGCAGCGCCAGATTGTCGCGACCGAGAATTTCGGCCAGCGGATCGTTCAGTGGCTTTGGGTGACTTCGCTTGCGAACGGCGCGTTTCAAAAAGGCAGCTTCCTGCCGCCGAGAATATGAATATGCAGGTGGTAGACCTCTTGCCCGCCGCCTTCACGCACATTGATGATGACACGGTACCCGCCAGCCAGGCCAAGTACCGCGTCGGCAATGTGGCGCACGCGATCCATCAGGGTGCCGAGCAACGCGGGGTCATCACAATCGGCAAGGGTGGCCACATGTTTGCGGGGGATGACCAGCACATGAGTGGGTGCCTTGGGGTGAATGTCCTTGAAGGCATAGACGTTCTCATCCTCATAGACCTTGCTGGACGGAATTTCCCCGGCGGCGATTTTGCAGAACAGGCAATTGGACATGATGAGCCTCCAGTTCTATTGACAAGACGGGCAGGCGCCGGCGCCGCACATCGGCGCGGGGGCGCACGCATCTCCGCAGGGGGTATCGACTTTGGCGCTACCCACCGCATGGGCGGAGATCAGCTTGTCCAGCTCATTGCTCTGGCACTGAGGGCAGGCAACGGCTTCATCCTTGCGCAGCACCAACGTTTCGAACTCGTGGCCGCAAGAAGAACAGCGATATTCGTAGATGGGCATGCCTCGACCTCCAGTCTGGAATGGATTGTCGATGCCGATACTATCGGGGTGAATGGCTGCCGGGCAAGGGGTGCATCGGGAAAATCCTGCCTTGCGATAGGTGTTGTCGCAGAAGCCTGTCAGCGCGCTACTGCTGCTGCGGCGGAAGAAGGTGCGCGCGTTCAGTCGTCGGTATGCATGCAGCGGGCAAGCTCGAACTCGACGACTTGTTTTCCGGGATAGCGGTGAACGCAGCTCATGGCCGGCTTCTATCCAGGGACAGCCTCAGCCCCTTGAGCCAGCGCATGATCAGCGTCCGATGCGCTCAGGGGCAGGCGAGGCTCACATAGAGGTGGTAGCGAGCCGGCTCACCGACCCGGTGGTGGAAGGCGGCCTCCAAGCGGACGAAGCGACCTTCCTTATCGCGGGGGATGTCCTCCTCCGCCACCCACCGTCCGTCGATCATCATGCCCATGACTGAAGATCCTGCGGCAATGGCAATGCGGGCGCTTCCTGTCAATCTCGGAATGTGCCTGATTTAGCGATCCTGTGGTCACTGTTGCCGAACGGCCGAAAAAAGTCAATCGCAGCAAACAGCGGAGCGCGACTTGTGCACATTCGACTCGCCCGGCCTGATCGAAGTGCTTACGGAGGCGAGGAGCACTCTTGGGGCTGAAGGCTTGCCTGATGCCCCTAACGGCCTGTTCACCAGACCGCGGCGA
>RFFT01000004.1 GCA_003696795.1 Zetaproteobacteria bacterium | reverse complement strand
TTTTGCGCGCGAGGATAAACCGGTCAATGTGCTCGATGCGCGATGTCTGACGCAGTTGGAGCGGTTGCTCGACACTCTGGAGCGCGAACCACCGCGCGTACTGGTGCTGGAAAGTGGGCTGCCTTCCTGTTTTATCGCCGGTGCGGATCTCGATGCGATTGCCGCCGTCAGCGATGCCGGCGAGGCGGCGCGTCTGGCGGAGCGTGGGCAGGCGCTTTGTCGGCGGATCGAGGTATTGCCTTCGGTGAGTGTTGCGGTGGTGCAAGGGGCTTGTCTGGGTGGCGGGCTGGAGCTGGCCATGGCCTGTGATCACATCCTTGCTGTGGAGCATCCCGCAACCAAGCTTGCCTTGCCGGAAATTCGGCTGGGCATTCATCCCGGTTTTGGCGGTACGGTGCGGCTGCCGCAGCGGGTGGGCTGGGTGTCCGCCGTTGAGTTGATCTTGAGCGGCAAGGGGTTGTCGGCGCGGCGTGCGGCACGCAGCGGGCTGGCCGCAATGGCCTGCGCGCCCGAACAGGTGGCCGCGGCCATCGAGCATCTGGCGGCCAAAGGCAAACGCAGCCCTCGTGTGGCCGGGCCCTGGTGGCTGTATCTCCCCGGCGCGCGCCAGTTGTTCTTTCGTCAGGTGGCGCGGCGAGCCTTGGCGCGGTTCAGGCATGTGGATGTCGAGAAAGCGTATCCCGCATTGCCGGCCACGATCACACTGTTGCGCGGTCATGTCGGGCGGGACATGGGGACCTCCCTGGCCTGCGAGGCCGCTTCGCTGGGGCGTCTTGCGGTGACCCCGTCCTGCAAGCATTTGATCCAGGTCTTTCATCTTGGCAATGCCCTGCGGAAGCAGGAAGCGGTACGACGGGGACGCGCGGCGAGCGAGCGCGTGCAACGCACGGCGGTATTCGGCGCGGGGGTCATGGGCTCGGGCATTGCCTGGGTTGCCGCAGGCAATACTGAGGTCGATTTGCATGATGTCGCACCCGACGCCCTAGCCCGGGGCATGAAGGCAGTGGCGGAGCTTGCGGCGAAAACCAAAGATCGGACACGCATGCAACGCATCCGTCCCGCGCTGGACGATTCGGGTTTGCGTGATGCGGATGTGGTGATCGAGGCGGTGATCGAGGATATCGACACCAAGTGTGCATTATGGCGCAGGCTTGAGGGCGAGGTGCGCAAGGACTGCCTGCTGCTGAGTAATACGTCGTCGCTGTCGATCGGCGAAATGCAGGACAAGCTTCGTCATCCTGAGCGTTTGGTTGGACTGCATTTCTTCAATCCGGCCCCAAAGATGCCGTTGGTCGAGGTTGTCGCGGGGGCCAAAAGTAGTGCGACGGTTGTCGATCAAGTTGCGGCCTTGGCGGTGTCGTGGGGAAAATATCCGGTGATTGTGGCCGATAGGCCGGGCTTTCTGGTCAATCGCTGTCTCATGCCGTTCATGGTGTCCGCGTTGCGCTTGCTTGAGCACGGGCAAAAGGCCGAGCATATCGATGGCGCGCTCAAACATTTTGGCATGCCGATGGGGGCGCTCGAATTGGCCGATCAGGTGGGGCTGGACATCTGCGTGCATGTGGGCCGGCATTTGTCCAACGCCTTTGGGGCGCGCTTTGCAATGCCGGCATGGCTGGCGCGCATGGTTGATGACGGGCTGCTGGGTGCCAAAGGAGGCAAGGGCTTCTTTCGCTATGATCCACGGGGCAAACGCCAGGAGTTCAATCCGGATGTGATGCGCTATCTGGGCGGTGTCGAGGTGGAGCCCAGGGAGTCGGCGGCGGACGTGGGCACGCATGACGCGCCGGTGTTGCCGCATGAAAGTATCGTCGATGATTGCCTGCTGCCCATGCTTGTCGAGGCGCTGGCCGCGCTCGCGGAAGGCGTCGTGCGCGAGCCGACGCATTTGGAGGCGGCGTTTATCTATGGCATTGGTTTTCCCGCCTTTCGCGGCGGGTTGTTGCGGACCTTTGCGCAGCGCCCGCGTAAGGCTCTCGCCGCCGCGATTGAGGCGCGCGATTTGCCCATGCCGGAAAATCTGGAGGTGCTCGATGCGTTCGGCCAGCCAGGCTGATTGCCCTGGACTCAAGCGTGTCGCCGAGGCGACGTGTGTTCCGGACCTGTTGTTGCAGGCGCCGACGGAATGGATGGACAAGCCCATGTTGCGTTTCCGCGATGCCGGCGGTGTTTGGCGCCAATGGTCTCGGGTGCATGTGGCGCAAGCGGTACTCAGGTTGTCGGCGTGGTTGGAGCACCGCGGGATTCAGCCGGGCGATCGCGTGGGCATCCTTGGGCATAATTGTCCGGAATGGTTGATCGTGGATTTTGCCGTTCTGCGTTTGGGGGCGGTCACTGTGCCCGCCTATTTCACCGATCCGGCCGAGGCGGTGCGTTATGTCTTCGACGATGCGGATGTGTCCCTGGTTTTTGCCGAGCAAGGTGCGCAAGAGGAAAAGATGCGCGGCTATGCGCGTCCCTGCATTCCGTTGCGCGGGTCGGAGAAGTCCGTGGCCGGCATTGTGGCCGACGAGCGCTGGGAGGGGCGTCTCAGTGCGCATTGTCCAACGCGGGAGGATTTGGCGACTCTGATTTATACCTCGGGCACGACCGGACATCCCAAGGGGGTGATGCTCAGCCATGGGAATTTGTTGGCCGACATTGCCGCGGGTCTGGGTGGGGTGCCGGTGTATCCGGACGATGTGTTTCTCTCTTTTCTCCCCTTGTCGCACGCCTTTGAACGAACGGTTGGCCATTTCCTGCCGGTGGCCAGCGGCGCGGAGATCGCCTATGCGGAGCATGTGACCACGCTGGCGCGGGATATGCTTGAGGTGCGACCGACGATCATGATTTCGGTGCCGCGGCTGTATGAAAAGCTGCATGCCGGTGTGCAGGCTCGGCTGGCCGAGTCGCCAGTCGTCAAGCGCCGGCTGTTCGCGCTGGCGCAAAAACTGGGCATGGAGCAGTTTGTCTGTCGGCAGCGTGGGGGGAAGCTAAAGGGTTGGAAGGGGCTGCTCTGGCGCCTGCTGGATCGCTTGGCGCATGCGCCGATTCGGCAGCGGCTGGGGGGACGGCTCCGCCTGTTTATCTCCGGAGGCGCCGCCCTGCATCCGGAGATTGCGCGCTTTTTGCTCGCCGCGGGGGTGACGGTGTTGCCCGGCTACGGTTTAACGGAGGCCGCGCCCGTGTTGACGGTCAATCGGGCCTCGCGTATTCGGCCCGAGACGGTCGGTCAAGCGTTGCCGGGGGTGCAGTTACGCTGCGCCGATGATGGAGAATTGCTGGCGCGGGGCGCGATGATCATGCAGGGCTATTGGCGCAATGAGCAGGCGACGCAAGAGGCGCTGGACGCCGATGGATGGCTGCATACGGGGGACATCGCCGAGATCGATGCGGAAGGCTTTGTGCGCATCGTGGATCGCAAGAAGGAAATCATGGTGCTGTCCAATGGGGAGAATGTGCCGCCGGCGGTGATCGAACAGCATTTGACGCGCGATCCGGTCGTTGTGCAGGCCATGGTGGTTGCCGAGCAGCGGCCTTATGTCGGGGCGTTGATCGTGCCCGATCCCGATGCGCTGCGCCAGGCTTGGCAACAGGAAATGCGTCGCCCCCTGCCGCAGGCCTGGCAGGAGGATGGCGAGGTGTTGCGCTGGTTTCGTCAACGCTTGCAGTGGGATACGCGCGATTTGCCTAGCTTCATGCAGGTGCATGCCTTCGCCTTTGTCGGCGAGGAATGGAGTCAGGCGAACGGACTGCTGACGCCCACGCTCAAGCTCAAGCGCCACCGGATAGCTGAACGCCATGCTGAGGAGATTGCGTCGTTGTTCAAGCAGGAAGGGGAGAGCTGACGCCCTCCCCGCCGGTTCATTCGTCGGGTTCCAGATACAGGTAGGTGAGTCCGGCGGCGGCACCCACGCCGGTATTGCCCGAGATGACCGGCTGCAGCGAGATGGAACGATTGTTTCCACCCACCAGCACTTGCGCTCCCGCTCCGACACCAACACCTGCCGAGGCGCCGGCGCCACCGTATTTGCCGGCCAATTGATGCGTTCCCGGTTTGAAGTCGGCGGAGAAGACGGCAAATACGAGCGTTTCCTCTTTCTTGAAATGCATGTCAATGCCGAGGCCCACCCCGGTTTCGCCCTTGTAGTGCTCCCGGCTTCCGCCTGCCGTGGAGTCGAACGTGCAGCGCAGTTGAGCGGTGGAATGGATGAGCAGGTTGACCTTCGAGCCTTCGACCTGGTGGCAGGTCAGGACGCCGACCTTGGTGCCCGCGCTGCTCACTTCTTTGGCGAAGGCGGGCGTGGCGACGAGCAGCGCCAACGTCGCAACGATCAGGGATAGATGCTTGTTCATGGTGAACCTCCTTTGTTGCCTCCCCTCTCGATTTTATAGTCCATTACTTGCTCGCGCGAAAGGTGGACGGGAATCCGCTGGTTGCCAAAGGGGCGGGCGATGTGCGCGAAATGGCCGGCGATGCGGTGACCGCAACGTGGGCAGCGGCCGTCATCCGTGATGGCGAGATGGCGGATCGCGTACCAGTCGCGAACGATGAGGGCTTGTCCGCACTCGGGGCAGCGGGTGGTGCCACCCGTGGGGTCGTGGACATTGCCGGTATAGACATAATGCAAGCCTTCGCGCATCGCGATCTTACGGGCAAGTTGCAGCGTGCTTGCCGGGGTGGGAGGAACATGGGTCATCCGCCAGTCGGGATGAAAAGCGGTGAAATGCAACGGCGTATCCTCGCCAAGATGGGCGACGATCCAGCGACTGAGTTGCCTGATTTCTTCCACTGAATCATTATGGCCGGGAATCAGCAGGGTGGTGACTTCCAGCCAGCAACGGGTATGGGTCCGCACATAGGCGAGCGTATCCAGCACGGGTTGCAAGTGCCCGGCACAAAGACGATGATAGAAATTCTCGCTGAATGCCTTCAGATCAATATTCGCGGCGTCCATATGGCTGAAAAACTCGCGTGCCGGTTCGGGGTGAATATAACCGGCTGTGACTGCGACGGTTTTGATGCCCCGCGCATGGCATGCCTTGGCCGTGTCCACCGCATATTCGAGGAAGATGACCGGGTCATTGTAGGTGAAGGCGACGCTGGTACACCCGTGCCGCTTGGCGGCCTCGGCGATTTGGCTCGGGGATGCTTGATCGCACAAGCGATCGAAAGCGCGGGACTTGGAAATATCCCAGTTTTGGCAATAGCGGCAGGCCAGATTGCATCCCGCCGTGCCAAAGGAGAGTACGCTGGAGCCGGGATAAAAATGGTTCAGCGGCTTTTTCTCGATCGGATCGATGCAGAAGCCCGAGGAGCGGCCATAAGTGGTGAGCACCATTCCGTTTTCGCTGGCTTGGCGCACGAAGCACAAGCCACGCTGGCCGGGGCGCAGGCGACAGTCCCGCGGGCAGAGGTCACACTGGATGCGGCCATTTTCCAGCCGATGCCAATAACGGGCGGGGACCGCATTCATGATGCAGGCTCCTGAAAGTGTTCAACTTGATACACCATCAGCTTCAGGGCTGGGTGCCAGAAGCCTTCGCTCAGACCGGCTTTGCGCTTGAGTTGGGCGAGAAACAGGCGGGGGTCGGTAAGTTGCCGCCAAACCTGGGGTAGAAAGGTTGCGCGATGGTTGCGCCAGGAAAGGATGACGCCATCTCGTTGGGGCACCAATTGCGCAATCGCCTCTTCCTCGCTGCTGGCCGGCAAGGGGCGCGGCTCACTCAAGACGGACACTTCGATGTTCAGGCTGTTCCATTCGGCAGGCGATAGCGGTGGAAAGCGTGGATCGTGAAAGGCGGCGGCAATGGCGTTGTGTTGCACATCCTCGCGCAGGGGACGGTAAGCTTCCAAACTGCCAATACAGCCGCGCAATGTGCCGTTGCGGGTAAGGGTGACGAAGGTTGCCCTGGGTTGCTCCAGCCAGGTTCCGTCCACCGCCGTCGCCTTGCCGGGCAGGCCCAGACGTTTCGCGATCGCATCGCGCGCGATCGCGATCAGGATACGTCCCTGTTCTTGGCGCATGGCTCAACCTCGAACGCAATACTTGTGTAGCCGACGACCTCGTCGCGCCCACCCGCCGTATCGCCGGAATTGCGATAGTCGAGCAGACGCGGGACCAGCGTGTGGCGCGTGGCCATGTGCAACAGGCCGTTGATGCCGGTTGCGCCGCAGGCTTGCTGATGCGAAATCGGCCCTTTAAGGGCGAGGATCTGTTCGATCGTTTGCCGGTCCAGCCGGCGCGCTTGCTCGTAGGGATGGTAATGCGACAGGTCGGAACTGATCACGATCAGGGTATGCGCGTCACCCCAGAGCAGTTCGAGCACGTCGGCAACCATCGCTTCGTCCGCGTGACCGATCACCATCGGGGCGAGGGTGAATTCACCCAACAGGCGCTGCAGGAAGGGTAGCTGCACCTCAAGCGAGTGCTCCATCACATGGGCATCATTGAGCTGAAGAACCGACCTTTCCCGCATGGCCATCTGCATCATCGTGCTGTCCAGCGGAACAATGCCCAGCGGAGTGGCGAAGGCCTCCACATCCGGCAGCGCGATGCCTGCGAACGGAACGCGGTGCGCCGGCCCTAGCAGGGCGACGCGCCTGATGTCCATGCCGCGCAGTATGGCATACCCGAATGCGGCGGTGAGGCCGGAATAGACATAGCCGGCGTGCGGCGCGATCAATGCCTTGGGTCGATGCGCCACCGTGGTCGGAATCTGGGCGAGCCAGCCGTCGATCATGGCCCGTAGCGTGTCCGCGTCGGCAGGGTAGAAAAAGCCAGCTACGGCTGCAGGACGAATGCGCATGAAGCACCTCCTGGTCCTATTTTAGCCAAAGCTGTGATGGCTGGATCAGCGTGGCGAATCTTTGTCTGAGAAATGGTTGCGCACATGCTCGTGCGCGTAACGCCAGTAGGCCCAACCTGCCACGATGGCGGTCGCAAGCAGTGCACCCAGCAGGCCATACAAACCGAATCGATGCAGGATGGCCATCCCGGCCAGTCCAAGCATGTGTCCGACAAGATAAATAAGGCAGGCCCAACTGACGCAATTGATCACCTGCAAGGAGAAAAAACGCCAGAATCCGATGCTCGAACAACCGAACAAGATGGCCGCGACCATGCGGGTGCCATACAGATACTGGAAAATGAAGATCGACCAATGCGCGTATTTGTCGAGAATGATGTTCGCTTTCGGATAATGCCGGCGAAGGGTGGGTACGGCGTTGATGATGCGCATGCCTTTCCAGCGGCCAAGGGCGAAGAAGATCAGATGCCCGATGAACGCGCCCAGCGCGGCGACGATGATCACCTTCCATGGATGTAAAAGACCCGCCGCGGACAGGGCGGCAGCGGCAATGAATACGCTTTCCCCCTCGATCAGGGTCCAGACGAATACCGCCCAATAGCCGTAGTGTTCGACGAATTGCTGCGCCCACTCCATGGCCGGGCTTAGCGGCGTACGGGAATGCCGCGTTCCGCCAGATAGCGCTTGGCCTCATGGATCGTGTATTCACCGAAATGAAAGATCGATGCGGCCAGTACGGCATCAGCCTTGCCTTCGGTCAGTCCCTGCGCCAGATGTTCGAGCGTGCCGACGCCGCCTGAGGCGACGACATTGGCCGACACGGCTTCCGCCACCGCGCGGGTCAGCGCGAGGTCATATCCTTGGCGCGTTCCATCGGCGTCCATGCTGGTCAGCAGAATTTCTCCGGCACCATCGTCGGCCATGCGCTTGGCCCACTCGACGGCGTCGATGCCGGTCGCCCGGCGCCCACCATGGGTGAAGCATTCCCAGTGGTCCGCCACGCGTTTGGCGTCCACCGCCACGACGATTGTCGAGGAGCCGAAGCGTTCGGCCGCCTGGCGTACGATTTCGGGCCGTGTGAGCGCGGCGGTGTTGATCGAGACCTTGTCGGCGCCGGCAAGCAGCAGTTGTTCGATGTCGTTCAGCGATTTGACGCCGCCGCCAACGGTGAGCGGCATGAACACGTTCTCCGCCACGGCACTGACCATTTCATACAGAGTTGTACGGTTCTCATGGCTGGCGCGAATATCGAGGAAGGTCAGCTCGTCCGCGCCCTGTTCGTCGTAGCGGATGGCAGCCTCGACGGGATCGCCGGCATCGATGATGTCGACGAATTTCACGCCTTTCACGACCCTGCCATGGGCTACATCGAGACAGGGGATGATGCGTTTGGAGAGCATTAGCTCAGCTCCTTGACGGCCGCGGCAAAATCCAGCGTGCCCTCATAGATCGCGCGACCGGTAATCGCGCCGCAAATCCCGTCCGCGGCATGTCGCGCGCAGGCGCGCACATCGTCGATGCCGGCGATGCCGCCGGAAACGATGACCGGGATTTCGATGCCGCGGGCAAGCGCCACGGTTTCCTCGATATTGGGGCCGGTCAACATGCCGTCGCGCGCGATGTCGGTGTAGATGATGGCGGCCACGCCATCGTCCTCGAAGCGTTTGGCCAGATCGGTCGCCCGGACATTGGTCACTTCATCCCAACCGTGAACGGCGACCCGTCCCTGCTTGGCGTCGATGCCGACGCAGACGCGACCGGGAAACGCGCGACATGCCTCGCGCACGATCGCCGGTTGTGCAATGGCAACCGAGCCCAGAATCACGCGTTCGACGCCCAGCCCAAGCATGCCCTCGATCATGTCAAGGTCGCGCAGCCCTCCCCCAAGTTGCACGGGCATATCCACCGCCTGGCAAATGGCGCGGATCACCTGTCGGTTCGCTGGTTTGCCCGCAAATGCGCCATCGAGGTCGACGACATGAAGCCGACGAGCGCCCAATGTTTGCCAGTGGCGGGCGATGGCTGCCGGATCGTCTCCGTAATCCGTGGCATCCTGCATGCGCCCTTGTTTCAGTCGCACGCAATGCCCCTGTTTCAGGTCGATCGCTGGAATCAGTTCAAATTGAGCGGTCATGCTGGCATCCATTCGATAAAAGCTTGAAGCATGGCCAGTCCCGCCCGTTGCGATTTTTCAGGGTGGAACTGCACGCCGATGATATTGTCGCGACCGATCGCGGCGGAAAAGCGAACATCGCCATAGACGCAAGCGGCCAACTCATGGGCAAGCAGCCGCGGGCGACAGTAATACGAGTGCACGTAGTACACCTGCTGCCCGACCAACGGAGCAAGCACGGGGTGGGCATGGTCTTCGGGCAGCAACACATCGTTCCAGCCCATGTGCGGGATCTTGCAGCCGCGGTCGGGAAAATCGGCGGGAAAAGGCTCGACCGTGCCGGGAATCAGGCCGAGGCCGGCATGGCGTCCGAATTCATGGGACTCATCCATCAGCGCCTGCATGCCGAGACATATACCGAGGAAAGGGGTGCCTTCGTTGAGGCATTGGCATAGCGCTTCGGCCATGCCGCTGCCGCGCAGGCTGCGCATGCAATCACGGAATGCGCCTACGCCGGGTAGCACGATGCGCGCGCAGCCTGCCAGTTGCTCGGGATGTTCGACGCAACGCACACGACCGCCCGCATGTTCGAGCGCTTTGGCGATGGAGTGCATATTCCCCATGCCATAATCGATCAGAGCGATGGACGCCATGGGGATTACAGTGCCCCCTTCGTGCTGGGGATGCCCTGCATGCGGGCATCCGCGGCCACCGCCATGCGCAATGCCCGGCCGAATGCCTTGAATACGCTTTCGATCATGTGATGGCTGTTGGCGCCGCGGAGGCAGTCGATGTGTAGCGTGATGCGCGCGTGATTGCACAGCGCCTGGAAGAACTCCCGGAACAGTTCGACATCGAAACTGCCAATGCGTTCCCCGGGAAAGTCGATATGGTAGGTCAGCCCCGGCCGACCGGAGAGGTCCACGACCACCCTGGCCAACGCCTCGTCCAGCGGCACATAGGCATGCCCGTAGCGGTTGACACCGGCCTTGTCGCCCAGCGCACGGGCCAGCGCCTCTCCAAGGCAGATGCCAATATCCTCGACGGTGTGGTGCGCATCGACCTCCAGGTCTCCCCGTGCCTTCAGCGTCAGATCCACCAAGCCATGACGGGCGATCTGCTCGAGCATGTGGTCGAGGAACGGGATGCCCGAGTCCAGCTCCGCTACGCCTTGACCGTCAAGCGCCAAGGTTAGCCGAATATCGGTTTCCCGGGTTGTGCGCGCAATGGTTGCGGTTCTGCTCATCTGCAAGCCTCCTTCAGTGCCGCCAGCAAGCGATCGTTTTCTTCCCGTGTGCCTACGGTGATCCGGAGGCAGTCGCGCAGCAGCGGATGCCCCCCCAGTCTCTTGATCAGGATACCGCTGACAAGCAGGTGCTCGAACACCTGCTCCGCGCGGGGTAGACGCAGGGTGATGAAATTGGTTTGCGAGGGAAAGACTTCCGCTCCGGGTATGCCACCAAGCTCCCTGGCCAGGCGGGCGCGTTCGTCGCGGATGCGTGCGGCCTGCGCCTCGAATGCCTCGAAATGATCAAACAGCACTTCCGCCGCCAACTGGCTCAGGGTGTTGATGTTGTAAGGAAGACGTACTTTGTTTACATGCTCGATCAGCTCTGCATCGGCAATCAAATATCCCAACCGAAGGCCGGCCCAGCCGAGTTTGGAGAAGGTTCGCAACACGGCGGTCCGTTTGCCCATCAAATGTAGATGGTTGCGCTCCGAAAAGGGCGCGTAGGCCTCGTCGATCACCAGCAGTCCGCCAAAGCCGTCGCGAATGCGTGCGATGGTGTCCTGCTCCCAAAGGTTGCCGGTGGGGTTGTTGGGACAGGCGAGGAAGGCGAGTCGAGCGCGTTCGCGGCTGGCGGCATGCAGGAAACGGTCGGCATCGAGCGCAAAGTTTTCCTCCAGCGGGACTGGCACATAGGGGCGACGCAGCCAGCGCGAAATAACCTCGTACATTACGAAGGTCGGCGCAGGCGCGATGCAGGGGCCGTCTTTCACGGCCAGGATCAACATCTGAATGATTTCGTCCGAGCCATTGCCGATCAATACCTGTTCGGGGGCGACCCCCTCGTGCGTGGCGATCCGCTGCCGCAGGCGCCGAGCCGCGGCGTCGGGATAACGATGTATCGACGCGGTGGCGAGGCGTTCGGCCAGCGCTCGACGAACCGTTTCGGGCAGCGGGTAGGGATTTTCCATCGCGTCGAGCTTGATCATCCCTTTCGCATCCGGCACGTGATAGGCCGACAAGCCCTTGATGTCTGCGCGGATCATGCCTTGCCGTCCAAACGCAGCTCAAGGGTCAGTGCGTGTGCTTGCAGTCCCTCGCGATGGGCGAGGTGTACCGCGGCAGGCCCGACGCTGGCCACCCCCGCACGCGTGGCGCGAATGACACTGCTCCGTTTCTGGAAGTCATACACGCCGAGCGGGCTGGAAAAGCGCGCCGTGCGGTTGGTCGGCAGGACATGGTTGGGGCCGGCCACGTAATCGCCCAGCGCTTCGGGAACAAAATGACCCAGGAAGATTGCCCCCGCATGCTTGATATAGGGCAGCAGGATGTCCGGATC
The DNA here is from genome assembly GCA_003696795.1 of Zetaproteobacteria bacterium. Taxonomy (GTDB): domain Bacteria; phylum Pseudomonadota; class Zetaproteobacteria; order Mariprofundales; family Mariprofundaceae; genus J005. The sequence continues at coordinate 8,760 of RFFT01000004.1, read as the reverse complement.
GTCCAGCGCCAGTTCCAAATGTTCCGGTGCAATGCGGTTGACCACGTCGGCCACCGTGGCCCAGTTGTCGGCCAAGATCAAGGCGCCATGCGTTTCCACCGCGGCGCGGGCGATATCCTGGCGCGGCAGACGCGCAAGATGCGTGTCGATGGCCTGCGCGACGGCGCGCAGCAGATTCGCGTCGGTGGTGATGAAGATGCTTTGCGCTGCTTCGTCGTGCTCCGCCTGGGAGAGAAAATCCGCCGCCAGCCAGCTCGGATCGCCGCCATCGGCGACGACTACGATTTCCGACGGTCCGGCGATCATGTCAATGCCGCAGATCCCGAACACCTGACGCTTGGCTGCGGCGACGAACTTATTGCCCGGTCCGACGATTTTATCTACCGGCGGGATGCGTTCGGTGCCGTGGGCCAAAGCGGCGACGGCCTGTGCGCCGCCAACAGCGAAGGCCCGTTGCACCCCCGAAATATAGGCCGCGGCCAGCACGAGCTCATTGCGTTCGCCGTGCGGTGTGGGTACGACCATCACAATCTCCCCCACGCCCGCAACCTTGGCGGGCACCGCATTCATGATGACCGACGAGGGATATGCGGCCTTGCCCCCGGGTACATACAACCCGACGCGATCAAGCGGTGTGATTCTTTGCCCCAGGGTCAGCCCCGCCTCGTCGATGTATTCCCAATCCCGCTGGAGTTGATGTTCATGGTAGGCGCGCACCCGCTCAGCCGCCAGCTCCAGCGCCGCGCGGTCCTGCGGCGAAATGGCATGCCATGCCGCTTCCATGTCCGCCCGGCTGATTTCAAGCCTGTCCGGGGTGCACTCCCAGTGATCGAAGCGCGTGGTGTAGGCACACAGTGCCGCATCACCACGGGTTTTGATGTCGGCGATGATGTCCGCCACAATCGTCTGCACATCCGCGCCAGTATCGGTTTCCCGCGCCAGCAGCGCATCCAATTGTGCGTCGAAATTCGGATCGCAAGTATTCAATTGGGTAATCGTGCTCATGCCTGTTTCCCCTGGGCGTCAAGATTTTGCCGTAGCCGGTCGATGATGGCCTGGATCGGCGCGCGTTTGATGGCGAAGCTGGCCGGATTGACGATTAGTCGGCTGGAGATCTCGTACAGGGTGGCCTCTTCCACCAGGCCATTGGCGCGAAGGGTGCCGCCGGTTTCCACGAGATCGACAATGCGCTCGGCCATGCCGACCAGCGGCGCGAGTTCCATCGAACCATAAAGGTGGATGATATCCGCCTGCACGCCCCGCCGCTGATAATATTCGGCTGCGAGCCGATCATATTTGGTGGCCACCGTGATGCGGCTTCCGGCGGGAGGTGGCCCGGCCTCGACCAGCGCCTTAGGGCCAGCCACGCACAGGCGGCAACGACCAATTTTCAAGTCCAATGGTTCGTAGACATGGGGACGGTATTCGAGCAGGGAATCACGTCCCGCAATGCCCAGGTCGGCGGCGCCTTGTTCGACATAGGTGCAGACGTCGGCGGCACGGATGATCAGGTAGCGTATTCGGCACGCCGTGCCACTGAGGGAAAGCGCGGGCCCTTCGACCATCAGTTTGCGCGTGCGGCGTACGTCCTCGGTCGGGGCGAGCCCCGCCGCGGCAAGCAACGGCAGGGTCTGATCAAGGATGCGCCCCTTGGACAACGCCATGGTCAGGGTTTGCTCAGTCATGGAACTGTACTCCTCTGATCCAACTTTCGCTGCCGCTGACCCGTTCGATCCGCGCCCCCAGCCGCTGTAGCTTTTCCTCGATGCGTTCATAGCCACGGTCGAGTGATAGACACGGGAGATTTCCGTTTCTCCCCGTGCGGCAAGACCGGCCAACACCAGGCTGGCCGACGCGCGCAGGTCGGTGGCCATGACCGGTGCGGCCGACAGATGATCGACTCCGCTCACCACAGCCGTGTTCCCGTCCAGGCGGATATTGGCGCCCATGCGGGCAAGTTCCTGCACATGCATGAAACGGTTCTCGAAGATGGTTTCCCGAATCACGCTGGTTCCCTCGGCGATGGTCATCAGGGCCATGAATTGGGCTTGCAGGTCGGTGGGAAAACCGGGGTGCGGCATGGTGTGGATATCCACCCCCCGCAGGCGCCGGCTCGTCCGGCAGCGGATGTGGTTCTCGCCGCACTCGACATCGACCCCCGCATCGCGAATGCGGGCCAGGAAAGCCTCCAGATGGCCGGGCTCGGTGTCGGTGACCGTAACGTCGCCGCCGGTGATGATGCCGGCGGCAAGGTAGGTGGCGGTTTCAATGCGGTCGGGAATCACCGTGACTTCGCCCGCATGTATGGAAGAGACGCCACGAATGACAATGCGGTTGCTGCCGTCGCCCTGAATGTCCGCCCCCAGCGCGCGCAGCGACTCGGCAAGATTGACGACCTCCGGTTCGCGCGCCGCATTGTCGAGAATCGTTTCACCCTCGGCGATCACCGCGGCCATCATCAGGTTCTCGGTGCCGGTGACCGTGACCTGGTCGAACACGATATGCGCGCCTTTCAGGCCCTGCTTGGCCTCGGCGACCACGTCCCCCTGTTCGACCTCGATGGTGGCGCCCATTGCTTCCAGTCCACGCAGATGCATATCGATCGGGCGCGCGCCGATGGCGCAGCCGCCGGGCATGCTGACGCGCGCATGGCCGAATCGGGCGAGCATGGGGCCAAGCACCAGCGCCGAGGCGCGCATGGTCTTGACCAACTCGTAAGGCGCCTCGGATTTGGTTGCGGGCCGGGTGTCCACGTGCAGCAGCGCGCGGTCATCGAAATGGACATGCGCGCCCTGGTAGGCAAGCAGTGTCATCATGGTGGAAATGTCGCGCAAGTGCGGTACGCGGCGGTACGTGACCGGGCCATCGGCCAGGATGGCTGCGGCGAGCAGCGGAAGCGCTGCGTTCTTGGCGCCGCTGGCCTGAATCGAGCCTGTCAGTGGAATGCCGCCACGAATGAGGATCTTGTCCATGTACGTCCCGGGTGTGGTTTTTGGGCATGGTGCCAATCGCGCACCACAGGGCGAACCTTAGCCGGTGAAAGAGTGCGGAACAATGCGGGTGATGGCTCCGCTGTCTTTGGCGCGCATGGCCATGCCGTCGAGGAGGCGATAGCATTGCGCGCATGTCCGTCTATACCGAGCTTTCGACCGCTGATGTGACCCGAATCTTGTCGGCTTACGACCTTGGCCGCTTGATTGGTTTCGAAGGAATAGCGGACGGCATTGAAAACAGCAATTTCTTCCTCGACACCAGCGGGGGACGTTATGTGTTGACGGTGTTCGAGCGTATGCGGGCAGAGGAATTGCCCTTCTTTATGCGCTTGATGCACCACCTGGCTGCCGCGGGTGTCCCTTGTCCGGACGTGATGCCCCGGCGGGATGGCGCGCTACTGTTCCAGTATCGTGGCAAGCATGGGTGTATTGTTTCTCGCCTGCCCGGGCGAACCTGCGCGGTGCTCTCCGCCGACCAACTGCGCGCGTCGGGCGCGGCGATGGCTGCGATGCATCTGGCGGGGCGGGATTTTCCCGAACGACGGGAGAATCCGACGGGGCTGACGTGGTTGGCGCGGATGGTGGAGGAGCTTTCCGCGCGGGTGGCGCAGCGCTATGGCGACGAGGCGCGCGCGCTGTTGCTCGATGAACTGCATTGGCAGCAAAGGCAGGTGTCGGACGATCTTCCGTATGGCGTGATCCATGGCGACCTTTTTGTGGACAATATCTTGTTCGATGGCGAGCGGGTGACGGGCATTATTGATTTTTACTATGCGCATACCGCGCCCTGGGTGATGGATATCGCCATCGCGCTCAATGCCCAGGCGCTTGTGCTGGGCGGAGAGGATGCGTCGCGCATGCGGGCCTTTCTCGAGGGTTATGGCTCCGTGCGTCCATTGGGTCCAGAGGAGCATGATGCGCTGCCGCGGTTGCTGCGTCTTTCTGCCATGCGTTTCTGGGTCTCGCGCCTTTATGATGCGTTTTTTCCCCGTCCGGGGGCGGTGACCCAGGTCAAGGATCCCGAGGAGTATCGGCGGAAGTTGTTGTGGCATCGCATGGCCGGATGACCTGGACGCGCCTGTTGGTAGGCTATGCGCTGGCGTTGACCGTTGCGCTGCTGGTATTGCTGGATTATTACAATATTCCGTCGCGTTGGATGGAACGCTTGCGACCGACCGAGGTCCAGACTCCGGTTGCCCGGCCGGTGGCGAGCTACGCCACGGTCAAGCGCGCGCTTATCGCGCATTATCATACCCGCTCGGCACGAATCGTGATGCTGGGTGATTCGCATATCGATCATCTGAGTTGGTGGGAATTCCTTGGACGCAACGATGTGGTCAATCGGGGTGTGGGCGGTGATGAGAGCCTCGATGTATTGCGGCGTCTGGATCAGGTGCTGGCGCTTTCTCCTTGTCTATGCGTGCTGATGGTGGGGATTAACGATTTGCAGCATGAGCGTCCCCCCAGCCTCGTCGCCGCGCGTATCGGCGAGATCGTTGCGCGTTTGCGGCGGCATGGGGTGCATGTGCTGCTCGTGTCGGTGTTGCCGGTCGGGCTGACTTTCAAGCGGCATCCGGTGTGGGTCAACCTCGGGGTGGCAACCTTGAATCGGTCGTTGCGCGCCTTGGCTGATACGCCAGGGGTGGATTACATGGATTTGACGAAGGAGCTGGCGCCCGATGGCTTCATGCCCGCGCAACGCACCTTGCGTGACGGTTTGCATTTTACGGCCGATGTGTATCTGGTTTGGCGGCAGCGGTTGCAGGCATATCTGGCCCGATGGGAGGCCAGCGGCGGCTGTCGGCGCGCGCATCATTAGTCCATTACGTCCCGTACCGGGGTCCGTTCGGGCCTTTTTTGTTATTTCTCCCCACAATTCACCACATTAGCCCGATGCATTGATGTTTCCCCTTATTTTACAATGAGTTCAGCGACCGTGCCCGGCTCGGACGGCGGTTGACAAAGATTTGTTTGAGGTCAATATTGGCCTTTGGTGGGGAATTGTGGTAATCCAACCCAAAGTGTGGCAAAGGGGAGAAGGGCGCGGCGTGTTCCAAGGTGAGTTCAGCAACAGCATGGATGGCAAGGGGCGCGTAAGCATCCCGGCTGCGTTCCGTGACGAGCTCAAGCGCAGCTACGGCGATGAGCGTCTGGTCATCACCCGCACGCCGCACAATGAGTGTCTGGTGGCTTATCCCTTGCGCGAATGGAAGCGGCTTCAGTCGCGCATTGCCGCCATGCGTCCGAGTCCCGAATTGCGCGCCTACAAGCGCGTGATTTTCAGCTCCGCGCAGGAATACCTTCCCGATCGCCAAGGGCGGGTGTTGATTCCACAGGGGCTGCGTGATTGGGCGTCGCTGAGCAAAAGCGTGCAGTTTTCCGGCTTCGGCGACACGTTTGAGATCTGGGACAAGGCCAAATGGGAGGCTCAGCTGGAGATCGATGTGCAGCTGGCCCGGAATTTCGAATTGGATGTCTGAGCGGTGGATCGTGATGTGCATGTGCCTGTGTTGCTCGATGAATGGGTGGATGCCTTGGTGCTTGATCCGGCGGGGTGTTATGTGGATGCGACATTTGGCCGCGGTGGGCACAGCAGGGCGATTTTGCGCCGCTTGTCGGAGCGGGGTCGGCTGTTGGCGCTCGATCGCGATCCGGAAGCCTGTCGGGTGGGGCTTGAACTGGCCAAGCAGGATGCGCGCTTTCAGATTCGCCATGCGCCTTTCGCCCGTTTGGATGCGGAACTCGACGCCTTGGGTTGGCGCGAGGTGAGTGGCGTGGGGTTTGACTTGGGTGTTTCCTCGCCGCAGGTGGATGATGCGGCGCGTGGCTTCTCGTTTCGTCGGCCGGGGCCGCTGGATATGCGCATGGACCCTGGCGCAGGCGAGCCGCTGACGCGTCGGCTGCGTGGGGTATCCGAACGCGAGTTGACCCGGATTATACGCGAGCTCGGCGGCGAGCGGTTTGCGGGCCGAATCGCGCGCGCGATCTTGCGCGCGGTTCGCGAGGGCAGGATGGAGAGTACCGCAGATCTGGAGCATGTGTGTTTTCACGCCGTTCCACGAGCTGCGCGGCACGGCGCCATTCATCCCGCCACGCGTACCTTCCAGGCCTTGCGCATGTGGGTGAACGATGAATTGGGGCAGCTACGTGACGGGATCTTGGCTGCCCAGCGCCGACTGAGGCGGCCGGGTGGTCGCTTGGTGGTGATCGCCTTTCATTCCGGCGAGGATCGTTTGGTGCGCGATTTGGTGGATCAGGCCGTGTCCCCCTGTGTCTGCCCGCCGCAATTGCCGATGTGTGTTTGCGGTCGAAAGCCGAGCATGCGTTGGGTGCGCAAAAAGCCGTTGCGTCCCAGCGAGGCGGAGGTGATGCGTAATCCGCGCAGTCGCTCGGCAAGGATGCGCGTGGCGGAGGCGGTGGCGTGATGCGTTGGCTGGTGGGGACGGCATGCGCGGTGCTGGGGTTGATGGCGGCGGCCCAGGTGTGGCTGTCGCATCAACGCTATGAGCTCGCGCAGCAGCACCAGGATGTTCTGCGGCAAATGAATGCTGAGCGCAAGGCGCTGCAGCAGTTGCGCCTCGAGATGGCCAGTATCACCCGGCCCGAGCGCTTGCGCGAGTTGGCGGAGCGACGGTTGGATATGCATCCGCCCAGGCCGGAACAGGTGGTGCGCCTATGAGCGGCAGGCAGGCGCGATATATGGAGCGACGTATTGAGGCAGTCGCGGCGTTGCTGTTGCTGGCCGTGCTGTTGCTCGTGGTGCGCGTGGTCGATCTTCAGTGGTTGCAAAAGGATCGTCTGCTTGCGCTGGCGGAGAAACAGCGTTTTCGTCAATACAGTGTGGATGCGCCGCGCGGCACGATTTACGACCGGCATGGGCGCATTCTGGCTGAATCGATCGAAGTGCCTTCGATTGCCGCGATGGCTGACGAGGTGCCGGAGAAGGATTACCCGCGTCTGGCTGCGGCGTTGCATATGTCGCCCGCACGCTTGGCACGCAAGCTGCGGCGACACAAGGGGTTTGTATGGTTGGCCCGACGGATTCCTCCGACGCAGGCCGAGGCGGTCATGGCGTTGCATATTCCGGGTGTGCGGCAGGAGCGCGAATGGCGACGCTATCATCCGCTCGGTCCGGAGACTGGCCACTTGATTGGCTTTGTCGGGATCGATGGGCGCGGACTGGAAGGACTGGAACACAGTTATCAGCGGGTGTTGGCTGGCAAGCCGGGGCTGCGTCTGGTGCAGCGGGATGCGCGCGGTCATTCCTTGCCCGGCGGCATCTGGGTGCGCCAACCTGAGCCGGGCAAGGATTTGCGACTGACCCTCGATGCGACGATTCAAAGCATTGCGTATGCCGCGCTGGCTGAGGCGGTGCGGGCGCAGGGCGCGAAGAGCGGTTCCGTGGTGGTTATGGATCCACGCAATGGCGATGTGTTGGCGATGGTGAACTGGCCTGGCTTCAACCCCAACGATTTCGTGCGCTATCGTCCGGAACAATGGCGGAATCGGGCGATTACCGATGTCTTCGAGCCCGGATCGACGATGAAGCCGTTTACCATGGCCGCGGCTCTGATGTCCGGACGCTGGCGACCGGATTCGCGCGTGTTTTGTGAACATGGGGCGATGAAGGTGGCCGATTACGTGATCCATGACGATCACAAGGAAGGTTGGCTTGATATGGCGGGCCTGATCGCCAAGTCCAGCAATATCGGCGCCGCCAAGTTGGCCCTGGATATCGGGGCTGAACGACTGCGCAGCGTGTTGCTGGATGTCGGCTTCGGCAGGCGCACCGGTATTGGCTTGAGCGGAGAATCGCCGGGGATTGTGCCGCCGCCAACTCGATGGGGGCCGGTGGAGACGGCCAATATCGCTTTCGGCCAAGGGATTGCCGTCACGCCGTTGCAGCTGGCAGCGGCCTTTTGCGTTTTGGCCAATGGCGGGCGCAAGGTGCAGGCGGGGATTGTGCTGGATCGACCGCGGGCCGAGCCTCGACAGGTCGTTCCCGCATCCGTGGCCAGGGACGTAGTGCGGATGCTGGAGTATGCCACCAGTCCGGAGGGAACCGGCTACAAGGCCGTGCCGGCCGGCTATCGCATTGCGGGCAAAACCGGTACTGCGCAGAAACCGGATAAATTTGGGCATTATGGCCGCAAGCGCTTTATGGCCGTGTTTGCGGGCATGGCGCCAGCGGACGATCCCCGACTCGTGATTGCGGTCGTGGTCAACGAGCCGAAAAGGAGCATCTATGGGGGGCAGGTTGCGGCCCCCGTGTTCCGCAAAATCGCCGAAAGCACGCTGCCTTACCTTGGGGTGTTGCCACATGCCAAGCCGGAGCCGGAATGGCGTTTGCAGGCGGTGGAGGCATCGGAACTGCCGCCCGGTCCCATGAACTCCGCATTGGGGCTGACCCTGCGGGAGATTCGGCATGTGGCCAGCGCGCGCGGACTGAAAGTGCGGGTCCATGGCAGCGGTTGGGTGTATCGTCAACGACCGGTGTCATTGGCGGATTTGCATCCGGGCGATTTGCTCGAGGTGTGGTTGCATGAATAGCGGGGCTCGGGAAACGAAACGCGCGCTTGCCGCCATTGCGCACGGGTTGGGCCGGATGCAGGGGCGGGCCGAGGTCGTCCGATTGGTGGACGACAGTCGTGCGGTGCGTCCCGGCGATGCCTACGTGTGCATGCCGCGCGCAGCGGACCGTGCCGGAGAATATGCGACCGAGGCTGTCGCCAGAGGGGCGGCGGCCGTTGTTCTGGTTGGTGTTGAG
>RFFT01000080.1 GCA_003696795.1 Zetaproteobacteria bacterium | reverse complement strand
GGAATATCGCCAATCCTTCGATCAAAGCGAAGTTGAATACCAGAAAGCATTGCTGCGGAACGGCATCGAGAAAGCCGTGCTGGAGGGCAACCAGCTAAAAATAAACCCCAGTTATGCCAACATAACTGGGGTTAGCTGGCGTCCCCAACCGGATTCGAACCGGTGTTGCCGCCGTGAAAGGGCGGTGTCCTAGGCCTCTAGACGATGGGGACCCGATCGACGCGCCGAACCCTAGAAACAGGATCGAACGCGTCAATAAAAAAATGGTGCGCCCACTAGGACTCGAACCTAGGACCCACGGATTAAAAGTCCGCTGCTCTACCAACTGAGCTATGGGCGCGGGTGCGCGCCGCAGTTTGTCGAACTTTGTCCGCCTGTCAAATATTTTCAGCGTTTCGTCGCGGTGGCCAAGTTGCTGTTTTCGGTTAGCATTCCGAATATGAAGTTTACCCCTGTGCCCGACTACCACATGCATACGCCGCGCTGCAATCACGCCGTCGGTTCCATTCGCGACTATGCGGATGCCGCCATTGCCGCGGGTTTGCGTGAAATCGGCATCTCCGATCATTCCCCCATGCCGGGCGGTTTCGATGCCGCTTGGCGCATGCGGATAGATGAACTTGACGATTACATCCAGGAAGCGATGGCGGTGCGCAATACCCTGCGCGACCGACTCATCGTCCGGATTGGACTGGAGGCGGACTTTCATCCGGGCACCGAAGATGACGTCGCCCGGATGCTCGACAAATATAACTGGGACTATGTTATCGGCTCGGTGCATTTTATCGACGACTGGGGATTCGACAATCCTGACCAGCTCGATGAATGGTCGCGGCGCGATGTCGAGGAGGCCTATTGCGCCTATTTCGAGCTCGTGGCCCAATCGGCTGCAAGCGGCATGTTCGACATCATAGGCCATCCCGACCTGATCAAGAAATTTGGCCATCGTCCGCCGGCAGACAGCGTGCGCGTGCGGCAGGCAGAGGAACGGATGCTGGAGGCCGTCAAGGCAGCGGACATCGCCCTGGAAATCAGTTCGGCCGGCCTGCGTAAACCGGTCGGTGAGATCTATCCGGCATCCTCTCTGATTCAGCGCGCTGCGCGTCTGGGTATCCCGTTTGCGTTCGGTTCCGATGCGCACGCGCCCAATGAGGTCGGCCACGCCATGGAGGATTGTCTGCAGGCACTCGATGCTGCCGGCATCCATGAAATCGCCACCTTCCATGCCCGCAAGCGAACCATGCACAGCTTCGTCCGATGAGCGCGCGGGTTGTCATCACCGGTGCATCCGGCGGCTTCGGGCGCGCCTTTGCCAAGCGGTTGGCCGCACGGGGGTATGAGCTGATACTGCATGGCCGCAATGAGGCTCAACTTGAGCAACTGCGCAGCGTCCTGCCTCGCGCACAGGCGCATCGGCTGCTCTGCGCCGACTTGAGCACGGAAGCAGGCGCTGACGCGCTGATATGCGCCTTGCGCGATGAAGCCCTGGTGGGGCTCGTCAATAATGCGGGCTTTGGCCTATGGGGACACTTCGCCGACCTGCCGGCGAACAGACAATGCGCCATGTTGTATCTGGACCTGATCGCACCCGTTCGTCTCGCGCACGCCTTGCTGCCAAGCTTGATCGCGCAGCAAGGCTTTCTGATCAATGTTTCCTCACTTGCCGGCGAGTACCCCCTCCCCTTGATGAGCGGCTACGCCGCGGCCAAGGCCGGCCTCACCTTCTGGAGCGAAGCGCTACGAACAGAACTGGCCGGCAAGCTGCGTGTCGTCACCCTTGCTCCCGGCCCTTCTCCGACCGGTTTCCGCGATGTATCCGGCATGCCGCGTAGCACGGGAAGTTTCTTCCGCACCCCGCCGGAATGCATCATCGATGCGGCCCTGCGCTGCCTGGATCGCGGAGGAGGCTACTGCGTACCCGGCTGGCGGCACCGGCTGCTATGGCTGCTGCAAAAAACCGTACCCCGCCCCATTGGACTCAGCATTCTTTCACGCCACATGGCGGCCGAACGCTAGGCCCAACGCCGGCAACCCAATCAAGCCCGGACTGGAGCAGCGCCGCCCTTTTCGCTAGATTCCCCCACCCTTCGCACGAAGGACTCAAAAAGCCTTGGTGCGGGAATTGAGTTTTCGGGGAGCAGCAATGAGTCAGACGCGTTTACCGTCCAAGCAAGGCATGTACGATCCAAGACATGAGCACGACGCATGCGGCGTCGGCTTCGTGGCGCATATCAAAAACCAGAAAAGCCACGACATCGTGCGGCAAGGTCTGGAGATCCTCAATCGCCTGACCCATCGCGGCGCCGCCGGGGCGGATCCGCGTGAAGGCGACGGCGCGGGCATCTTGACCCAACTTCCACACACCTTCTTCAAGGAAGTCGCCGCCGACTTGGGCTTCGCGCTACCGGATCCCGGCGCATATGGCGTGGGTATGATTTTCTTCCCCAAGCATAAGGCCCACCGCGCCGAGTGCCGCGCAATTATCGAGCGCACCCTTGCCGAGGAAGGACTCAAGTTGCTGGGCTGGCGCAGGGTGCCGACCGATGCGCAAAAGGCTGACCTGCCGGAAAGCGTCGTCGCCTGCGAGCCGGTCATTGAGCAAGTGTTTGTCGATGCAAACGGGATGGATCAGGAACGCTTCGAGCGCAAGCTTTTCGTGGCGCGTAAAGTGATCAACAGCAAAGTGCGCGCCCTCGGCTTCGACGATCCTGCGGCATTTTACATCCCCTCAATGTCCAGTCGCACGATCGTATACAAGGGGATGTTTCTTTCGCACCAAGTCTCGCTCTATTACCAGGACCTGAACGATCCGCGATTCACCAGTGCATTGGCGCTGGTCCACCAACGCTTCTCGACCAACACCTTCCCCGCATGGGAGCTCGCGCATCCGTTCCGCATGGTGGCGCACAACGGCGAGATCAATACCGTGCGTGGCAACATCAACTGGATGAACGCGCGCCGCCATTCGATGCGCTCCGAAATCCTGGGGGATGATCTTGCCCGCCTGTGGCCGATCGTCAACGAAGGCCAGTCGGATACGGCCTGCTTCGACAATGCGCTCGAACTGTTGTACATGGGGGGATACAGTCTGGCCCATGCGGCCATGCTGATGATTCCTGAGGCTTGGGCCGGCAACCCGCTCATGGATGAGGAGCGGAAAGCATTTTATGAATATCACGCGGCCTTGATGGAGCCGTGGGATGGCCCAGCCGCCGTAGCCTTCACCGACGGTCGCCAGATTGGCGCCACACTCGATCGCAACGGACTGCGTCCGGCGCGCTATCTGATCACCGACGACGATCTTGTCGTGGGCGCCTCCGAAATGGGTGTGCTCGATATTCCAGAAGAAAAAATCGTCAAGAAATGGCGCCTGCAACCGGGCAAGATGCTGCTCATCGACCTCGAACAGGGGCGCATTATCGACGATGCAGAGATTAAGCGCGAACTCGCCACAGCTCGCCCCTATCGCAAGATTCTGGCCGAGACCCAAATTCAACTTGAGGAATTGCCGGAAGAGATTCCGGCCATGCCGGCGGACCATGATACCCTGCTGCACCGCATGAAGGCGTTCGGCTATTCGCAGGAAGACCTGAAGTTCCTGATGAAACCGATGGCCGTCAGCGGTCAGGAGGCCGTGGGTTCGATGGGCAACGACAATCCGTTGGCTGTACTGTCCAACCGTCCGCGTCATCTGAGCAATTACTTCCGCCAGTTGTTCGCCCAGGTCACCAATCCGCCCATCGACCCCATTCGGGAGGAGATGGTCATGAGCCTGACCTCGATCATCGGTCCACGACCGAACCTGCTGGGGCTCAACGACAACGATGCGCATCTGCGCCTGGAGGTGCACCAGCCGATCCTGGACAATGTCGACCTGGAGAAGATACGCCACATCGATCAGTACACCGACGGCAAGTTCCGTACGATCACCTTGTCCACCTGCTATCCCGCGGAACATGGTGCGGCGGGCATGGAGGCGGCGATCGAGTCGCTGTGCGCCAGGGCCGAGCAGGCCGTGCGCGATCACTACAACATCATTATCCTGTCCGACCGCGGTGTGGACGCCGATCACGTGGCCATCCCCGAGCTGCTGGCCACGTCTGCCGTGCACCAACACCTGATCCGGCAAGGTCTACGCACGGAGACGGGCTTGGTGGTGGAAACGGGAGCTGCGCGCGAAGTGCACCATTTCGCGACGCTGGCCGGCTATGGTGCCGAAGCGATCAACCCTTATCTGGCTTTTGAAGTCCTGTACGATATGCAGCGCACAGGCATGTTGCCGGATGATTTATCGCAGGAGGAAATCTGCACCCGCTACATCAAAGCGATCGGCAAGGGCCTGTACAAGGTGATGTCCAAGATGGGCATCTCGACCTATCAGTCCTATTGCGGCGCACAAATCTTCGAGGCGGTGGGATTGAGCCAGGCATTTATTGACGCCTATTTCACCGGCACCCCAACCCAGATTGAGGGCGCCGGACTCAAGGAAATTGCCGAGGAAACCGTGCGCCTGCACCGTGAGGCGTATGCGCCCGTTCCCACCCGCCGCGCGGCGCTCGATGTGGGCGGCCAATACGCTTGGCGCGTGAAGGGCGAGGAACACCTGCTCACGCCGGAGGCGATCGCCAAGCTGCAGCATGCGGTGCGCACGGGCAATTACCAGCTGTACAAAGAATACGCCGCCATGATCAACGACCAAAACGGGCGACTGTTGACCTTGCGCGGGTTGTTCAAGTTCAAGCCGGGCAAGCCCATTCCGCTTGACGAGGTCGAGCCGGCGGAGAACATCGTCAAACGCTTTGCCACCGGTGCGATGAGCTTCGGTTCGATCTCGCACGAGGCGCATACCACGCTGGCCATTGCGATGAACCGGCTGGGCGGCAAATCGAATACCGGCGAAGGCGGCGAGGAGCCGGAACGTTTCAAGCCGCTGCCCAATGGCGACTCGATGCGTAGCGCGATCAAACAAGTTGCCTCCGGGCGCTTCGGTGTCACGACCGAATACCTGGCCAACTCGGACCAGATTCAAATCAAGATGGCGCAGGGAGCGAAGCCCGGCGAGGGTGGACAATTGCCCGGCCACAAGGTGGACAAGCGCATTGGCCGCGTGCGTCATTCCACGCCGGGCGTCGGCTTGATCTCGCCACCGCCCCATCATGACATCTATTCGATCGAGGACCTGGCACAGTTGATCTTCGATTTGAAGAACACGAACACCGATGCGGACATCAGTGTGAAGCTCGTATCCGAAATCGGTGTCGGCACGATCGCGGCGGGCGTGGTCAAGGCGCATGCGGATCATGTGGTCATCGCCGGCCATGATGGCGGAACCGGAGCCAGCCCGCTCACCAGCATCAAGCATGCGGGTTCGCCTTGGGAGCTGGGTCTTGCCGAAACCCAGCAGACATTGGTGCTCAACCGTCTGCGTGGGCGCACACGCTTGCAGGCCGACGGCCAGATCCGTACCGGTCGCGATGTCGTGATCGCAGGCCTGCTTGGCGCGGACGAGGTGGCATTCGGCACCATCGCCTTGGTGGCCGAAGGCTGCATCATGATGCGTAAATGCCATCTCAACACCTGCCCGGTCGGAGTCGCAACACAGGATCCCGAACTGCGCAAGAAGTTCGTTGGCAAGCCCGAGGATGTAGTAAATTTCTTCATGTTTGTTGCCGAAGAGGTGCGCGAAATCATGGCCGAGCTTGGCTTCCGCACCTTCGACGAGCTGATCGGTCGGGTGGACATGCTGGACACCAATGACGCGATCAAGCATTGGAAGTCTCAGGGGCTTGATCTAAGCCCGCTGCTGCATCGTGTGGATCCCAAGGGCACGCCGGTGCGTCATTGCGAGCAGCAAGACCATGGGCTGGACAAACTGATCGATAACAAGCTGATCGAACAGGCGCGCGATGCGTTGGAGCGGCAGACGCCGGTGGTCATCGAAACGCCAATCCGCAATGTCGATCGCAGCTTTGGCACAATGCTATCCGGCAAGGTGGCCAAACGTTATGGTCATGCCGGATTGCCGGAGGACACCATCGTGATCAAGGCGCGGGGTACGGCGGGACAAAGCCTGGG
>RFFT01000079.1 GCA_003696795.1 Zetaproteobacteria bacterium | reverse complement strand
CCATTTGGCATCTTCATGCCGATGTGCGCGCCGTCTCGCTGCCGCTGCTCAGTCCGCTGCTGCGCGCCTATCTGGGCTATGGTGTCCGCACCGGTCAGCTGGATGCGAAAGTCGGCCTCAAAGTGGTGGGTCAGCGGGTTTCGGGTCAGGCGCATTTTACGTTGCGTCAGTTGGATCTGGCTTCGGCGGGGAAACGGGTATTGGTGGGCGCGGAGATGTCCGCCGAAACCGCCATTGAAATCTTGCGCGACCGCAATGACGATATCGAGATCGATATTCCGATTTCTGGGGACATCAGGCATCCCGACTTCAATTTCCAGGATGCGATCAACCAGGCTTTGGCCAACGCCTTGCAAAAGGCCGCACTCGGCTATATTGCGCAAGCGCTGCAGCCCTATGGTGCCTTGGTGACGGTGGCCGACCTCGCCTGGTCCACGGGCAAGAAACTGTTGGTTGTCCGGCTCGAGCCTTTGCGGTTCCCAGCCGGAGCACACACCTTGCCGGCATCGGCATGGCAGGGCTACCTGGGGCAACTCGCTAAACTAATGCATGAGAAAAAGCATTTGCGCTTGATGTTGTGCGGCAAGGCCACCAAGGCCGATGCCAAGGCCCTGGCCCAGGGGGACGGAAAGGTCGATGAACAACGCCTGCGCGCACTGGCAACAGCGCGCGCGCAGTGGGCACGCGCGCTGTTGCATGACCATTTCGCGCTGGATGGCGCACGCATGTTCCTTTGTCAGCCGGAATTGCTGGAAGACGGCGCGCCGCGGTTGGAGATGATTCTAAAATGAGCTGGCATGCCAGTCCTAGGGCAGGTGGCTGTACCCCATAAGATACTCATCCACCGCGCGCGCGCATTGCCGTCCTTCGCGGATTGCCCAGACCACCAGCGATTGTCCGCGCCGCATATCGCCCGCGCTGAATACCTTGTCGAGGCTCGTGCGATAATCCTTGGTACTGGCGGCCACGTTGCCACGCGCATCAAGGGCGACCCCCAGCTCTTTGAGCATGCCTTCATGTACCGGATGGACGAAGCCCATGGCCAGCAGTACGAGATCCGCTTTGAGGCGGAAGGTGCTTCCTTCGATCTCGCGCATGCGCCATTGCCCATCGATCTGCTGCCACTCAACCTTCACACATTCGATTTCGCGCACATGGCCATGTTCATCGCCGATGAAGCGCTTCGTGGATACCTGCCACATGCGTTCGCATCCTTCCTCCTGCGAGGTCGAAGTGCGCAACTTGTTCGGCCAATATGGCCACGTGGTTAGCTTGTCCGGATGCTCGGGTGGCTTGGGCAGGATTTCGAGCTGGTGAATCGAAAGCGCACCATGACGGTTGCTGGTGCCAATGCAATCGGAGCCGGTATCGCCGCCACCGATGACGACCACATGCTTGCCTTCGGCTGATATCCATCGCTCTGCGGGAATCTCATCGCCCAGGACACGTTTGGTGTTTAAGGTCAGGAATTCCATCGCGAAATGGATGCCGGCAAGTTCCCGCCCCGGTACGAGCAAGTCGCGCGGTTTCTCCGATCCGCCGGCCAGCACCACCGCATCGAACTCTTCGACCAGCTGTTTTGCCGGGATGTCCACGCCGATATGCGTGTTGGCATGGAACTCCACGCCTTCCGCACGCATCTGCGCCAGCCTGCGATCGATGATGTGCTTTTCGAACTTGAAGTTCGGGATTCCATAGCGCATTAGCCCGCCGATGCGGTCGGCTTTCTCGTACACGACAACATCGTGGCCGGCGCGCGCGAGCTGCTGGGCGCAGGCCAATCCCGCGGGACCTGAGCCGACGATGGCTACGCGCTTGCCCGTTCGATGTTCGGGGATGACTGGCTCGATCCAGCCGTTTTCCCAACCCTTCTCGACAATAGCCAGCTCAATATTTTTGATGCTCACCGGATCGCCAATCAGGTTCACCGTGCACGCCTCTTCGCACGGGGCGGGGCAAATGCGTCCGGTGAATTCGGGAAAGTTGTTGGTGGCGTGCAGGATATCCAACGCCTCGCGCCAGTTGCCGCGATAGACCGCATCGTTCCAGTCCGGAATAATGTTGTTGATCGGACATCCGTTGTGGCAGAAGGGGATGCCACAGTCCATGCAGCGGGCACCCTGTTTGCTCATGTCCTCCGGCAGGCGTGCGAATTCATTGAAATGCGTGATGCGATCGGCAACCGGTGCGTAGCGCAGGTTTTCACGTTCGTATTCCTTGAATCCGGTTGGCTTACCCATTGACCATCTCCTTGTCTAGCCGGGCGGCCTTTTCGGCCTCCATTTCTTTCAGTGCGCGCCGATATTCCACCGGCATGACCTTGACGAACTTGCCGCGGTAATCGCGCCAGTTGTCGAGAATCTCACGCGCAACACTGGAATTGGTATAGTGCAAATGATTGCGGATCAGGCGGCGCAGAATGGCTTGGTCGTCCTGATTCAGCGAGTGCTTGATATCGACACGACCATGCGTTTCGAGGTCGGGGCCTTGGTGCTCGAGCGACTCCAAGGCATCGGCCTCGGCCGCGATCGGTTCCAGCTCGACCTGTGCCAAGTTGCAGCGCTGCTCGAATGTGCCGTCCACATCCAGCACATAGGCCACCCCGCCACTCATGCCGGCAGCGAAATTGCGTCCAGTGGAACCGAGCACGACCACCGTGCCGCCGGTCATGTATTCGCAGCCATGATCGCCTACACCTTCGACGACCGCGATAGCGCCCGAATTGCGCACTGCGAATCGCTCGCCCGCAACACCACGGAAGTAGCACTCACCTTCGATCGCGCCGAACAACACCGTATTGCCCACGATAATGTTTTCCTCGGGGCGAATCCTGGATTCGTGCGGCGGATAGATAATGATGCGGCCGCCGGACAGGCCTTTGCCAACGTAGTCATTGCCTTCACCGGCAAGCTCGATCGTGATGCCGCGCGCAAGCCATGCCCCCAGGCTTTGTCCCGCCGTACCCCGCGCCTTGATCACGATGGTGTCCTCCGGCAATCCGGCATGACCATAACGTTTGGCCACCTTGCCGGATAGCATT
>RFFT01000078.1 GCA_003696795.1 Zetaproteobacteria bacterium | reverse complement strand
GCAGCGGCGTTGGCACGCTGTTTGTTGCCGTTGTTGGTCAGAATCGTGAACCTGAATGGGTGCCCGTCTTTATCCAGGATACCGTCACCGTCGTGATCGCTCCAGCCGGCGGATGCCAGAAGCTTCCTTGCTTTTTCAGGAAGATAGGGTCTTGGCTTAAGGTTTTCGTTCACCCAGAACGTGTGCGGTTTGTAGGGACTGGCAATGCGTTCGCCAAGACCGAGCAGTACGCCGTCGATGATTTCTTGCCGATCGATCGCATAGGCGATCGCGCGACGCACGCGCACGTCCGCAAAGAGTGGGCGTTGCAGGTTGAAGCCAAGATAGGTATAGACGAAGTCGAGATATTTATAGCGCTTGTAGTCGCGACGGAGCAAGGGTTTGCGCTCGAACAGACGGCTGTATTGCAGCGGAGATAGCGTCATCGAATCCAGCCTGCCGGCGGAAAGTTCGAGAAACTGGGTCGCCGGGTCGGGGATGATGCGAGTCATGCGCTCGGTGATCCAGACTGGCCCGTCGAAATAGTCGGGGTTGGCGCGCAGCAGGATGGATTGCTGCGCCTGCCAGTCGGCCAGCATGTAGGGTCCGATCGTGGCCTTGGGCTTGCGCGCGAGCTCCGTATGCATGATGTCCTCGTGGGCGAAAACATGCTTGGGCAGGATCGCGAGCGACGCCCATGAGGATAGCGCCGGCGCGAACGGCTCGGCGTAGTGCACCACAAAAGTCAACGGGTCGGGAGCCTCCGCCCGGATGACCTTGGCATAATCAGACTTATAAGGGCTTTGCGTGTGCTCGTCCTGCATCAACCGGAGCGTAAAAACGCAATCATCGGCGGTGAAGGGCACGCCATCGCTCCATCGCAGGCCCGCACGCAAACGAAAGGTGATGGTCAGATTGTCCGGCGAAACTTGCCACGATTCGGCCAGTTGGCCGGTCAGGTTGAGATGGGCATCGTACTTCAGCAGGGCTAGGTAAAGCTGGCCCGCGATGGCATGGCTCGCGGCATCGCCGGCGATCATCGGAATCAAATTGCTCGCATCACCAATGCTGGCCGAGACCAGTCGGTCGCCAAAGGCCGGCTTGTCGACCACCTGCGCGTCTTTTCCTGTGTGAGGAACAGCCTGTTCCTGTCTGCGCGGCGTATCGTCGCATCCGTTTGTGAGCGCCAGCGCCAGACAGCAAAGCAGCAGACGGAAACGCGTCATGACCGAAAAGACGATGGGGTTCAGCTCTCACCCTGGCGGGCATGCACCCATAGCGTATCGCCGGGGCGGATGGGCGTATGCAGACCCATGTTGTTGATGCGGGCGATTGCGGCGGGGGTGGTGCCGAAGCGACGGGCGATCTTCCATAGCGAATCGCCTCTGCGCACGCGATACCGCACGCGGTTGCCACGCAACAGCAACGGATTCGCCCGCGCCACAGCGATCGTTCCGGTGCTCGCAGGAACGGTCAATTGTTGCCCGATGTGCAGTGTCGCGTGGCCGTTCAAACGATTGATACGTTTGAGCTCAGCAACGGAAAGGTGATGGGCGCGGGCGATGCGCCACAGGGTATCGCCACGCTTGACCCGAATCTGGGTGAAGCGCGGTTTGGCCTTCGGCAGCATGGCCAGCCACTGTGACTGTTCCGAACGTGGCACCTGGATGGTGATGGCTTCCCTGCTATAGGTCGCATTGTTGAGGCCCGGATTCAGGCGAAAAAGCAGCTGGTCTTGCTTGCCCAGCGCCTGTTGCAGTTGCACCAGATCAACAGGGGGCTGCACGGTGAGCGGCACGGTCTCAATGGGCTTGCTGAAATGAAAGTCGCCGCGTTCAAAGAGAATGCTGAGTCCGATAATGTTTTGCACATAGGTACGCGTGATGTCGGGGACGGGCATGCGTTGGGTGCCATCGGAAGCGTGCCAGGGATGTTGCTGCAAGGCTTTGGCGAGCGCGTTGGGTCCCATATGGTAGGCGGCGAATGCCAATGGCCAGCTTTGAAAACGGTCATGCAGGGTGAGCAGGTAGCGTGCGGCGGCATGGGTGGACTGCCGCACATTCCGACGGCTGTTCATGGCGCGATTCGAGACCAATCCCAAGCCGCGTGCGGTACGTGGCATCAACTGCCATAGGCCCACGGCTCCGGAGTGGGAGAAGGCGTAGGGGTCGTAAGTCGACTCGACCACCGGTACCAGTTGCAGGGCGCGGGGCGCGTGGAGTTCGTCGAGCACCTTGAGGATGCGATGGCGTACGTAGCGCGCGCGGTCATCAATCACCTGCCAGTAAGGCGCGTACTTGATCTTGGCTTTGCTTGCGAGCAGCTCGATCTCCTGCGGTGGCAGGCCGGACGTAAGGGGATTGCGCGCACTCGTTGCCGTGGCTTGCGTTGCGGGCGTGTGGGTCTCCTTTTCGGATGTCCCGTCAAGGGCTACATGTTGACGGTCCACCGCACAGGCCCCCAGCGATAGCAGAGCCAGGCAGAGGACAATACGCGCAAGGGAGTGGGTCGTACGAAAACGATAAGCGTTCATAGGCACGCCATAATTCCGAAAAATCAGGACGGATTCAATCGCGGATGGGGGGTGCGAGTTTGTGCTTGACTGGCAAGGCGCAAGTCAATAGAAATCGCCGCCAGCCGAGGCTCCCATCGTCTAGCGGTCTAGGACGTCGCCCTCTCACGGCGAAAACAGGGGTTCGAGTCCCCTTGGGAGTACCATTCATTTTCCGTAGCCCGCCGATCTCCGGCGGGCTTTTCGTTTTCTTGACACAACGCGTTCGATTTTCATGCTAGCGTCGAAATCCAAGCTGGGGAGAGGCTATGTCGCACCAAACGTTGGCCGCCAAGATCTGGAGCGTCGCCGATTTGCTTCGGGGCGATTTCAGGCAGTCCGAATACGGGCGCATCATTCTGCCCTTCGCGGTGCTGCGCCGACTGGAGTGCGTGCTGGAGCCTACGCGCGCAGCGGTGCTTGCCCAGTATGAGGCCATCAAGGATCAAGGCTTGGATGATGACGAGGTCCTGCCCGTATTTTCTGGGATGCCGTTCTACAACACCTCGAAGTTCACGCTTGCCACCCTGGGCGCGACCAACACTCGCCAGAACCTTGAAGCCTACATCAGCGCCTTCTCCGCCAATGTGCGCCAGGTGTTCGACGAGTTCGCGTTCGAGAACTGGATCGAGAAGCTGGATAGCGCCAATCTGCTCTACGAGGTTGTCAAGGCGTTCAAGGATTTCGACCTGCATCCGGATCGGGTGTCCAACCACCACATGGGCATGATCTTCGAGCACCTGGTGCGCAAGTTCGCCGAGTCCGCCAACGATACGGCGGGCGAGTTCTACACCCCGCGCGACGTGGTGCGGCTGGCCACCACCTTGGTGTTCGCCACCGATCAGGAGGCACTCTCCGGCAAGGGCGTGGTGCGCTCGGTGTACGATTGCGCGGCAGGCACCGGCGGCTTTCTGTCCGCCGCCATCGAGCTGGTGCACGAATGGAATCCCGGCGCGCGCATCATCCCCTACGCACAGGAACTGAACCCGGAGACGCACGCCATCTGCGTGGCTGACAAGCTGATCCAGGGCCATGATCCGAAAAACATCAAGCTGGGCAACACGCTGTCGGACGATCAACTGCCCCAAGTGCACTTCGATTACTGTCTGGCCAATCCGCCGTTCGGCGTGGACTGGAAGAAAGTGCAGAAGCAGGTGGTCGCCGAACATCGCGTGCGCGGCTACGACGGACGCTTTGGGCCGGGGCTGCCGCGCGTGAACGATGGCTCGATGCTGTTTCTGATGCACCTGCTCTCCAAGCGCAAACCGCCATCCCAGGGCGGCACGCGCATCGGCATCGTGCTTTCCGGCTCGCCGCTCTTCAACGGCGGTGCCGGCTCCGGCGAATCCGAAATCCGGCGCTGGAT
>RFFT01000077.1 GCA_003696795.1 Zetaproteobacteria bacterium | reverse complement strand
CGATCACGCCGCTCTGCTGCCATTGGCCCTGGTGGCGTTCCGCGTTTTCGACATCTGGAAGCCGGGTCCGGTTGCCTGGTGCGAACGTTCGGGGCCCGACTGGTGGAGCATTATGGCCGACGATGTGATGGCCGGTGTGCTGGGCGGGATGTTGGCCGGAGGGATGTTGTGGCTGACGCGCTGAACAGGATTCATGTGCGGATCGCGGAGGATGCCTGGCCCGCTATGTTCGCCAGCGGTGCAAGCCCTGGTTGGCTGACGGCCTGGCTTGAGCAGGCAGGTTTCACGGATGTCCGTTTTGATCGCTTTTCGATTCGCGCCGCACCAACGGCGCGCGCGATGCTGGTTATCGCCGAGGATGCGGAATTGGCCGAGTTTAGCCGACGGCATGCGCGTGCCTTGGGCGATTTGATACACAGCAAGGATGGGGCCGCATGCTATCGGAATGCGGCGACGGAAAGGCTGTCCCTGCTGCTTGCGCCGGGACATCTTGTGCACTTGCGCCACGATTGGCTCTCCTGGCTTGCCGATGGCGCGCCGCTGAAGCCGTTGGCTGTATGTCTTGGCGACGCGGGGCGTCCTCTGGAGCCCGGGTTGAGCGTGGCGCGGGGCACCTGCCTAAATCGCGCGGGATTGCTGCCCGAAGAGCAACTGTTGCATGCGTTGCGCGCGCAAGGGTTATCCTTGTTGACAGCCGAGTCCTGTACGGCTGGCGGCATTGCGGCGCGTATGGCCCGCGTGCCGGGCGCGTCCAGAGTATTGGCCGGCGGTCTCGTGACCTACAGCAATGCGATGAAGCAGACGTTGCTGGGCGTGTCGCCTCATCTATTGGCGGAGCATGGCGCGGTCAGCCGTCCCGTGGTGGAAGCGATGGCTGTGGGTGGCTGTCGGCATGCGGACCTATGCATTGCGGTTAGCGGCATCGCGGGGCCAGGCGGAGGCAGTTTGCGCAAGCCGGTGGGTACCGTATGGATGGCGGTGGCCATGGCTGGTGCGGGTGTGCGTAGTCGCCGTTGCTGGTTTCCAGGCGCGCGTGCGGAGGTCCAGGCGCGCACCGTGGTGCATGCCTTGGCGATGGCCCTGCGGTGGCTGGAACATTGTGAGCATTGAGCGTTGTGTCTAGGATTGAGCGCATGATCACACCATTCGACTTCGCTGCCACGCCTCATATCCATTTCGGGACCGGTCGCCGGTTGGTGCTGCCCGACTTGCTGGCGGAATACGGCTCCAGGGTGCTGTTGGTCACCGGCGGTCAATCGTTCGATGCCTCCTCGCTGTGTCAGGAGTTGGAGCGCATGTTGCGCCAATCCTTTGAGATGCGGCGCGTGCGTGTCTCCGGCGAGCCGACGCCGGAGCTGGTCGATGAGGCGGTGCAAACGTATCGCGCATGGGGAGTGGATTGTGTCCTGTCGATCGGCGGGGGAAGCGCCATCGATGCGGGCAAGGCGATCGCCGGACTGCTGCCCAGCGGCGATTCCGTGATGGAATATCTGGAGGGCGTTGGAGCGGGGAAGGCGTTTCATGGGCCCACCACGCCGTTCATTGCCGTTCCGACCACGGCTGGAACGGGAGGCGAGACGAGTAAAAATGCGGTGCTGTCCAGGATTGGCGCGCAAGGGTTCAAGAAGTCCTTTCGCCATGAATCGTTGGTGGCGCGGCATATCGTGCTTGATCCTGAACTGACGCTGTCCTGTCCGCCCGAGGTGAGTGCCGCCTGCGGCATGGATGCGCTTACCCAGTTGATTGAATCCTATGTGTCCAGCAAGGCAAATCCGATGAGCGATGCGTTGGCGTTGGGTGCCATTGGGCGTGTGCGCAAGAGTCTCTTGCGCGTGGTCGAGCATGGTGACGATCTGGCAGCACGGGCCGATATGCTGTATGCGTCTTCCATTTCCGGTTTGACGCTGGCCAATGCCGGCTTGGGCTCGGTGCATGGCCTGGCCTCGCCGCTGGGCGCTTTTTTCCCGATCCCGCATGGCGTTGCCTGCGGGACCTTGTTGGCCGAGGCAGTGGCGACCAATATTCGCGCGCTCAGCCAGCGTGCGCCGGAGCATCGGGCGCTGACGCGTTATGCCCAACTTGGTCGCTTGCTGACCGGAGATGAACGCTTGAACGACGATGAGGCGCGCGCGGCGCTATGCGCCGTGTTGGAGGAATGGGCGCAGCGGCTTCGCATGCCGCCGCTTGGCGCCTATGGCGTTGGCCGCGCCGACGTTGCGCGCATCGTTGCCCATAGTCGCGGCAATAGCATGAAAACCAATCCCATTGAGCTTACCGATCAGGAAATCGGCGCGTTGGTTATTCGCCGCCTTTAGTCGAACGTTCGTGTAGGCGAACAACCTCCGCCGATCCTTCTTCGGGGTGGATGAGTTCCGGCCAGGCGTCGCGCAGGTACTCATAGGCCGACCATAGGGTGATCGCAGCGGCCAGCCAGAGCAGGGCGGTTCCCGCATCGTGCATGTTGAGTCCGAACACCTCGTCATGCAACAAGAGCGCGGTGATGGCCATCATCTGCACGGCGGTTTTCCACTTCGCCAGCAATGAAACATGCACGATGGTGTCGCGGGTGGCCAGCCATTCGCGCAGCGCGCCGATGGTGATTTCGCGGCCGATGATTACGACGGCCAGCAAGGCCGGACAGCGATCGGAGGAAACCAGCAGCACCAGTGCGGTAGCGACCAGTAGCTTATCCGCAACCGGATCGAGAAAGCGTCCGAACGGGGTGACCTCGTTGCGCTTGCGCGCCAAATACCCATCCAACCAATCGGTGAACGAGGCGAGCGCGAAAATCGTGGCCGCCAGCGCATGGCCGATGATGCCCGGAAGCAGAAATGCGAGCATCAACAGCGGAATCAGCGCCACGCGCGCCAACGTGAGACGGTTCGACAAGGTCCAACGCATGGAGGGCAACGTAGCGAACTTGCGCATCGGGTGCAAATGAAAATCATCCACTTCCGCCTGTGGATAACATTGTGGACAACGAACTGGACTTTCCTTGTTTTCCAACCGGACAAGCGCTTCCGGATGGGTGCCTACGAATTAGGCGAACATAGAAATGCCTTGTTTCATGGTAAGTTGAGTCGATATATAAATCTAAAACACGAATAATATTTCTTTAACCGCTGAATTACGCTCAACGGTGGATAAGTGTTCAATTCGCACCTTGACGCAGCGCTTCGTAAACGGCAACCGCGCAGGCGCTGGCAAGGTTGAGCGAGCGCACCGGCGCATCCTTGCGCATCGGAATCGACACCCCGGTCACTTGCGCGCGTATGCTTGGGGGAAGCCCGCGCGTCTCCGGGCCGAAGACCAACACATCGCCGACTCGGAAGCTGCATTGCCAGAGCGTGCGTACGCCGCGGGTGGTAAAGCCATACATGCGTGCCGAGGCGGGCACGCGTTGTCGAAATGCGGGCCAGTCGGCGTATTCGCTGACCTTCAGGTATTGCCAATAATCGAGGCCGGCCCGACGCAATGTGCGATCGTTGATCGTGAAGCCCAGCGGATGGATCAGGTGCAACTGGCATCCGGTACAGGCGCACAGGCGCGCGACGTTGCCTGTGTTGGGCGGAATTTCGGGTTCGACCAACACGACATGCAATACATCCCGGTCAAGCGGAGCGGAGAGGTGATCGATGGTGATCATCGGATAGTACGACGGGGCCCTGGTCGGACCCCGTCACACACATGAAGCTTGGGCTCAGGCCACGTGTTCGTCGATGAACTCGATCAGCTTGGCCTTGCTCACCGCGCCGACCTTGGTGCCCTGCACGTTGCCGTCTTTGAAGATCATCAACGTCGGAATACCGCGCACGCCATACTTGCCCGGTGTGTTCGGGTTGTCGTCGATGTTGATCTTGGCGATGGTGATCTGCCCTTGCTTCTCTTCCGCAACCTCATCCAGAATGGGCGCGATTTGCTTGCAAGGTCCGCACCAGGGTGCCCAGAAATCGACCAGGACGGGGCCCGGAGCCTTGAGCACATCGTTTTCAAAGCTTTCGTCACTGACGTGAATGATTGTTTCCGCAGTCATTGGGTTCCTCTTTCATGTTGGAATGTTCCGTTACGTTAGTGGCGTGTGGGGGGAACGTCAACCGTGTCCGAACAAACGGCGCTTGCCGAGCGTATCCGTGAAGCCATTGCGCATGCGGGGGGCGCGATTCCATTCGATGCCTTCATGCGCATGGCGCTTTATGAGCCCGGGCTGGGTTATTACGAACGTGCGGAGGTGTTCGGGCGGGGCGGAGACTATGTGACCGCGGCAGAGCTTGGCCCCTGGCTTGCCTGCGGATTGTTTGACCTGACCCATTGGGGGTGGCAGGCGTTGGGGCGGCCGAATCGCTGGGTACTGATCGAACAGGGTGGGGGCAGTGGCAAGCTGCTGGCGCAACTCGTCGGCCTGATTCACGATAGCGGGATGCCGCCGCCTGTCAGGGTGATCGAGGTCGAGCAGAGCGCCCAGCTTCGCGCCCGGCAGGCTGAATGGTTCGCCCGCAAGGGATTGACGGTGGAGCAATTTGCCTCGCTGGCCGACGTCCCCAATGTCGATCAGGCATTGTTGTTCAGCAATGAATTGCCTGACGCGTTTCCGGTGCGTTGTTTCCGCTGGCGGGACGGGCGCATGATCGAACGCGGCGTGGGTTGGAATAACGGCGCATTTTGTTGGCGCGAAATGGATGAAGTGCGGGATTTCTTCCTGCCGTGCGCGCTGACCTCGACCTGGCCGGAGGGGTATTGCGGCGAATGGTGTCCGGGCCTGGAAATCTGGCAGCGCGAGCTGGCGGCGCGCCTTGCGCGTGGCCTCGTGTTTACTGTCGATTATGGCTATGCGCGCAGCGAATACTATCGACCCGGACGCATGGAAGGCACGTTGCTGGCGCATTTTCAGCACCGCGTGGTCGAGGATGTGCTGGCCCGGGTCGGCAGACAAGACATCACCGCGCATGTCGATTTCACCCGTCTGGCCGAACTGGGCCGTGCGCAGGGGCTGGCGCCGCTGTTATGGATGGGGCAGGGCGCATGGCTGGCGCAAAGCCCGGCTGTGCAGCACGCGATTCGGCAATTGAGCGCGGACAGAAGTCCCAAGGCCATGGCCCTGCTTGCCCACGCCAAACGTCTCTTGCTGCCCTATGGAATGGGGGAGGTGTTCAAGCTGCTGATCCAGAGCATAGGCGTGGATGCAGAGCCACCTCAGTTTCTTGCGCGCTTTCGCCGCACCCATGCCTTGTGGAAATAACCATGGTTGAAACATGGTTGGGATTGACTGGCCAATCCGTCCAAGACAAAGTTTGCGTCTGGGAGGTTTGCCATGCATGTCACCATCGTTCATGTCCATGTCAAAAAGGGAATGGAGCAGGCGTTCATCGAAGCCTGCCGCCGCAATCACGAGGCCTCGGTGAAGGAACCCGGCAACCGCCGTTTCGACGTGTTGCAGTCCAGGGAAGATCCCACTCGCTTCGTGCTGTATGAAGCCTACGCCAGCGAAGCGGATGCGCGGGCCCACAAGGAGACGGCGCATTATCGACAGTGGCGCGATACGGTGGCCGAGATGATGGCCGAGCCGCGTCAGGGCGATCCCTATCGCGGGCTGTTTCCGGCGGCATGATGCGGATTGCGACGGGAGGCAGCGTCCAGCCCGATGCGCTTGCCGCGGCATCGGAGGCCTGGCAAGCAATGCGCGATGCGCTGAAGTCCGAATCGGAATTGGTGATATGCGCGGCAAACGCGGCCTATGACGCCGAAGCCCTCGCCGAGCGTTTGCATGCGCTGGCGCCCGATGGCTGTGTCGTGGCCGGCGCCTCCTCGTGTTCGGGCAGCATGAACGAGACGGGGTTGTGCCTTGACGAGGAGGGCGGTGTGTCCTTGATCGGCTTCGCGGATGACGGAAAGTCCGCGTTCGGGGCCGGATTGCGTACGCTGGGCGATGAGCCCGAGCGCGATGTCGCCGAGGCGTTATTGGAAGCGATGAGTGAGGCCGGACGCTTGGGTGAAGTGCCGGACCTGATCTGGCTTTCCGCCGCGCCGGGTTGTGAGGAGCGCTTGCTTGCCGGCATTGCGCAGGTGGTTGGCGCATCCGTGCCGGTGGTTGGCGGCAGCAGCGCGGACAATGCGATCGAGGGACGCTGGTGGCAAATGCATCACGCGCGCGTGATGCACGACGGCGTCTTGGTGATCGTATTTTATACTCGTGCGCCGATTGCGGTTTCCTTCCATAGCGGATATGCACCCACCGAACGATCGGGACTTGTCACCCGGGCCGAGGGACGCAAGTTGCATGAGATCGACGGGTGCCCGGCGGCGCGGGTGTACGATCAATGGACCGGCGGGCTGATTGGCGATGCGCAAGCGGGCGCCAATATCCTGGCGCAGAGCACCTTCCATCCGTTGGGACTGGAGGCGGGAAGGATTGCGGACGTGCCGTATTACTACCTGCTGCATCCGGAGTCCGTGTTGCCTGACGGCGGGTTGTCGTTGTTCGCCGATGCGCCGGAAGGCGCGCGCGTCGTGTTGATGGAAGGCTCCGCGGACAGCCTGGTGCGGCGCGCCGGCTCCGTGGCGACCGGTATGCTGGAGCGCCAGGGATGGACGCCGGCGGATGTGGCGGGCGCATTGGTCGTGTATTGCGCCGGCTGCATGCTGGGGGTGCGCGATCGCTTGCCCGATGTGCAGGCGGCCTTGCGGCGCGCGTTGCCCGGGGTTCCGTTTCAGACGCAGTTCACCTTCGGCGAGCAGGGATGCTTTATCGATGGGGTCAACCGGCACGGCAATTTGATGATTGCCGTGGTCTTGTTTGGCCGAGGATGTGAATGACCGAGCACAAGGCCTTCGAAGATCTGCAGGAGGCGCTGCTGAGGCTGGAGAGGGCGCGGCAGCGCGAGCGGCAGCGGGTGGAAGAGAGCGATGCGATTCTGGCCGGCTTGTCGGACCTGGTCGGCGCCGGCACGCGGGACGAGGTAGCCGCGATTCTGGAGCGCACCTTGCGAGCGCTGGTGGGAAGCGAACATTGCTGGTTGCTGGAGCCGAGCCGCAAGGGGTTGCTCTGCCGGCTGCAGGATAAGCGCTTTCCCATCGGGGAGCGATTCGCCCGCGTGCTGGAAGGAGATCCACTGAACGCGTTCAATGTAGCGATGATTCCCGAGTGGCGGGATGTCGAGCATCGGGACATCGTCGCCGCCCTGCACCTGCCGATACGCCTGCAGGGAGGGCGTGGCATGGTGATCCTGACCTCGTCGCGGCCTGCCGCCTTTCCGCCGTCCGCCGTCGAGTTGGCGCAGCGCGTGTTGCCGTTTGTCGAGCAGGCGATGGCCAAGATCGAAATGATTGAGCTGGAGCGCGCGCGGGAACTCGCCGAACAGCGGCGTTTGATGGAGTTGGTGCTGGAGTATGCGCCGGGCGCGATCTGGATGCTGGATCGAGAAGGCCGGCTGCTGTTTGCCAATCCTCGCTTTTATGCCTTGCTGGGGGCGCGCAACGCGCCGTCGCAGGCGGAGGCGGCATCGGGGCTGGCGACGAAGTTGACGCAAGCCGAACAAGCGTGTCTTGCGCGCAAGGCGCAGGTGCATATGCGCCTGAATCTGGAGGACGGAAGGATTCTCGATGTCGTCAAGGTTCCGTTGACCGATGCGCAGGGAGAGGTGACCGGGCTTATCGGGATTGCGATGGATGTCAGCGAACAGGTGCGCGTGGAGCAGGAACGGGAGGAGATGGAGCGCAAGCTGCTGCATGCGCAGAAACTGGAAAGCCTGGGTGTGTTGGCGGGCGGCATTGCGCATGATTTCAACAATATTCTTTCCGCCATCATGGGGCATGCGGAAATGGCGCGCCGGAGGGCGGCGGAGGGTCCGGCGGCGATGGAAATGCATTATTCGCGCATTGTGGAGGCGGCGGACCGCGCGGCCAACCTGTGTCGACAGATGCTGGCCTATTCCGGCAAAGGTAAGTTTGTGGTGAAGTCCCTGGATCTCTCCGAGAGCGTGCGCGCGATCGCGGACATGCTTCAGGTCAGCCTGAACAAGGGCGTGGTGCTGAAGCTGGCGCTGCATGAGCCCTTGCCGCACATCGAGGCCGATCCCTCGCAATTGCAGCAGGTGGTCATGAATCTGATCACCAATGCGAACGAGGCGATCGGCGCGCGCAGCGGCATCATCGCCCTGCGCACCGGGATCATGCGCGTCGATAAGGCGTATTTGCGGCATTGCGCGGTGGTCGGCGACGAGGCCGAGCCGGGCGGATACGTGTTCCTGGAGGTATCGGATACCGGTTGCGGCATGGATGCGGAGACACGCGCACGCATTTTCGATCCATTCTACACGACCAAGTCTTCCGGCAGAGGGCTGGGCATGAGCGCCGTATCCGGCATCGTGCGCGGCCATCGGGGCGCATTGCGGGTGTATTCCGAGCCAGGGCAGGGAACCACGATCCGGGTGTTGTTTCCGGCGCTTGATTTCGCGCCAGAGGCGATCGGACGGGCGGACGGCGAGAAAAGCGAACAGTTGTCCAGCGAGCCGACGATTCTGGTGGTCGACGACGAGGAGACATTGCGGGAAATGGCGGCCATGATCCTCAAGGATGGAGGATGTACGCGGGTATTGACCGCGCGGGACGGGTTGGAGGCGCTGCAACTGTTCGAGGCGCATGCGAAAGAGATTGGCTGCGTGTTGCTCGATCTGACCATGCCGCATATGAGCGGCGAGGAGGTGTTTCGCAGGATACGGGCCATCGATCCCGATGCGCGGGTGATCATCTGTTCCGGCTATAGCGAAAGCAGCATTCGCGATCGCTTTGCCGGACGCGGGGTCAACGCATTCCTGCAAAAGCCCTATATGCCGCAAAATTTGCTGGATGCCGTGGAGAAGGTACTGAACGGCGCTTGACAAGCATGGGGGGTTGACAACAATCGAGACATGCGCTGTGGCTCGTGTGGGATTCAGAATTCGATCAAGGACGGCTTCTGCAAGAGCTGTGGCGCGGCGCACATCGACAACGAGCATCACCCCCGCTTGGGACAGTATCGGTTGCTTTCCCGTCTCGGCGAGGGCGGCATGGGCATTGTGTATCGGGCCTACGACGAAGCCAACGAGCGCGAGGTCGCGCTCAAGGTGCTGCACCCGCATTTGCTCAAGCAGGAAAATCTGAGGGAGCGCTTCCGCCGGGAGGCGCGGGTGCATGGCCGGGTGCGGCACCCCAACATCGTCAATCTGCTGGCGCTGTATGAGGACGAGGAGCATATGGCGCTGGTGATGGAAATGGTACATGGCCAGAACCTGCGGGACTTTCTGCGTGCCCGACACAAACTGACCCTGGGCGAGTTGCTGCGTATCGCGCGCGGTGTTTTGCAGGGGCTTGAGGCCGCGCACCGCCTGGGCATCGTTCATCGCGACATCAAGCCCGGCAATGTGCTGTTGAGCGAGGATGGCCGGGTCAAGCTGATGGATTTCGGGTTGGCCAAGCCGGAAAGCGGCGAGGACGACTTGACCAAGAGCGGGGCGACGATCGGCTCGTTCCGCTATATGTCCCCGGAGCAGATTCTGAATCAACCGGTCGATGCGCGCACCGACCTCTATTCGCTGGGCATTGTGCTGTACGAAATGTGCACCGGCAAGCCGCCGTTCGATGCCAAGGGCAGCGGAGCGGGCGAATTCGAGATCATGGAGAAACAGGTGCGGGAAACGCCGCTCGACCCGCGCAAGCGCAACAAGCGCATACCGGAATCACTGGCGCGCTTGATTATGCGCCTGTTGAGTAAACGGCCGGAGGCGCGCTACGCGGATTGCGCCGAAGTGTTGCGAGAACTGGACCGGATCGAGCGTGAGGAACGCCCCGATCGCGTCATTGCGGTGCGCCGCAAGGCTTCCGCCAGCGCCAAACCGCAACAAGTCGCGTCGCCCGTACGGGACGAGATCAGCCGTCCTGTGGCGGCAACCTTGCCGACCAGCGACCGCAAGCGGCGGTTGGCGGTGATCGGGGTGGGGGCGTTGTTCGCCCTGGCCGTGGTTGCGGCCATGCTCTGGCGCGAAATGCGACAACCGCCGTCGCCGCCACCGACCAGGCACGAGGTTGCCGAGAACAAGTCCGCACCGGTTGTTTCCCAGCCGGCGACGCCCGCCCCAGCTGTACCCACCAAGAAGGCGGAGCACGCATCCATGCGCAAGATCCAGCGGCACAAGAATCGACCGGTTCCGCGCATGTCGTTGACATTCAGCCGCGCGCATCGGCTCAAGCGTTTCGATGGCACGCGCAGCAATGCCGCCGAAGCACACGAGTTTCGCGGCGGATCGCGCACCTTCTTCAAGTCGCTGGAGAGCTACCGCTGGAAGGACAAGCTGCGCAGCTACAAGCAAGGGTGGCTGCGCCTTTCGTTCAATGTGGTGCAATCGATGTCGCGCATCGTGATCCACCGCGCCAGCGTGGGCGGGCGCGATTTTTCCGGCGGGCATATCACGCTCGGCATCATGAACAGCCGCGGCAAGTATTACCGGATCTTCGAACGGCGCGATCGGGCTATCGACCGGCCGGTGACGGTCTCGATCCCCAAAGCATTGCGACTGGACATCAAGTCCGTCGAGTTGCGCTTCCGTTCTCCGGAGCCGATCACCATCGGCCCGATCGATTTGTTGCCGTAATTTCGTCACCCGTGGACACATCCGTCGAGGCTGAGGTATCGGCATTGCTGCCCGGTGGTGTGGGGGTGGCATGCTGTTGCCGGGAGCGGCTATTGGTACCGCATGTGTTGCCCGGGGAACGGGTGCGGGTTTGCCGCAAGGAACGGCGTCGCGGCGCATGGTGGGGGCGGGCGGTCGAGATCCTGGCTCCTTCGCCGGCACGCGTGTCGCCACCTTGCCCGGTTGCCGAACGTTGTGGGGGGTGCGCGCTGCAGCATGTGCAACCCGCCGCTCAGGCGGAATACAAGTCCGCCTGGGTGCGCGATGCGTTTGCGGAGTTCATCGAACACGACACGCACTGGCAATCCTGTTCCGGTGAGCCGGGACTGCGCAGACGGGTGCGTTGGTTTGTCGGGAAGGACGCCGACGGGCGCTTTCTCGGCTTTCATGCGCGCTGCACGCATCAACCGGTGCGCCATGCGCAATGCCTAGTGCTCGAAGCGCCGCTGAATCGGTTGCGGGTCTGGCTGGAGTCGCGCCTTCCGGATGCGGTGCGC
Source organism: Zetaproteobacteria bacterium (assembly GCA_003696795.1). Taxonomy (GTDB): domain Bacteria; phylum Pseudomonadota; class Zetaproteobacteria; order Mariprofundales; family Mariprofundaceae; genus J005. The sequence continues at coordinate 19,968 of RFFT01000077.1, read as the reverse complement.
TCGGTGCAGGCCACCTTGCTTGCCGACGGCATGCATGTGGTGTTTGAGGCGGAACGCGCAATGCCGAATCTGCCGGAATGGCCGGAATTCGAAGGCGCGCAGTGGTGGTGGCGACATGGCGAGGAGGTACAACCGATGCGGCGTCCCGTGCGCACGCTGCACGATCGGGTGCCAGCTGGGGCCGGAGAAGTGTCGCTGGCGGTTGGGCCTTGCGATTTCGTGCAGGGAAGTCAGCCGGGCAATCGGGCGCTTGTGCGCCAGGTGCAACAATGGTTGCCCAAGGATTGCCGGAGGATCGTTGATCTGTTTTGCGGCGCGGGGAATCTTTCCCTTCCCGCCGCGCATGTTCTGGGCGCGCGGGTGGCGGGCGCCGAGGGCAACGCGGCGAGTGTCCGCGCCGCGCGCTTCAATGCCCGCAGGTTGAGGGTGGCTGGCGAATTCATCGCGTGCAATCTGTTTGCCCCCCGGCAACGGGCGGAATGGGTGGCGGCGGATGCCTTGATCCTCGATCCTCCGCGCAAGGGAGCGAAGGCCGTGTGTGCGATGATGCATGCGCTATTGCCCGGCATGATCATCATGGTGAATTGCGATGTGGCCGCCGGCGCGCGCGATGCGCGCTTGTTGCATACGCAGGGCTATCGCCTGCGCGCGTTGCGGGCGCTCGATCTCTTTCCAGGCGCCGGCCATGTCGAGGCGATGAGTCTGTGGACCCGCTAAGGGGTGCTGCGACGGTTCTCGTCGCTGTGCTGTTCCTCGTCGCAGCCGTAAAAGCGGAGGCGTTGCCGTTGCTGCGGGTCGGGGTTGCGCATTTGCCGATGACGCTCGATCCCCGTTTCGGCACCGATGCCGCGTCCGAGCGAGTGCAACGGTTGGTGCATTGTCGATTGGTGGCGCGCGATGCGCGCTTTCGGCCGCGGCCCGCCTTGGCTGCGCGCTGGACGCATCCTGCATCCCGCATCTGGCGCTTCCAGCTACGGCGCGGGCGATACTTTCATGATGGATCGGAGGTGACCGCGGACGATGTGGCGGCTACCTTGCGCTATATTCTGGAACCGGCGCATGCCAGCCCGCTGCGCATGCGGCTTGCGGCCATCCGACGCATTGCGGTGGAAGATCGCTATACGTTGCGTATCGAGTTGAGCGATCCCGATGCATCCTTGTTATCGCATTTGGATGTCGGCATTCTGCCCGCGTCCTTGGCGCGGCGACCGGCGCTGGCGGGCGAGGCAATGGTCGGCTGCGGTCCCGCGCGTGTGCGGTCCTGGCGCGATGACCGTTTGGATCTTGAGACGGATCGCGCCGTGCTGCGTTTCGTGCGTGTCAAGGATCCCGTCACGCGCGCATTGAAGCTGGCGCGCGGCGAACTGGACCTGATCCAGAACGATTTGCCGCCCTATCTGTTGCCTTATCTGACGCGGCAAGCGGATGTGCGCCTTGCCAGCCGGACTTCCACCACCTTCTCCTATATCGGATTCAATCTGCGCGATCCGGTGCTGCGCGATGTGCGCGTGCGCCAAGCGCTGGCCATGGCGCTGGATCGGGCCTTGCTGAAGCGCGCCCTGTTCGCCGATTTGCCGCGTCTGGCCGAAACGGTGCTCGCGCCGATGCATTGGGCAAGCGTGCGGCTGGCTCCGTTGCCGTTCGCGCCACGCCGTGCCGAACAGCTCCTCGACCGGGCGGGTTATCCGCGTGGCAAGGATGGTGTGCGTTTTCGGCTGACCTATCGCACCAGTGCGGATCCGCTTCGTTTGCGTCTCGCCCAAGCCTTGGCCGCCATGTGGCGGAGGATCGGGGTGCGGGTGACGATTGAATCCATGGAATGGGGCGCGTTTTACACGCGCATCAAACAGGGCGATTTCCAGTTGTATGGATTGTCCTGGGTAGGGGTCCATGACCCTGATATTTATCGCTGGATTCTTCATTCCAGAATGTGGCCGCCGGCAGGTGCCAACCGTGGTCGCTATGCCAATGCCGAGGTCGATGCCTGGCTGGACGAGGCGCTGCGCAGCGAGGATATGACGCGACGCAAGGCGTTGTATGCGCGCGTGATTCGCGCCATGCGGCGGGACATGGTCTATATCCCCCTATGGTTCGAACCCGTCGTGGCCGTATACCGCGCCGACAGGCTCGGCGATTATACACCGGAAGCGGACGGCGGTTTTGGCGCTTTGCTCAGGCTGCGCCCGACGGCGCCTCAATCAAGGCATCGAGTCGGCAAGTCCCCTCAAACACATAGTGTACAGGACCTGTAAGCCGCAGCGCTTCGGGCGTGCCGGAAACCTCGACCGCCCCTCCGGGCATCTCGACCACCAGCGGGCGCACCGATTGTTCGCGATGCCAAATGGCCACCGCGGTAGCGCAGGCGCCGGAACCGCAGGCCAGGGTACGTCCGGCTCCGCGCTCGATGATGTCGATCCAGGCATGGTTTGCGATACGCCCGCTGATGATTTCGATATTCCGGTCGGACGGAAGCGGCTCGGTGGCCTCGAAGAACACGCGATGCCGATTCCCCAGGTGGACATCGACATGGGCCTCGGTTTCCGCTTCGATGCGCGCCTGCCCCATGTGCACGCGGATGCCGTTGTCCGTCGCCTCGGCGGCGACCGTGCGGTCTTTCAGCGCGATGTGCAGCGCGCGCGTGCCGAGACGATCCATCAGCAGGCGGGCCGCGCAGCGCAAGCCGTTGCCGCAATTGGCCGCCATGCTTCCGTCATTGTTGAAGATCAACATGCGCGCAGCACTGTACTCATCGGGCAATAGATACAGCACCTGATCGCAACCGATGCCGAAGCGGCGTTCCGCCACACGGCGAATCCAGTCTTCCCGTGCCTCGGGCAGGCGTTCGTCACGGTTGTCGATGATCACAAAATCGTTGCCCTGGGCCTGCATTTTGGTGAATGGAAGGACCATCAAGACTTCTTGTGCTCCACTTCGACCGTGGTATAGATGCCCCCGCGCACGTTGAATACGGCGGTGACTTTCAGGTAACGGGGATCCAGCACGCGAATCAGGTCGTTGGCGATCAGGTTGGTTACCTGCTCATGAAAGTGGCCCTCGTTGCGAAAACTCCAGTAATAGAGTTTCAGCGATTTCAGCTCCACGCACAGCCGATCCGGCACATAATCCAGCTTGATTTCGGCGAAATCCGGCTGGCCTGTCTTCGGACACAGACAGGTGAATTCCGGCGAATCGATGCGGATATGGTAATCGCGCTCCGGATTCGGGTTGGGAAAGGTCTCCAGCTTGCGCGAAGGGTGATGGCGGGTTGCCCCCAGTTTCTCGTTCATGAATGCCTCTCGAAATGCATGATGATGTCGCGGTAAATCCCGGTCAGGACGCGGAGTTCTTCCACCGCCACGCATTCGCCGACCTGGTGGATGGTGCCGTTGGTGAGCCCCAGCTCGGCGACCGGCACGCCGGCGCTGGCAAGAAAGCGCCCATCCGAGGTGCCCCCGCCGGTATCGCGTTTGGCTTCCAGTCCGGTGCTGCGACGAATCGCCGCGCACACCAGATCGAGGAACGGGCCGTCCGCGGTGACGAAGGCGTTGGCCACATGGTCGACATGGAGCTCGACCCTGGCCGGCTCGATTGCGCGGGCGAGCGTTTCGCGAATGTGCGCGAAATCATTGGCGGGATTGTAGCGGATGTCGAGAAGTGCTTCGCATGTGCCCGGAATCACGTTGCTTGCTCCCGTGCCGCCGTGGATATTGGTGATTTGGCAGGTGGTGGGGGGAAAGCCGGGCAGCGGCGCGCCCCAGTCGATGGCGACGATGCGCGCCAGCGCCTCGGCGGCATGATGAATCGCATTGTCCGCATCCTGTGGATAGGCCGAATGCCCCTGTTGCCCGAGAAAGCCGATACGCGCTTGCACCACGCCGCGGCGGCCACGCCGGATCGTATCGCCCACGCGCTTGTGCGAAGAGGGTTCGCCGACGATCGCGGCATCGGGCAGCAGATCGTGCCGCTGGAGATGCTCGACGAGTCGAATGGTGCCGTCGACGGATTCGCCTTCCTCGTCGGAGGTGATCAGCAACTGCAGCGAGGGCAGCGGTTGGTGGGCGCGCACGAGATCCATCATCGCCGCAATCCAGCAGGCAATGCCCCCTTTCATGTCCTGTGCGCCGCGTCCGTGCAAGACGCCGTCCTCGATCGTCGCGGAGAACGGGGGATGCGGCCAGGCATCGCGCGGCCCCGGCGGCACCACATCCGTATGCCCGGCATAGGCGAGGGTGCCGTCACGTTCGCCGGGGCGGAAGAAGACGCTGTTGGTGACCCCGCCCGCATCCACCCGCGTCCGCCGGAAGCCCAGTGGATGCAGCAGGGATTCGAGATAATCCTGGCAGCCGCCATCCTCCGGCGTGATGGACGGACGACGGATCAGTTCCTGGGCGATGCGTAGCGCGGTGTCGGTCATGCGCCGAGGCTAGCAGCGCGAAGTCAAGGGCGCAGCAGGGGAATGACCGCTTGACCTGTACGTTTAATTCATCTTGAATTGTCCAAAACCTCCGATGGGGTGTGGATGTTTCGCTATCAACCCGATTATGCCGGGTTCGATGAACCGCTGATCTACGGTGGATTTCGTTCGGGCCTGCTTGCACGCACGCTGTTCGCCTTGTTCGTCGTCGCGCTGGTGGTGGCGGGCACCTTGTTCATGGTATATCAGCAACGAGTCAAGGAGGTGCGTACGCTTGCGCTGCGTGAAACCCAGCGCGATGTTGAAATCTTTGCGCAATCGCTGCGCGACCAGTGGCAAAATGTCTTGAACATGGCCGAGTTGATCCAGGATGAGAGCGAACAGCATCTTATCTCGGGGCATGAGGGGCGACTCGAGCTGGCCTCGGATTTGCGCGACTTTCTCTCCCATGATGTCGCGTATCGTTCGTTTACCATTCTCAATCCCCATTTGCGCGAATGGATACGCGTGGAGTGGCAGGGGGAGAAGCCGGTATCGTTGCTCGAGCGTGGGGATAATTATCTCGGGCATCCCGGAATCGGGGATAAAAAGCCGGGCTTGCGCGTCGATGCGCAGCAGGGTCTTCTCTATCTGTTCAGGCCGCTGCGCGGGGAGGATCAAGGCATTGCCGGCTACTTGTTGATCGAACTTTCGATGGCGCGGCTGATCGATAGCGCGGTGCCGCCGTCCCTGTTGCGCCTGGACGCGGTCTGGTTGTTCGATCCGGCGCTGGAATGGCGTTATCGTGCCGGCCAGCCCGCCTCGTGGGCGACCGGTATGCGGGAAGGCTTTTTGTTTGGCGACCCGCTGTGGGCGCGCATGCAGCGCGAGGGCAAGGGGGTCGCGCGGCTGGATGATGGCGGAGTCGTTGCCTATGCGCGCGCAAGTCTGCCGCCGGCGGACGGGGCGGAAGGTCTTCCCTTGTTTTATATCGCCTATCGCGATCGCGGGTCGATGTTGTATGCGGTGCATCGGGAGCTGAAGGATTATCTGTGGCTGATCCTCGTGCTGGTCGCGCTGCTGGTCGGCGGCAGCCTGCTGCTTGCCTGGCGCTGGGAACATGATTTGCGCACCCGCTTTCTGCTCACGCAAGAAGGAGCGCGGCTGAGGCATCTGGCGGAAGCGACCGGACTCGTCCCGTACCAGTTGGAGCTGTCCGAGGAGGGCTGGCGCCCGGTTTATTACGATGTGGGCCTGCAGCGCATGTTGGGTTACAACCCCGAGGACTATCTGGATGACACGGATCGGGGACAGTTGGAATGGTGGTTGCACCGCATCCATCCCGATGATCAGGACGCGGTGCGCGCCCGTTTTGCCGAGCTGGCGCAAGCCAGCGAGGCGGAAGCATATTCGCTACGCTATCGCGTGCGCCATCGGGATCAGGCTCGTTACCGTTGGCTGCAGGACGAAGGGCAGCTTGTCGTGCGCGACGGGCGGGTGTTGGGCGCGTTGGGATGGTGGCGCGATGTGGACCGGGAACAGCACGCGCAGCTAGCGCAGCGGGAAAGGGAGCGGCAGCGGCGGCGGCAATTGCAGGCCGTGGTTGCTTGCGCGCAGTTGCTGGGACGAGCGTCGTTCCAACAGCTGTTGCAGGAGGTATGCCGCGCGCTTGCGCGCGAGTTGGATGTTGCGCGCAGCGGGGTATGGATGTTGTCGGAAGACCATGCCCGCCTGACGTCGTTGTGTCTGTTCCACAAGGGGGGAATGCAGAAGCAGCAAACCGTCCTGCATGCGGAGCAATATCCAAGCTATTTTCAGGCAATGCGCAATGCGCGTTTCATCGATGCCGACGATGCGCCGCACGATCCGCGCACGCGTGAGTTCGCCGACGATTATCTACAGCCCCTGGGCATCAGCTCCATGCTCGATGCGGCCGTGCGTGTGCATGGTCGGCTATGGGGCGTGATCTGTTGCGAGCATCTGGGTCCGATGCGTCACTGGCAGGAACATGAACGGCATTTCGCCGCAGCTATGGCGGATATTGTTGCCATGGCGGTGCATGAACGCGAGCGCGCGCAAACCCTGGCCGTGCTCAAGGAAAAGCATGACAACCTGGATCGGCTTATCCACCAAACACCCGAAGCGATCGTGATCGTGCAGGACGGCCGCGTGCAACTGGCCAACACTCTGGCTGAGCGGTTGCTTCAGTTGCGAGCGGGTGTCGCGCCGGGGCAGGGCTTGCGCCAGGTGGCGCCGGCGGAACGGGAACATGCGCAGCGCTGGCTTGCGCATTTGCTGCTCGATGCGCCCGACGCACACGGGCGGCAGTGCGAGCGGCGTCATTTTCATGGCGAAGACGGAAAGTTCCTCTATATCGAAGGCTGCCGCGCGCCCATGCAATTGCATGGGCGTCCGGCCTGCCTGGGTATCTTTCGTGACCTGAGCGCCCAATTTCACGATCATGCCATGGTCAAGTTGCGTCAGGACTTGCTGCAACTGGCCATCGAAAGTCATGAGCTTGTCACCTTTGCAAGCCGGGCGCTCAACATGCTGCGACAGAGCCCATTGCTTGATGATGTGACGCAGATGGCGCTTTATATGCGCAACGACCTGGACCAGGAGCGCGCCACGCTGCTCGCCTGCACCGGCGACACGGACGAGCCATGGCCTAAAGTCGCACATGCGCATCAATGCCTGTGCGGGCGGGTGATGCCGGATGCGGGCGTTCATCACTGTCACGCACCGCATGTGGACGAAGGCCTTGGCCTCATGGCCGTCCCCGTGGGTGAGTTGGGCATTCTCTATATGATCCGCCCCCGCTATAATCCGGTGGAAAGCGAGGATATCGCGCAGTTGTTGCTGGCTGTGCTGCGCCAATTCGATTTGCGTCGCCACATCCAGCACTTGCTGGGCATGGCGCGCCAAACCGAGCGATTGGCGCATGTGGGCGGCTGGGTGCTGGACAAGGAAAGCGGACAATTCTGCGCAAGCCCCGAGTTCTGGCGCATCCTTGATCTGCCGCATGAATATCATCGCGTGAGCGAGCCGGGCCTGTGGACCGGCTTGCCACGTCATCTTCGGCGGCATGTGTTCCATGCCTTGAGCCACTTGGTGCGGCATGATGGCGAGATCGAGCTGGATTTCCCGTACAAGGCAGGGGACGGTGCGCGACGCCATTTGCGCCTGTTTGGACGACCGGGGAATGCGCGCCATTTTGTCGGTGCGTTGCTCGATCTCACCGAGATGCGCGCGCTGCAGCAGCAGCTTACCCATCAGCAACTGCATGATGAGTTGACCGGGCTGGGCAATCGTGCCAAGGCGCACGAGTCGTTGGCCATTCGCCTTGGCCAGGCGGACAGGAAGCGGGAAAAAATCGCGGTGATCACGATCGACCTTGCGGATTTCGCCGAGGTCAATCATTTGCTGGGACATAAGGGCGGCGACGATGTGCTGCGCAAGATCAGCGAACGCTTGCGCGCCAGGTTGCGCCGACGGGATGAGCTGACGCGTCTGGAAGGGGACCAGTTCGGCATCATCGCCTTGATTTCGCGCGACGACGAGCTTCCCGTTCTATGCGACAGGGTGAGAGAGGCGATCGGCGCTCCCATTGGAGTTGATGAACACCATGTGGCCGTGGATGGCTATCTCGGCATTGCCGTCTATCCCGACAATGGCGACAGCGTGCAGGATCTCTGGGACGCCAGCGAGGCGGCGTTGAGTGTGGCCAAGACGCAGGGGCCGGGAGCGGTGGCCTATTACGATGTGGATATGCAGCAGAAATTCCGGCGACGGCAAGTGTTGCTCGCCGCGCTGCGCGAGGCCGTCGAGGCGGGGAGTTTCGAGGTGTATCTGCAACCCATTGTCGATGCGCGCAGCGGCTTGCCGGAAGGCGCCGAGGCATTGATCCGCTGGCAGGACAAGACATTGGGCATGGTGTCGCCGGCGGAGTTCATTCCACTGGCCGAGGAGCGCGGCCTGATTGTCGAGATCGGTTTGTTCATGTTGCGCAGGGTGTGCTGGGAGCTTGCCCGGCTCCGCAAGCTTGGGCGTCCGCTTTCGTTTGTCGCGCTCAATATCGCCCCGCAGCAATTGCAACGCATCGGCTTTGCCGATCATGTGTTGGCCACTCTGCACGAACACCATGTGCCTCCGGAGGCGCTGCATATCGAAATTACCGAGCGGACGTTGCTGCTGGACGAGGCCCTGGTGCAGCGGCAATTGCGGCAGTTGACCGATGCCGGGGTGGGACTCGCGCTGGACGATTTCGGCACCGGCTATGCCTCGCTCAGCTATCTCGGCCGGTTCCCGTTCAACAAGCTGAAGATTGATATCAGCTTTATTCGCGAAGTCACGCGCGATGCGCAAACCGCGGCATTGGTGGACAATATCCTGGCCATCGGCAAAAGCATGGGGTTGGACATCGTTGCCGAAGGGGTGGAGACCCGCGCGCAGTATGAGCACCTGCGGCAACGCGGTTGCGCCTATATCCAGGGTTATTATTTCGCCAAGCCGATGCCGATCCGGGACTTCGAGTGCTGGTGGAACGAGCAGTTTCAATGAAGCGACGTTGGCAATCCTTGCGCTGGCGGATGCTGCGCATTGTCGATCGGGTGTCCGCGCCGCTGCTCTGGCTGATTGTCGGCGGACTGGCGACGCTTGCGCTATGGCTGCTTTATCAGGGCTATACCTCGTTCCTTGAGTTCCTCGTCTCGGAGCCGCTGTCATGAGACGGCGTCTGCGCCGCATTCGACGACATCGCGTGCCCGGAATGCGCATGCTCGACGCGCTGGGATCGGTCGCGCTGTGGTTCGGTTTGGCGCTGATCGCGCTAAGCACGCTCGCCGCCCTGATCATGGTTTTATATCTGTTGAAAAGTCACATGGGGATCGACTTCTTCCCGCACAGGCACATGCCCGATGTGATCAGGCACTGGATTCGCTGATTACCAGTGACACGCGTCGAGAATCTCCACTTCGGTTGCGTCCTCGATGTGTAGCACGTTGCCCCGGTCCACGGTGGCGATCGGCAGCCAGGCGATGCCGAAACATTGCCCCTGATGATCGATGGCCGCCGAGGTCAATGTGCCGATGGCCGTGCGATCATGGAAAACGGGGGTGGGAATGCCGACCGGAGGCGCCGCGGTGCGCACATGATACAGGCGTTTGCGGATGCCGCCACGCCAGCGCATGCGACTGGTCACCTCTTGTCCAACGTAGCATCCCTTGTCGAAGCTGACGCCATCAAGCTCGATCAGGTTGGCGTTGAGCGGATGCACGCGCTCGTCCCAATCCACGCCAAATCTTGGGAGACCACGGATGATACGCATCGCTTCCAGTTCTGTTTCCGCAACCGTATGCGGATGATCCGCACATATCCCGAGCAACGCTTCGCGCGCGGCGATGACCCAGAATCCGCGCGGTGTGGCAGGCATCACCGCGGTCAATCGTTTTTGCGCATCCTGGGCACAGGCCAGCCAGCCGCCGTCGGGAATGGCCAACCGCCATGCGCGCAGCGCGCTTTCCGCGTCGCTGCCCTGCACCGAAGCAAGTGCGAGCTCATCCGCCGGCGCGATGTCGAGCGCATAGCCGAGCGAGAAACGCCGCAACCGCGCCACCGCTTGTCCCATACGACTGGCCGGCACCACCATCCAAAGCGCATCGCCGCCATCAAACAAATACAGTTCGCTCACGGGTTTTCCCTGCGGGGTGAGCAGGCAGGCATGAATGCCCTGCGTGCGAGAAAGGCGGCGCATGTCTTGGGTGATCTGTCCCTGCAAGTAGTCCCGCACGCCGTCGCCCGAGAGCCTGAGCACGCGCAAGCCAGCACGCAGGCCGATGACATGTCCATTCAGCAGGCGCTCAGCGGTGGTTTTCGATAAACTCGGCATATCCATTGTGCGCAGGCTAGCCAAGCGGGCTTGGAAAGACCATGACTATACCCGAGTTGCCCGCTCGGATATGATTCGCCTTCGAGTGCATGGAACAATGGAGGAAGCATGACGACACAGGCGGAGACAGCAAGCAAGGTCGGTTTGCAGGCAAGCCAGCCCTTTCCCAATTCGCGCAAGGTCTATATCGAGGGCTCGCGTCCGGATATTCGCGTGCCGATGCGTGAAATTCGCCAATCGCCGACGCCGGCGTCGATGGGCGCCGAGGAAAACCCGCCCGTGCTTGTGTACGATACATCCGGTCCGTATACCGACCCCGCCTATCAGGTGGATCTAAGCAGGGGGTTGCCGCCCATCCGCCTGAATTGGATCAAGGAGCGGGGCGATACCGAGGAATTGCCGGACCTAAGCTCCGAATACGGACGCCGTCGACGCGAGGACAATCGGCTTGAGCACCTGCGTTTTGCGCATTTGCGCAAGCCGCGCCGCGCCAAGCCGGGGCGCAATGTCACCCAGATGCATTACGCGCGGCAAGGCATCATCACGCCAGAAATGGAGTTTGTTGCGATCCGCGAGAATCAGCGGCGTGAACACCTGCGGGAAATCACGCGGCAGCATCCGGGCGAGAGTTTCGGCGCGAATATTCCGCCGGTGATCACACCGGAGTTTGTGCGCGACGAGGTGGCGCGCGGGCGCGCGATCATCCCGGCCAACATCAATCATCCGGAACTGGAGCCGATGATTATCGGACGCAATTTTCTGGTCAAAATCAACGGCAATATCGGCAATTCTGCGGTGACATCCTCCATCGAGGAGGAGATCGAAAAAATGACTTGGGCCACGCGCTGGGGGGCGGATACGATCATGGATCTTTCCACCGGCAAGCACATCCATGAAACGCGCGAATGGATCATCCGCAACGCGGCGGTGCCGATCGGGACGGTGCCGATCTATCAGGCCTTGGAGAAGGTCGACGGCGTGGCCGAGGAGCTGACCTGGGAAATTTTCCGCGATACCTTGATCGAGCAGGCCGAGCAGGGGGTGGACTATTTCACCATCCATGCCGGTGTCTTGCTGCGCTATGTTCCGCTGACCGCAAAGCGTTTGGCGGGTATCGTGTCGCGTGGCGGCTCGATCATGGCCAAGTGGTGTCTGGCGCATCATCAGGAGAATTTCCTCTATACCCATTTCGAGGAAATTTGCGAGATCATGAAGGCTTATGACGTGTCGTTCTCTCTGGGCGACGGTCTAAGGCCCGGTGCCATCGCCGATGCGAATGACGAGGCGCAAATGGCCGAACTGAGAACCTTGGGCGAGCTGACCAAGATCGCCTGGCGGCATGATGTCCAGGTGATGATCGAGGGGCCCGGGCATGTGCCGATGCAGATGATCAAGCATAACATGGACGAGGAATTGAAACATTGTCACGAGGCGCCGTTCTACACGCTGGGGCCGCTGACCACCGATATTGCGCCCGGCTACGACCACATCACCAGTGCGATCGGGGCGGCGCAGATCGGTTGGTATGGCTGCGCGATGCTCTGCTATGTCACCCCCAAAGAGCACCTTGGCCTGCCGAATCGCGAGGATGTGAAAGCCGGGGTGATCGCCTACAAGATCGCGGCTCACGCGGCGGATCTGGCCAAGGGGCATCCTGGCGCGCAACAGCGCGATGACGCTTTGTCCAAGGCGCGTTTCGAGTTCCGCTGGGAGGACCAGTTCAACTTGAGCCTCGACCCGGACACCGCGCGCGCCTACCATGACGAGACCTTGCCGAAGGATTCGGCCAAGGTGGCGCATTTCTGCTCCATGTGCGGGCCCAAGTTCTGCTCGATGAAGATCACCCAGGATGTGCGTGCCTATGCCGAGGAGCATGGCCTGAACGAGGAAGAGGCGATTGCCCGCGGGATGCGCGAGCAAGCCGAAACCTTCGTGCAAACAGGCGCTGAGATTTATCGGAAGTCATAGGAGGATTGCGCCATGCCGAAAACCACAATACGTGCGCGCGACATCATGCATGAACAGCCCGCATTCTGTACGTTGGACACCCCGTTGCGGGATATTGCCAGGCGGTTTGCCGAGGAGGGGATCACCGGGCTGCTGGTGGTGGATGAGGACAAGCGTCTGTATGGCATCATTACCGAAAGCGATTTGATCGATCAGCAGCGCAACCTGCATCTGCCCACGGTGCTGGCGGTGTTTGATATGGTGATCCCGCTTGGCGAAGCGCGTTTCGAGCAGGAATTGGCGCGGATGCAGGCAATGACCGCCGCGGATCTGGCGCGGACGGACATCAAGACGGTGGCACCCGACGCCACCCTGGGCGAAGTCGCCAGCCTGATGGGCGAGCATGCGATCCATCACTTGCCCGTGCTTGAACAGGGGCAGGTGGTCGGCATGATCGACAAGCATGATGTCATCAAGGCGTTGGCCACGAACTGAGTCTTGCGGCGATACCTGAATTCAGAGGCGGAAACCGTTGATTTCGCGTCCGAATTCGCCAAGCGCATCAAACCGGGCATGGTATGTGCACTGCATGGCGATTTGGGCGCGGGAAAGAGCGTGTTTGCACGCGCGCTGATGCGTGCGCTCGGCGTGCGCGATGTGGCCATGCCCAGTCCGACCTTTGCCATTATCCAGGAATATGAGGGACGGAATTGCCGCATCGCGCACATGGATTGGTATCGATTGAGCGACCCCGATGAATTGGAGGCGATCGGCGTGCGCGAATATATGCAGCCGCCATGGGTATGCCTGATCGAATGGCCGGAGCGTGGCGCGGAGTTGCTGCCGCCGGATACCGTGCATATCCATCTGCATTGTACGGACGTGCATCATCCCGAGCGTCGCCGGATCGAGATTGACTGAAGCGGATCAGGCGCTCAAGGCGCGCATTCGCGCGCTTGCATACGAACACGGTTTCGCCCTTTGCCATTTCACGCGTCCCCGCATTCCAGCCTGGCATCGTGCGGCGCTTCAACGCTGGCTGGCGCAAGGTTTCCATGGAACCATGCACTGGATGGCGGACAGCGAACGGTTGCAACGACGCATACATCCCCATGCGCTGCTGCCTGGCGTGCGAACGGTGATTTCGCTGGCCATGCGTCACCACCCGCCTGCCTACACCCTGTCGGAGGCGTTGCATGCCAAGGGGAGGGGCGTGATTGCGGCCTATGCGCAAGGGGACGACTACCACGAGGTCATGAAAAAACGACTGAAGGCGTTGGCGCGCGCGCTCGATGCCTTGTTGGGAAGGCATGATCAACGTGTCTATGTGGACACCGCGCCGATTCTCGAACACGCGCTGGCCGAACGCGCGGGGCTGGGCTGGCAGGGCAAGCATTCCTTGACCATCCAGCGGGACATTGGCTCCTGGTTTCTGCTGGGCGAACTGTTTACCACCGCCGAGCTGCCCGTCGATCGCGCAGCCAGCGCGCATTGCGGACGGTGTCGCGCATGTCTCGATGTGTGCCCCACCGGCGCCATCGTGGCGCCTTATGTCGTGGATGCCCGGCGCTGCATCGCATATCTTACGATCGAATACAAAGGCATGATTCCGCACGCCCTGCGTCCGTTGATCGGACGTCGCGTGTTCGGCTGCGACGATTGTCAGCATGTTTGCCCATGGAACCGCAAGGTTGTCCCCGCCGACGAAGATCTGCTCGGCGTGCGTCGCGAGCATGTGTTGCCAGATCTCGCGCAATTGTTTTTGCACGACGAGGAGGCGTTTCGCGCGCGCTTTCGCAAATCACCCGTTCGGCGCACGGGGCGCGCGGCCATGTTGCGCAACGTGTGCATCGCGATGGGCAACGATGGCGATCCGCGCTGGCGCACGCCCTTGCGAAAGGCGTTGGATGACCCGTCCGCGCTGGTCCGCGCGCATGCCTTCTGGGCATTGACGCGCCTGGGTGGCGAGACGAAGATGCTGCGCGCAGCCGTTGCGCGCGAACAGGACCCTGAAGCCAGGCGCGACATGTTGCGCACCTTGCAGGAACAAAAGGAAACATCATGAGCCAATCCGCCAAAGCCTTTATCTTTGACCTCGACGGGACGCTGGTTGACGCGTTGCCCGATATTCGGGCCAATGTGAACCGCGCCCTGCGCGCACTAGGCTACGATTTCGAGTTGAGTCTGGACGAAACCCGGCCGCATGTCGGGGGCGGGGCGCAGAAATTGGCCGCCAGCGTACTGGGCAAGCCCATGGATCACCCAGACACGATGGCGCTGTATCACGCCTTTGCCGATATCTACGCGCGCCATCCCGCCGAGTTCAGCCGCCCCTTTCCCGGGGTCATGACGGTGTTGCAGGAACTGCGTGCGCGCGGTATCCCCATGTCCGTGGTCACCGCCAAGCCGGCCAAGGCGCGCATCAAAGTGCTCGATGCGCTTGGCATCTCGCCGTATTTGGCGCATGCCCTGTCGCCGGAAGACGGATTTGCGAAGAAGCCCGCGCCGGACATGCTGCTCGAATGCTGCCGCGCGATGCGGGTTGAGCCCGGCGAAACGGTGATGGTGGGCGATACCCTTTTTGACATTGAAGCCGGGCTGAATGCCGGTTGCCTGTACATTTGTCATTGCGCGCACGGTTATCAGCCGCCGCCCAGCGCGTATCTCGATCGCATCATATGCCTTGCGCGTTTCGAGGAACTGTTGCGCTTGGTGGAGGCATAGCGCGATGGCCTTGCACGGCATCTACGGCATTTTGCCGAGCGGATGCTCAACCGCGCAGTTGCTTGCCCTGGCTGAAGCTGCGCTCAAGGGCGGGGTGCGCATTCTGCAATACCGCGACAAGAAGGCCGGCTATCGAAAGGGGCTGAAGCGCGCGCGCGCCTTGCGCGCCCTGACCCATGCGTATGGCGCCACGTTGCTGATCAACGACTCTGTGCAAATGGCGATTGAGGCGGAAGCCGATGGCGTCCATCTTGGACGCGACGAGCTGACCAGCATTGCCCGCATTCGCAGTGAACCGGGGGCGGAGACTCTGCTGATCGGGGTGACCTGCCGCGCTGACGCCATGCTTGCCCGACAGGTGCTCAACGAAGGAGCCGACTATGTCTCGTTTGGCGCGATCTGGCCGACCAAGAGCAAGCCGGAAGTGCCGCCGATCGGTTTGCCCCGGCTTGCCAAGGCACGACAGATGTTCCCGCAGGCAACGATTTGCGCCATTGGGGGCGTTACCTTGGACCGACTGCCGCAAGTGCGCATGGCGGGGGCGGACTGCGCGGCGGTGATCTCCGGCCTGTTTGCGGCCGACGATGTCGAGGCCATGGCCCGGCGCATGGTGGCTTGTTGGGAGCAGGGGAGGTGAGGCGTCCGGTTTGTTGTCTGGCTGTCGGCGGCTCGGACAGCGGTGGCGGGGCGGGCATTCAGGCGGATGTGCAGGCGATGGCGCGCGCGGGCGTGCATGGCTGTACGGTGATCACCGCGCTTACGGCACAGCATCCGCGTGCGGTTCAACGCATCGAACCGGTTCCGTTGGCGCAGATGGAAGCCGAATTGCATGCGGTCTTCGATTATTTCGATGTCGCGGTGGTAAAAACCGGCATGCTGTACGATGCGGCGCGGATCGGCTTGCTGGATGGTGTGCTGGCCATCAGACACGACAACCGTCCGCTGATCATCGATCCCGTGCTGCGCGCCAGTTCCGGCTGGGACTTGCTGCGGGAAGGGGGGATGGGTGCGCTACATGCATTGATTGAGCGCGCCACCATGATCACCCCCAACGTGCTGGAAGCGCAACGGCTCACCGGTGCGCATGAAGCGCAGGGCGAGGCATTGCTGGATGCGATGGCCGCACGCTGGCCAAAGTGCGCGATCTTGCTCAAGGGCGGACATGCGCCGCCGGAGGAGGGGGGGCACATTGTCGATCGCCTGCACCTGCCCGATGGAAGCCGCCACTGCTTTCCCCACACCCGCCTGCGGCTATCGCGGGATGCCGCCCATGGCACGGGTTGCAGGCTCGCGGCGTTGATTGCGGCCAAATTAGCCGGGCAGGCACCGTTGCTGACAGCGGTTGACGAGGCCGAACGTTTGCTTCAGGAGTGGTTGGCGCGGTCCTAATGCATCTGGCCAGTGTCGGGTTCGGGGGGAAGGTTGGCCTCCACCTCGCCAAACATGGCTTCATATTTGCGAATGTTTTCGGCCAGAACGGCGGCGATGCGCTTGGCATGCGCGGGCGTGACGATGACACGCGCATTGACGGTGGCCACCGGCGGAGTGATGAGCATGAAGTCAAACACAAACTCCTCGGGCGTATGGGTGACCATTGTCTGGTTCGCATAAACACCGCCCTGGATTTCCGGCGGCATCTGCAGTTGCATTTCATTTTGCTGATCATCGTTCACGGGACGGTTCCTCCATGGCGCAGGCAAGTTTGGCCCGTCGATAATAGTCCTCCAATTGATCAAGATCCATCTCAGTAAGCGCCTTGCCGTCGTGCTCGGCAAGCGCTTCCAAGCATCGAAAACGGCGTTCGAACTTGCGATTGCTGCTCATCAGCGCAAGTTCCGCGTCGATATTGCACTTGCGCGCCCAGTTCACCAGTGTGAACAACACATCCCCCAATTCTTGCTCGATGGCCAAGGATTCGTTTGCGGCATACGCCTGGTGCAATTCGGTGATTTCCTCCTGCAACTTGTCCAATACATCGCGCGCCTTGGGCCAGTCGAAACCCACGCGGCTGGCGCGCTGTTGAAGCTTGCGCGCATAGGCCAACGCTGGGAGCGGAGGAATCCCGTCCATCAGCGAGCGGCGCTCACGGTGCTCTTCGTCCTTGATCGCTTCCCACCGCGCATGTTCATGTTCGGCATCGGCAAACACATGCGGATGACGGCGGATCATCTTGTCGATCAGCGTGTCAATGACCTCGTCGAGGTCAAAGCGTTGCTTTTCCTCGGCCAGGCGGGCATAGAAGGCGATATGCAACAACAGATCGCCGAGCTCGTTGCGTAGCGCATCCCAGGCATCCTGCGTTTCCGCACGCTCGATCGCCTCCAGCAATTCGTATGTTTCCTCGATCGTGAAGCGACGCAGGGAGGAGAGGGTTTGCGCGCGATCCCACGGGCATTCTTCACGCAAAACTTCCATTAGAGCTTTCAACTTATCGTAAACATGATCTTTATTTTTGATTCTGTCGGGCATCTTGCGGGCTTCCTTTCCACCATAACTTTACATAATATACATTATGCGACATTAGCAAAACGGCTTTCACAGGCACCGCTTGCGCAACGCCGAGCCTGACACACGGTGCTAATCGCTCAAGTTTTACTCATCTTCGGAAAATTCATGCAGGCTGCTGATCAAGCGCGCCCGCGAGCTTACCCCTTGTTGTCGCAAGATGCTGGTGACATGCGCTTTCACTGTGGATTCGCTGATGCCCAGGATACGGGCGATCTCCTTGTTGGACAATCCGCGCCGGATCAGGCGCAGAACCTGCCGCTGGCGCGCGGTCAGGGTATCCTTTACGCTTGAGACACGTTCATGCGCCGTGGTTTGCGCCAAGAGTTCCGGCGGGAAGTACTGTCCGCCGGCAAGCACCAGCTCGATGGCCGCATAAATAACTCCAATTTGTGTTGTCTTCGGGATATAGCCCACCGCCCCCAGCCGCATCGCATCGCGCATGAGCAAGACATCCGTCCATCCGGAGATCATCAACACCTTCAGAGTCGGATATTGCGTGCGGATATCTTTCAGCCAATGCAGGCCTGCACCATCCGGCAATTCCTGGTCCAGCAGCACGAGATCGATCCCATCGCCGTGACGCTCCAGCGCGCGCTGCGCCTCTGCAAGGCTATTAACCTGCAAGAATTCATGGGTCATTCCCATATCTTCCAGCAGATGAACTATCCCTTCCCGAAACAACGGGTGGTCATCGACGATGAGAATGCGCATTGCCGGCGCAACCTATTTCTTTTCCTTCCCAGAACAATGGTACTTTCGTAGGGCATACCATAGTCGAATTTATTTTCACTTGCCGTGCGCTACATTACCACGCCTTTCAGATTTGATACAAGTTGGAGCAGGCGTGAACATCCATATCCTCGAAGACGATGCCGGCATGCGTGTCCTCTTGCGTGAATGCTGTGCCACGATTGACCATCATCTCTGCATTTTCTGTTTTCCGCATGCCGAGCGCTACCTGCGTTATGTATACACTACCGAATTCCATGCGCCCGATCTGATGATCGTGGACATTGAATTGGGAGGGATGAACGGCTTGCAGCTGGTGGATCGCCTGTGGGACATGCGCATTCGTCCGAAAACGTTGTTGATCACCGGCAGCCCGCCTGATTCCCCTTCTTTCGCTGTCCGCTCCTGTGCTCTGTTGCTGAAGCCTTTTCGCCTCGATCGTCTCGTCGGCATGATCCAATCCATGCTGTCCTGTTCCCAATCCTGTTCCCGCTGCATCTATCGCGAGGAAGGTTCTCCGCCGCAGCTTGGTCAATTGCTCAAGCAACCCTGTTGCTCACACCTGGCATCAGCTTGACCAGGCATTGCCTGCGCGCAAAACATCCTGATAGGTATCCAAGTCGAAAAACATAGGCAAGGCGTGCCATCGCAATCCGATCTCTTCGCAGCGGCGTAGTGTTTGTCGATAAACCTGGTCGCTACCCCAATCGATGCGCTTGAAAACCTCCGTGTATGGTCCACCGAGACCGATCAAGTCATAGCCGCCGTCTTCAACGGGCCCGATCACCACATCGTACCTATGCATGGCGCTGGCGGCTTGCAGCAAGCGCTGGTCGGGCATATGCGGCGAGTCGGCGCCAAGAAACAGGATGGGACGGGCGTCAAGGCCGTGACTGAACCGCAACATGCGCCTAAGGCGCGCTCCCAGGTCCCCTCCTCCCTGCATCAGCACGCGCACTCCGGTTAGCGTGGCGAACATGGGATGTTCGGGCACATCGGTCGCCAGCCACACCTCGTCAAACAACCGCTGCGCACGCCGCAGGACGGTGCGCAACATACGTTCATGTAGTCTTGCCGCCTCTTTTGGCCTAAGCGGCGGACACATACGGGTTTTCACGTATCCGGCGCGCGGCGCCTTGGCCATGATGACGATGCGGATATCAGCGGGCATGGCGATACATGCGCGCAAGTCTCGCCGGCGGCACACCCAGCCAAAACAGCAGGCGCAGCCACCACATCAAGAGCACGGTTCGGCCCAAGCCATGCTGTTCCCAGCGCCGGCTCGAGGTGCACACTCTGGCCTTCAGACATGCGATGCGCCCTGTGCGCTTGAGCATGCGGCTGAAGGCCACGTCCTCCATCAAAGGCAAGGTCGGGAAGCCGCCAAGCCGAGCGAACACGGCGCGACGCACGAACATGGCCTGATCGCCGGTGCTGATGCGGGTAAGGCGCGAGCGCAAATTGATCATGCACTCGATCACCCGCAAGGCGGGATGGCTGCCGCTCAAGCGCAGGTCGAACCGCCCTCCGACCACATCCGGATCACTGCGCATGGCCTGTCTCATGGCTTCGATCGCGCTTGCATCAATCGCCGTATCCGCATGCAGAAAAAGAAGAATATCGCTCGTGGCCAGGCGTGCGCCGGCATTCATCTGTTGCGCCCTGCCTGGCGCACTCCGAATCCAACGAACCTTGGCCGCATGGAGTAGCTCGCAGGTGGCATCGCTGGAGCCGCCATCGACGACGATCAGCTCATCGATCGGCAAGTTCGCAGCCTGGG
>RFFT01000076.1 GCA_003696795.1 Zetaproteobacteria bacterium | reverse complement strand
GGAACCCCAGGCGATACGCTGCCGCCCCAAGGTCCATTGCCATGCCCCATGCTCCATCCGCAACCAGCCGCGATAGAGGTGATGGCGCCAAACATAGGACCGCCCGCTTGCAAGCGTCGCCGTGGCATCCAGCCAGGTGGGATAGGGTCGCGCGAACGCGGAACGAAACCATGGATCGCGCATCAAGCCGCCGAGCCAAAATTCCTGGTCGTAGCTCACCCTCCACGACCATGCGCCGCGACCGCCATGCCCGTTCAACCGCAACCGATGCATATCGGTATAGACACGCCGGCCAAGGGTATCATCGGTGGCAAACAGCAATTGGGTGTATTCGCCGCCGAGCTCCATGCCCATCGCCGCCGATTGCGCCAGGCACCAGAACAGCACGGCGCAGAGACCACCGCGCCACGCCACTACCGTTCCTCTAGCGAGACGATGCGACCGTCCTGCATGGTCACCAACATGCGCGCGGACGCAATCACCGCCGGATCATGGGAGGCGATCACAAAGGTTGTCCCCTCGCGTTCGTTCAGATGGCGCATCAGGTCGATCAGTTCGGCACCGGTATGGGAATCCAGGTTGGCCGTCGGTTCATCGGCCAACACCAGATCCGGCTTCGCCGCCAAGGCACGAGCAACCGCCACCCGCTGTTGCTGCCCCCCCGACATCTGATCCGGTCGACGGTCGGCAAATTCGGCCAGCCCAACCTCCGCCAGCCAATGGTCGGCCAAGGACAGGCGCTCGCGCCGCCCCATACCACGCAGTTGCAATACATAGGCGACATTTTCCCGCGCACTGAGCACACGAATCAGATTGTACGCCTGAAACACAAAGCCCAGATGATGAAGGCGAAACGCCGCACGCTCATCCGCATTCATCGCCAACAGATCATGGCCCGCGATACGCAAAGCACCCGCATCCGGACGATCGAGCGCTCCCAGCATATTCAGCAAGGTCGTCTTGCCGGAACCGGACCGGCCAGCCAGCACGACAAAGGCACCCGCCTCGATGGTGAGGCACACATCGTCCAGCGCCATGACCCGCGCATCGCCACTGCGATAATGCTTCCGCAAATGTTCCGCCTCAATCATTGCCATGTCACCACTCCCGCAAGGCCTCAACAGGCTCAAGTCGCGCCGCGCGCCACGCCGGCAGGACGCCAGCCACCAGGGCGCCACAGAGCGCCGCCCCCAGAATGCGTGCGCAGCTTTCCACGGTCAGCGCCGGATGAATGACCGGCTCCATGTACATGAAAGAAAAGGCAACCGCAAAGCGCGACAGATCGATGCCCACCAGGCCGTACCACCAGACCAACGCACCGCCAAGCAGCAGCCCGATCGTTCCTCCAAACAACACGAGCAGAACGGTCTCCCAAAGCACCATCACAAACAGTTGCCGCGCGCGTACACCGAGCGCGGCCATCAATCCGAACTCGCGCACGCGCTCATGCAACCCCATCAACATCGTATTCAGCACCTCTGCCAACACGACCAGGATCACGATCAGCAATACAACCCACGTGTATGCATCCGCGAAATCCGCCCATTGCTGCGCCATCGGATCAATATCGCTCCAGCTCAAAACCTCCCATGTCCCAGGATCAAGATGCTGGCGCAAATGTCGCACCAGCGCGGGCACAGCCTCCGCATCCCGCGCGCGAAGCACGATATCCGTTACACCCTCCCCCATCCCCAGCCAATGCTGCGCCATGCCAAGCGGCACGATCGCCATCGAGTCATCGATATCCAGCACGCCGCTATGCAGCAGGCCACGCACCCAAAACACCTCCGAGGCGATCTCCCCATTGCGCATGCTGGCCATCAACACAACCTTGTCGCCAAGCGCAACGTGCAAGCGGTCCGCCAAGCCATCGCCCAACAGCAGCTCATGCCCGCCACGCGGGGAAAGCCATGCCCCCGCGCTGAGCATCTCGGCCAGGCGACTGAGCCGCCTTTCCACCTCTGGTTCGACGCCATAGATATAGGCACCGCCATTGCCCTCGGCACTCGACGCCAGCCCTGAAACGCGGAGCCGCTGCGCAACCTCCATAACGCCCGCCTGTTTCCGCAGGTAGTCGATCACGGCGTCGGGATGACGGATACTGTCCGCCAAACGATGCGACTGCTCAAAGCCGCGCGCATGAATCTGCACATGCCCGGTTAAGGTCAGCGCAAAATTGCCCTTGACCTGCTGCATCCAACCCTCATTCAAGGCGGTAAGAAAAATCAGCGCCGCGATACCGATGGCCAACGCAACGGACGTCAATGCGCTGCGCCAAGGGTGCAGCCATAGATTCCGCCATCCCAGGCGAAGATAGATCAGCATCGCTCCCCCATCGACTCATACATGATGGATGGCCTCCACCGGCTCCAGCCGCATCGCGCGCAATGCCGGCCACACGGACGCCAAAACGGCGGCCAGCAACACGGAACAAACCGTATCCACCAAATGCTCAGTATTGATCTCGGTCCGCACGACCGGCTCGATATAAAAACGTGTAATGGTGGTCATCTGGTGGGAAAGGTCGATACCCGCATCGTGAAAATAGGATACGAGCAGCAATCCGGCGCAGGCACCCAACAGCACGCCGGCAAAACCCAGAATCATCGCCTCGATCACCACCATGCCAGCCAGCCGCCATGGCCGGCAGCCAAGCGCCAGCATGACGCCAAACTCGTGAATGCGCTCCAGCATGCTCATGAGCACCGTGTTCATGATGCCGGCCGCGACAATCAGCAGCACGATCGACAGAAAGATATAATAAAAGCCGTCTTCCAGTTCGACCCACTGCTTCATCATCGGATACATGTCATACCAGCGCAGCACCTCGTAACCGTCGCCCAGCGCGGTGCGCAGGGCCATGGTCTCCTGTTCCAGTCGCGCGCGCGGCAATTGGAGGACCACACCGGAAATCCGTCCACTCATGGCCAGCATTCGCTGCAAGAATCCCAGTGGGACGATCGCCAGTCCGCGATCGATCCCCATTTCCCCGCTGTCAATGATTCCCACCAGCCGCACCCGTTCCGCCGCGAGCGCGCCATAGCGATCCTCGCTGAGCAACACCAGCGAATCACCGACCGAAACACCGAGATTGCGCGCCGTTGTACGACCGAGCACACAGGCGGCCTCGTCGTTGTCGCGCAAAAACCGCCCCTTGGCCACCTTTTGCGCCAGACGCGTCACGCGCATTTCCAGCGCGGGATGCACCCCCAACAGCACCAGCCCTTCCGACACATCGGCACCCGCCGCAAGCGCGAAGGTACGCAGCCGATCCGCATAGCGATCAAGCCCCCGCTGGCGCAATAATGCATGCACCCGCGCGGGGTTCGGCAACTCATCGCTTAAACGTGGATGATGAAAAAAACCCTGGCGATGAATCTGCAGGCTGCCAACGATGACCTCCTGCAAATTACGCATCATCGCGTTGTGCACGCCATCGTTGAATCCCCAAAGAAAGATCAATGCGCAAAGCCCCAACGCCACGGCCAGCATGGTAAGTGCGCTGCGGCGCGCATGGCGCAGTACGTTCCGCCACGCCAGCGCCAACATCTCAATCCAACCCGCGTCGCAGATTGGCCCGGGTGAACAATTCATCCGGTAGCGGCGGATTGAAGCGCACATCCTTCAGAATCAGCTCGGTACGATGCCCCGGCTTGGCGTCAGTGATCATGACCCAGCGGGTCGGGATGCGCCTCCCGTCCATCACCGCTGGAGCCGAGAAGATCAGACGACGCACATGTCGGCCATGCTCGTCGTAGTAATCATCCTGCCGCGGCAATCCATCTCGCCCCACGACATGCACAATCCGGCCCCAGACAACCGCCGCCTCAGGTCGCGGCAGCGACTCGATCGTAATCGTCTGTCCATCTTCCGCCAGGATGCGATGGCGATAATCGTCGACCAGCGACTCCATCTTGACCAGGTCGTCGTTGGTGAAATCCGATCCCATCCAGGAGGACAGCATCATCGACGGCGGAATGCGGATATCCCGCTCCAGCCTTGGCAGATACATCCACAGATTGGCACCATCCTTCAGCCAGGATACCCCGCGCTCCTTGCGCGGCGCGCGCATGCGAATCAGGAAGCGCCGCCCCTTGCGATCATCCCAGGCGTCAAAACGCAAGCTCCGCTGCCACTCCGGCGTGACGATATGCATCTCGTACCGGGCCCAACTGGCATCCGCCCGCAAGCGTTCCTGCACCTGCGCAATCACCGCGCGTGCATCATCGGTCGCCGCCCCGGCCTGTCCCAGCCGGGCGCACACAAGCAGCAAGGCAAACAAGAATCGCATAACAACCATGATAGATCGACTGGCCATGATGTCAATATTCATATTCCCGCCGCAACGCCTATAATGAGAGTATGCAAGCAGCGTGGGAGGGAGCATCGAAACAAGCGGCCAACTTGGCGCTGGCATTGCTATTTGCGCTGCTGATGTTCGCTGGGCCCGCTCCGCTTATCGCGGACAAGGCGCCACAGCTAATTCAGGATATCACGATCGAGGGACTCGAACGCACTCGGCCACGCACCGTTCTGCGCCAGCTTCCCTTTCGGCCCGGCGATCGATGGCAGCCATCAATGGCCGAAACCGGTGAACGCTGGCTGCGCAACCTTGGCCTGTTCAGCGAAGTCCATATTCGCCCCCCTGACCATCGGGGCATAGTCCATATCATCGTTCGCGAACGCTGGTCGCTGTGGCTGCTGCCGCAATTTTCACGCAAGGACAATGGCGATTCTTCCGCCGGCATGGCACTGGACGAATACAATTTCTGGGGCCTCAATCATCATCTGCACCTGGCCTACATCCGCGATACGGGCAAAAACTTCTCCAACCTCAACGGCACCTCGTACCAGGCCGGCTACGACTGGCTGCGCATTCGCGACTCGATGTGGAACCTGCATCTGAGCGGCAGCCGGGGCAATGCTCTATTCGATTCCTACCAGCAAGGCGCCCTGGTGGCGCAATACCTGCAAAGCGGCAACAATATTGCCCTCAGCGTAGACTATGGGCTCGGCCCTGTGCCGGACGAAGGCTGGAGCCTTTCGTTCGGCCTCTCGCTCAACCATACCAACTTTCATCTGCTTGCCGGCCCCCCGCAAGCCGACGTTCAGGGTACGCGCAAACATGCCATCTTGGCCGGGGCCAGTTATCGCCAACTCGACGACCGCATCACATGGATCCGGGGCACGGCCTTCGACTATCAGGCCTCCTATGCGCCAAAGTGGCTTGGCTCCACCATTCACGTGCTAAGGCAGACGCTCTCCTGGCGCAACTATCAACCGATCCACGGCCATGATACCATCAACTACCGCCTGGAGGCGGGGCTAGCAACCGGCGAAGTCCTGCGCGACGGCCTCTTTGATCTGGGCAACCGCAATGGCATCCGCGGCTATTATCCCGGTGAGGTGCAGAGCAAGTCATACCTGATCGGCTCGCTGGAAGGCCGTTTCCTCCCCTGGCAAGACGGCAACATTCAACTGGTGCCGTTCGCCGATGTCGGCCTCCTGCCCGGGCGAAGCTACGCCTATGCCGGCAAAAACACGTTCATCGGTGTTGGCGCGGGTATCCGTTGGACACTTCGTTGGCTTATCCATGGCACGTTGCGCGGCGATGCCGCCTACGGCTTTGCCACCCACCGCTGGCGCTTTTATCTCGGCACCGGTCAGGCATTCTGAACATGCCGAGTATACTTATTCTTGGCTGCGGTTATTGCGGTACATGGCTTGGTCAAACCCTGCACGCGCGCGGATGGCGGGTATTTGGCACAACCCGCAGCGCGGAACGCGCGCGCGCGCTGCACGCGGCCGGCATCACGCCGCTGATCGTGCGGGATCCCCGTGCGCTGCCGCCAACCCTGCTGCACAGCATCGATGCGGTGCTTGATTCGATCCCGCTTGTCGGCACGGGTGATGGCATTCGCCAAATGCAATCGGAGTGGCTCGCGTATCTTGCAACGCACTGTCACCGACTGGGCTGGGCGGGCTATCTTTCCACCACCAGTGTCTATGGTGACGCGGGGGGCGATTGGGTGCATGAAGCATCTCCCTGCCATCCCACCAGCAGGCGGGGACAACAGCGCCTGTTGGCCGAGCGTGCCTGGCTTAACAGCGGGATGCCGGTTGAGATCTTTCGCCTGGCAGGCATCTATGGACCGAAGCGCAACATCCTGGCCAAGCTTCGCAGCGGCAATTATGCCGTGGTTCGTTGGGATCCGCCGCACTACAGCAACCGCGTTCATATTGTGGATATCGTGGCGGCGCTTTGCACCGCGCTCGAACACCCCTCACCTGGTCGCATCCTGAACGTGGCCGATGATCTCCCGCTTCCCCATGAGCAATACGCATGCGAGCTTGCAAGCTATATCGGCGCGCCTGCCCCGCGAATCCTATCCCCCCAGGAAGCAACCAAGGTATTGTCCCGCCGTGCGCTCGCCTTCTTTCAAGACAGCAAGCGCATCGACAACGCCCGCTTGCATACGCTGCTCCCCCAACTGCATTACCCGACATTCCGGGAAGGCTGGCCAAGCCTGGTGCATGACTCAGAGCCGGCTGGCGCGATGACGAAGGACATGGTCGGCTAGCACCAACGCCAACATGGCCTCGGCAATCGGCACGGCACGAATGCCCACGCAGGGATCATGCCGGCCCTTGGTGATGATATCCGTCTCCTCCCCGCGCACATCAATGGTGGGACGAGGACGGAGAATCGACGAGGTCGGCTTCAAGGCCAAGCGCACGCGAATCGTATCGCCATTGGAAATGCCGCCCAGCACACCGCCCGCATGATTGGTCGCGAAACCATCCCGGCGAATCGCATCGCCAAACTCGGAACCATGTGCTTCGACGCAGGCGAAGCCGTCTCCGATCTCCACGCCCTTGACCGCCTGGATGCTCATCATGGCCTTGGCAATATCGGCATCCAGTTTGTCGAACACCGGCTCGCCCAGGCCGGGAACCATGTTGCGCGCCTCGACCACGACCGCGGCACCAACCGAGTCTCCTTCCTTGCGCAGCGCGTCCAGATACTCCGCCATCTCGACAGCGGCAACCGCATCGGGACAAAAAAAGGGGTTGTTTCCGATTTCTCGCTCATCAAAGCGCGAAGATTGCACACGGATCGGCCCCAGTTGATCAACCCAACCGATGATGCGCACGCCGATCAAATGGTGAATCAGCTTGCGCGCGATGGCGCCGGCCGCCACCCGCATCGCCGTTTCCCTTGCCGAGGCGCGCCCACCCCCGCGATAATCGCGGATGCCATATTTTTCATAGAAGGTGAAGTCCGCATGCCCTGGGCGGAACTTATCCTTGATCTCGGCATAGTCCTTGCTGCGTTGGTCCGTATTGCGAATCAACAGCGCGATGGGGCAGCCGGTGGTCTTGCCTTCGAACACGCCGGAGAGGATCTCCACCTGGTCCGCCTCGCGCCGCTGCGTAGTGTACCGCGATTGACCGGGGCGACGGCGATCCAAATCCGGCTGAATGTCCGCCTCGCTCAGCGGCAGTCCCGCCGGGCACCCTTCCACGATTGCGCATAATGCCGGCCCATGCGACTCCCCGGCCGTGGAAACCCGGAAAATCTGCCCGAAGCTGGAGCCGGACACTTATGCGCAGCCCGGATCGCCCGCGCCGACGCTGAAGCCCGCATCGACGTAATGCACCTCGCCGGTCACCCCCGAGGCCCAATCCGATAGCAGATATACCGCCGCATTGCCCACTTCCTCTTGGGTCACCGTACGCTTGAGCATCGAGCCCCGCGCGGCCTTGTCCATCAGCTTACGAAAATCGCCAATGCCGGACGCGGCAAGCGTCCGAATCGGGCCGGCGGAAATCGCATTGACGCGGATGCCTTCCGGGCCGAGATCATGGGCAAGATAACGGGTAGCCGACTCCAGCGCGGCCTTGGCCACGCCCATGACATTATAGTTGGGTACCGCGCGCACCGCGCCAAGATAGCTCATGGTCAACATTGCCCCGCCAGGACGCATCAAACGGGCGGCACGCTGAGCACAGGCAATAAAGGAATAGGCCGAGACATCGAGCGCCAAATGGAAATCCGCCCGCGTAGTGTCGCGGAAATTGCCCTTCAAGGCATCCTTGTTGGCATAGGCAATGGAGTGCACCATGAAATCCAATTCACCCCACTGCCGCTCCACCTGTGCAAAGAAGTCATCCAGTTGCGCATCATCGCTTACGTCAAGCTGCGCCACAAACGAGGCGCCCACCTTCTCAGCCAATGGCCGCACACGCTTCTCCAAGGCCGCCCCGAGATAATTGAAGCCAAGCTCCGCACCCTCCCGCCGGCATGCTTGCGCCACGCCCCAGGCAATGGATTTCTCATTCGCCACACCCAGAACAAGGCCCTTCTTTCCATCCAGAACACCCACGGGCGCCCCCCTCACAGAAACGATGGGGCAAGCCTAACAGGCTGCCGCAAGCGAGGGAATCCGCTTTGCGACCGCTCGTGCCTCATGGCGATTGCGCCGGCGCGATCCAAGCGCCTGCAAGCCCAGTGCGACGCTTCATTTCATCCAGCATGCGCGCCGCCTTTTCGATCGGCAGCGGATCAGGCAGCTGAACCCGGTACCAACGACGACCGTGAATCGTCACCGCCTCGATCCGTGTTGCAATGCGTAGTTTGCGCAACGCCACCTGCTGGCGCAGCGCTTCCGCGTACACCGCATGGGAAGTCAGGATGACGTGATATAAACGCACCCGCCCCTGGCGAGAAACCGGCGCTTGCTGTCCAACTTCCGCGCGTGCCGGGCTGGCACCATCGACGCCAATCGCGCCGTGCGCCCGCGACGGTGCAGCAGCGACCGCGAGCGTTTCCGCGGGCGTCTCGCTCCAATCTTCGTCATCCCACCGATCGTCATCGCCCCAGCCATCGCTTTCCCCCGACGTCGCGCCGTCATGAATCAAATGCTCGCGCGCCTGAAACCAAGCCTCGCGTGTAAAAACATAGGGATCCAGGGCCAATTCGTCGCGCATATCCGTCGCCGACATCGCACGCGATCGCAGATCGATATAACGCAGCGCGGTCAATGTCAGCGCAGCGGGCGGCGCCACCGCCAGGGAAACCCAAAACAACCCGTTGGTCAGCGTTGAGGTGACCAGATCCGGGGTCTTGCGCAACGAGTTCGGGCCAAGGAAGGGGTAGACGATATAGGCCAGGCGCGGCACCCCCCAGACAGCCAGTGTCTGACCGAAGTCTTCCTCGTGCTTCTCCAGACCCATGGAACTCGCCACATCGAACAATCCGGCAATGCCAATGGTGGAGTTGACCAGAAAGCGCCCCAAATCCTGCACGCCCTGGCGTCCCTTGCCTTGCAGGAAATCGTTGAGCACGGTGTTCGGATAGGCCCAGTTGTCATAGAAGTTCGAAATGCTGCGCTGCACGGGAAGCGGCGTAATCGCCCGATAGGTGGCCGTCACCGGCTTCATCGCCACCTTGTCGACAAGATTGTTCAGGCCATCCGTCACCCGGTTTACCGGCTCAATCGGATCATAGTGGTTTTCCGCCGTCGCGCATGCCGCCAACAACCCTGCGACGGCCAGCAACCGGACGCCATGCAACAGCGAGTTCAGCGCCTGTTTCATGGACAAGGATCCGGATAGCGCGCCTGAACCTCCTCCAGGCGGGCCAGCAATTCGTCGGACAAGTCAAGGTCCGCGCTGGCGATATTGCGCCGCAATTGATCCAAGTTGGTCGCCCCAATGATCACGCTGCCGACGAACGACTGGCGCAACACAAAGGCCAGCGCCATTTGCGCGGGATCACAGCCAAACTCGCGCGCAAGCGCCACATAGGCCGCGACGGCCTCGTTCGCCAACGGACTGGAATATCGAGTATAGTGCGGAAACAGGGTCAGACGGGCGCCCGCAGGCTTCGCACCCTTGAGATACTTGCCGCTAAGCACGCCAAAAGCCAATGGCGAATAGGCGAGCAACGGCACCCGTTCGCGCTCGGCGATTTCCGCCAGACCGACTTCAAAACTGCGATTGAGCAGATTGTACGGGTTCTGGATCGAGACAATCCGCGGCAGCCCTGCCTGTTCCGCATGCCTCAGGTAGCGCATCAATCCCCAAGGCGTTTCATTGGACACGCCAAGATAGCGCACCTTGCCGGCCTCAACGAGGCAAGCGAGTGCTTCCAGGGTTTCCTCGATGGGTGTGGCGTCGCCATCATCAGCGGCCACATATCCACGGCGACCGAAATAGTTGGTTTTACGCTCCGGCCAATGAACCTGATACAGATCGATATAGTCGGTACCGAGACGTCGGAGCGACGCCTCGCACGCCGCCGTGATCTGGGCCTTGTTCAAGCGCGCCTTGCCCCCGCGAATATGCGGACACCAATCGGTCGGGCCACACACCTTGCTGGCAATCAGTACCCGTGCGCGACACTTTCTCGACCTAAGCCAGTTGCCAATAATCCGTTCCGTCGCCCCATAGGTCTGCGCACGCGGCGGAATCGCGTACAACTCGGCGGTATCGAACAGATTGATGCCGCGATCAAGCGCCAGATCCATTTGCGCAAATGCCTCGGCCTCACTGTTCTGTTCGCCCCACGTCATTGTACCCAGCGTAATCTCGGATACGTAGGGGCCGTCGCGTCCCAGTCTGCGCAGACGCAATGCGCTACCGCCTTTGCACAGCGGCCCCCTGGCCACCTGCCGCTACCATCCGGCAACGCGCTTGTTCAAGCAGCATCATACCGTTCTCTCCTAGTCCGCATACGGACCAAGACTACACCGCAACGGCCCATGGCGCGACCGTTCGCAACAAAAAGGGGAGGCATGCACAGCCTCCCCTTGCATAACGTGGCGGAGCGGACGGGACTCGAACCCGCGACCTCCGGCGTGACAGGCCGGCATTCTAACCAACTGAACTACCGCTCCATGGTGGGCGCTGCAGGGATCGAACCTGCGACCTACGGTTTGTAAGACCGTTGCTCTCCCAGCTGAGCTAAGCGCCCAACAGCAAGGAAGATATTCCCCTCGCGAAAGGTGCGCGAACTATAATCGCGCGAGTAAATTATACAACCGCTACTTAACGGCGTCTTTCAGGGCTTTTCCAGCCTTGAACTTCGGTGCCTTGGAGGCCGGAACCTCAATGGTCTCGCCGGTGCGCGGATTGCGCGCGGTGCGCGGGCCGCGCTCGGCCACCGAGAAGGTGCCAAAGCCGATCAAGGATACAGACTCGCCGTTGGCCAGCGCGCCCGTAATGCTGCCCAGCACAGCCTCGACCGCCTTTCCGGCGTCCGCCTTGCTCAGCCCCGACTGGTCTGCGACCGCAGCAATCAATTCTGCTTTATTCATATCTCTCCTCCCGTTATCGACAAGCGAAGAACTCTCCCCGGAACTCCCCACTTCTGTCAATGGTGTTAATGTGCCATGGGTGATGTTTCATCGCGACATAGTTCCAATACGGCGTCGGATGCAAAACCGGGTGCCATACTTACGCCCGTGGGCAAACGCGTCAAGGCATGTTCGAGTACCTGGTCCATATGGTCCACGGCATGAATCTCCAAACCGGCCAGCACATCCTGCTCGATTTCCTGCAGATCCTTCAGGTTCTCACGTGGAATCACCACATCGGTCAAGCCGCCGCGTTGCGCCGCCAGCAGTTTCTCCTTCAAACCGCCGATGGGCAACGCCTTGCCGCGCAAGGTGATCTCGCCGGTCATACACACATGGCGCCGCACCGGAATTCCGGTCAGCGCGGACACCATCGACGTTGCCATCGCAAGCCCAGCGGAAGGACCATCCTTGGGAATCGCCCCTTCCGGCACATGCACATGAATATCCACCTTTTGATGGAAGTCCGGCTTCAAACCAAGCTGCCGTGCGCGCGCGCGCACATAGGTGAACGCGGCCTGGACGGATTCCTGCATCACATCGCCCAACTGCCCCGTAATGGTCAGCTTACCCTTGCCCGGCATCAGTGCGGTTTCGATCTGCAGCAGCTCGCCACCCACCTCGGTCCACGCCAGACCGGTCACCACGCCCACCTGATCCTCCCGCTCGGCAATGCCGAAGCGATACTTGGGCACCCCCAGATAGTCCGCAACCGCCTTACCCGGCAGCTGCAACCGCTCTGTCCCTTCCCGCACACGGAGCAGAGCAAACTTGCGGCACAGCTTGGCCAGCTGCCGGCTCAGCTCCCGAACTCCGGCCTCGCGGGTATAATGCCGGATCACCTCCAGCAACGCCTCATCATCGAGCTCCAGATCGGCAGGCTTCAGCCCATGCGCTCGCAACTGCTGCGGCAGCAGATAGCGACGCGCAATAGCCAGCTTTTCGTGTTCGGTGTACCCCGCAAGCTGAATAATCTCCATGCGGTCGCGCAATGGCGCGGGAATATTCAGGCTGTTGGCGGTGGTGATGAACATGACTTCGGAAAGATCATAATCCACTTCCAGATAATGATCGTTGAACGCCTCGTTCTGTTCCGGATCCAGCACCTCCAGCAAAGCCGAGGCGGGGTCGCCACGGAAATCGGCACCCAGCTTGTCGATCTCGTCAAGCAGGATCAGCGGGTTTTTGACGCCGACCTTTTTCATCGCCTGAATCACCTTCCCGGGCATGGAGCCGATATAGGTGCGTCGATGCCCGCGTATCTCCGCCTCATCACGCATACCACCCAGACTGATACGCACAAATTTGCGATGGCTGGCGCGCGCGATCGACCGCGCCAGCGACGTCTTGCCGACCCCCGGCGGCCCCACCAGGCACAGGATCGGCCCCTTCATCTTGCGAACCAGCTTGAGCACCGCCAAATGCTCAAGAATGCGCTGCTTGACCTTGTCCAAGCCATAGTGATCGGCCTCCAGCACTGCCTCCGCCTTGCGCAGATCCCTGCTCAAGCGACTGCGCTTCTGCCAGGGAAGCTCTACCAACCACTCAAGATAATTGCGCACCACGGTCGCCTCGGCGCTCATGGGGGGCATCAGCTTCAGCCGGCGCAGCTCCGCCTCGGCCTTCTCACGCGCCTCCTTGGTAAGCCCGGCACGCTCGATCTGATCCTTGAGCCGCTCGATGTCGCCAGCGCCTTCATCTTCACCGAGCTCCTTCTGGATCGCCTTCATCTGCTCGTTTAGATAATACTCGCGCTGGCTCTTCTCCATCTGCCGCTTGACGCGGGAGCGAATGCGCTTATCGATCTGCAGCAGTTCGATCTCGTTTTCCATGTGCGCATAAAGCCGTTCCAACCGGGCAATCGCGCCCGGCATTTCCAGCAGCGCCTGCTTGTCTTCCACCGAAAGGTTCATGTGTGAAGCAATCGTATCGGCCAGCTTGGTGGCATCTTCAATCGCCGCGACCGAAACCATCACTTCCGGTGGAAGCTTCTTGTTCAGCTTGACATATTCCTCGAACTTCTGCACCAGCGAGCGCATGATCGCATCGAGCTCTTCCGCCCGTTCGTCCGGCTCATCCATCAGCGTATAGCTCGCAATCAAGTACGGGCCATCATCCTGCATCGCCTCGATTCGTACGCGCGCGCCACCCTCGATGAGCACTTTGATCGTCCCATCGGGCAACCTGAGCAACTGCAGGATCGATCCGATGCAGCCCACGCCATACAGGTCGTCCCGGCCGGGACGGTCGACGCCCGCGTCGCGCTGGGTCACCAGCAACACGCGTTTGTCCGAGGCCATCGCCGACTCCAAGGCGAACACCGAGGGGTCTCGGCCGACGAACAGCGGCACGATCATATGCGGAAACACGACAATGTCGCGCAGGGGCAACACCGGCAACGCGCCCCGTTGCTCAGGCGCCCCCCCTTCGTTATTCCATTCGGCCAAACTCAACTCCTTGTGATCCGCCGTTTACGCAGAGATCGCCCGACGTACTCAGGCGCCAGCCACACGCTCTTCCTCGTCAAACACGAGCACCGGCCTGGCACCTTTCTCCACGACCTCACGGTTGACGATACAGGTACGCACATTACCCATCGTCGGCACGTCGTACATGATGTCGATCATCACCGACTCCATGATCGAGCGCAGCCCACGCGCTCCGGTCTTCCGCTTGATGGCCTTTTCGGCAATCGCCTCCAGCGCATCATCGGTAAACTGAAGCTCCACCCCGTCATACTTGAGCAAAGCCTGGTACTGCTTGACCAACGCATTCTTGGGCTCGGTCAGGATGCGCAGCAAGGCGTCCTTGTCGAGATTCTCCAGCGTCGCGATCGCCGGAATACGCCCGACCAACTCCGGAATCAATCCATACTTGATCAGATCGTCAGGCTCGACTTCCTTCAGAATCTCGCCCACACTGCGCTCGCTGGCCGCATGAATCTCGGCACCAAAGCCCATCGAGCGCCGCTTGCCTCTCGCCTCAATGATCTTCTCCAGCCCATCGAACGCGCCACCGAGAATGAACAGGATATTGGTCGTGTCCACTTGCACGAACTCCTGCTGGGGATGCTTGCGACCGCCCTGAGGCGGCACGCTGGCCACCGTCCCCTCAATCAGCTTCAGCAAGGCCTGCTGTACGCCTTCGCCCGACACATCGCGCGTAATCGAGGGCGATTCCGATTTGCGCGACAACTTGTCCACCTCGTCGATGTACACAATGCCGCGCTGCGCCTTCTCGACATCGTGATCCGCCGCCTGCAGCAACTTGACGATGATGTTCTCGACATCCTCACCGACATAACCCGCCTCGGTCAGTGTCGTGGCATCGGCCATCACGAACGGCACCTTGAAGATGCGCGCCAGGGTCTGCGCCAGCAGGGTCTTGCCGCTGCCTGTAGGCCCCAGCAACAACACATTACTCTTGGCGATTTCTACGTCGCTCTTCGCATTGTGGGCGATACGCTTGTAATGATTGTACACGGCCACCGAGAGCAAGCGCTTGGCGGCATCTTGACCGATCACGTACTCGTCGAGAAAATTTTTAATCTCCGCAGGCTTGGGCAGCCCATCGCCCGCCGGTTCCGCCTCTTTCTTTTTCTCCGACAGCTCTTCCTGAATAATCTCATTGCACAGCTCGATGCACTCATTGCAAATGAACACGGACGGGCCGGCAATCAGCTTCTGCACATCATGTTGCGATTTGCCGCAGAATGAGCAATACAGCGTGTTGTCGCCACCTTTACTTCTCGCCATCCACACCTCCGGCCGCATCCATGCTTGCACGGGATGTCAGCACCTGATCGACAATACCGTACTCACGCGCCTCGTCGGCCGTCAAGAAATAATCGCGCTCCACATCCTCGCTGATCCGCGCCAACGGCTGCCCGGTATGCGCGGCAAGCATCGCGTTCAATCGCTCCTTCAGCTTAAGGATTTCGCGCGCATGGATCTCGATATCCGTGGCCTGCCCCTGGAAGCCACCCAACGGCTGATGAATCATGATCCGCGCATTCGGCAACGCATAACGCTTGCCGGCCGCGCCTGCGGCAAGCAAATGGGCGCCCATACTGGCCGCCTGACCGATACACAGCGTCGCCACGTCGGGGCGGATATATTGCATCGTGTCATAAATCGCCAACCCCGCCGTGACCAAGCCTCCCGGGCTGTTGATATAAAGATAGATATCCTTGTCCGGCGCCTCCGACTCAAGGAACAACAACTGAGCGATGATCAGATTGGCGACATGGTCATCCACCGGCCCATTGAGAAACACGATGCGCTCCTTGAGCAGGCGCGAGTAAATATCAAACGACCGCTCACCCCGCGCTGTTTGTTCCACGACGATCGGCACCAGGTTCATGCTTGCTCCTTTACTCCGAGCCAACCTCGGCATTACGCCGCGCTCGCTTGCTCTTCCTGCCAACTGGACAAGGACTTCTGTTCAAGGCTCGTCTGCGCCTGCGAAACAATATAATCGATACACTTACGCTCAAGCAAGCGCTCGCGAATCGCCGCACGCTGCTCCGCCTGGCCATTCAGCCACTGCTTGAATTGTTCGCGCTGGTCTTCCGGGTAGGCTGCGGCCTGACGCTCGATCTCGGCCTGAACCTCGTCATCGGAGACTTCCACCTCTCCCTGCCGGCGCACAGCCTGCAACAATACCGACAGCTTCAAACCGCGCTCCGAACGACGGCGAACCTCATCGCGAAATCCCTGGTCTTGAAGCATTTCCGGCGTCACCTTCACGCCTTGCCGCTGCAGGTTCTGGATCACGCGTTGCATGGTTTCGCGCATATCCTGCGCCACGAGCATTTCAGGTAGCTCCACCTCATGCGCCGCCAACAGCGCATCCTGCGCCGCCTTGGCAGTGGCCTCGCGCGATGCCTGTTCCGCCTCCTCGGACAAACGACGCATCACATCCGCGCGCAAAGCCTCGGCATCATCGAACCCAAGCAGCTTGGCGAGCCCTTCCTCATCTTCCGGACGCACAGCCTCGGCAACCGATTTGACAACGACATTGAAACGCGCCTTCCGTCCGGCAAGGTGCTCGGCCTGATAGTCCTCGGGGAACGTCACCTCAACAGCACACTCCTCGCCCGCCTTACGTCCGACCAGCTGATCCTCGAAGCCGGGAATAAAACGACCTTCGCCAAGCACCAGCGCCACATCTTCGCCGCGCCCCCCATCGAAAGGCTCATCATCGATGAAACCGACGAAGTCGATATGCAGTTGATCCCCCTTCTCCGCGGCGCGTTCGGCACGCTCCACATAATCCACCTGCGACTTCATCAGACGCTCGATGACCGCGTCAACATCCTCCTGACCCGCGCGGACTTCAGTACGCGGAAACGAGAGCGCCTTCACATTCACTTCCTCGACTTCCGGCCAAGTGGCGACCTTCAAGGAAAAACACAATCCCTTGTCGTCGTCCAGCTGCGGCGCCTCGATTTCCGGCTGCACCGCAGGCTTCAACCCTGAGCGTTCGATAATTTCGGCGTAATGCCGCTGCAGCAAGGCGCTGACCGTTTCCTCATAAACTTTGGCCCCAAACTGCTTGCGCACCACGGCCAGCGGCGCCCTACCCGGACGAAAACCCGGCAACCGCACCTGCCGGGCCAGCTTGCCCAGCTGTTCGGCATACACCGCATCATACTCCTGCCGCGCGATGGCCACATCGATCTGATACTCACTCGCGCCCAGCGCCTTGACCTCGGTTTGGATCATGTCGTTATTCCTCCAGAAGAATCGAGACCTCGCCGGCCCCTGATATGGTACGAGGGGGGGGAGTCGAACCCCCACACCAAAGGTACTGGAACCTAAATCCAGCGCGTCTACCAATTCCGCCACCCTCGCAAAAAACGCCCAAGGCATAGCAAAAAAGGGAGCAAGGCATGCCTTACTCCCCGGAACATGGTGGGCCGTCAAGGGCTCGAACCTTGGACCCGCTGATTAAGAGTCAGCTGCTCTACCAACTGAGCTAACGGCCCGTGCGGCGAATCATAGGCATGGCATGCGACGCATGCAACCATTCACCTTTTTCCAGACGCGGTGCGCCTTGAACTGGGGTGGATGATGGGACTCGAACCCACAACCACCGGTACCACAAACCGGGGCTCTACCATTGAGCTACATCCACCGTCGATGGCGCGCCTGGCAGGGCTCGAACCTGCAACCTACGGCTTAGAAGGCCGTTGCTCTATCCAGTTGAGCTACAGGCGCCTGCCAAACGCATACCCCTTGTCCCAGCATGGTCGGGGCGGAGGGATTCGAACCCCCGACCCTCTGGTCCCAAACCAGATGCGCTACCAGGCTGCGCTACGCCCCGCCCGAGCCGACAACGACAAGAGGCGGCGCAACATAGTTCCCCAAGGCAAAAACGTCAACCTTTGCCGCCCCTTTCAATGGTGTTCGTCGGCGCAACCGTTTATTCTTGCCGCGACATCCTACCAAAGGAGACTGTTGCATGGGCACGAAGGGAATGCGTGGCACAACGATCTGCTGCGTACGCAAAAATCATCAGGTCGCCATCGCCGGCGACGGGCAGGTCACGCTCGGCGACGCGGTGGTCAAGCATGGCGCACGCAAGATTCGCGCCATCCGCAATGGAAGCATCATCACCGGCTTTGCCGGCTCGACCGCCGATGCGATGAACCTGTTCGAGCGTTTTGAAGCGAAGCTGGATGAGCACGGCGGCAGCCTGTTGCGAGCCGCCGTGGCGCTGGCCAAGGACTGGCGCACGGACAAGATGCTGCGCCAACTGGAAGCGATGATGATCGTCGCTGATCGTGAGCATACCCTGCTCATCTCGGGCAGTGGCGATGTGCTGGAGCCCGATGACGGCATCGCGGCCATCGGATCGGGCGGCAATTACGCCAAAGCCGCCGCCACCGCCCTTGCGCGACACACCGAGATGAGTGCTGTGGAGATCGTGCGCGAGGCGATGCGCATCGCCGCCTCGATCTGCATCTATACCAATGACCAGATCCTGATCGAAACTATTACCGGAGCCGAAGCATGAGCCATACGATGACCCCGCGCGAAATTATTTCCGAACTCGATCGTTTCATCGTCGGGCAGGACGCGGCCAAACGAGCGGTCGCGATTGCCTTGCGCAACCGCTGGCGTCGGCAGCAAGTGCCCTCGCCCATGCGCGAGGAAATCACCCCCAAGAACATCCTGATGATTGGCCCCACCGGCGTGGGCAAGACGGAAATCGCACGCCGCCTGGCCAGGCTTGCGCAAGCACCGTTCGTCAAAGTGGAAGCAACAAAATACACCGAGGTGGGTTATGTCGGTCGCGATGTGGAAACCATTATTCGCGATCTCGTCGATGCGGCGATCAAAATCGTGCGCGAAGAACATTTGGTGAAGGTGCGTATCCGCGCGGAAAAGGCGGCCGAAGAGCGCATGTTGGATATCCTGCTGCCGCACCCGGTCGGCAGTCAGGCGGGGCCGATTGCCGCGCCTCAAGGAGCCAGCCACGAGAGCCGGGAAAAGATGCGCGCCAAGCTGCGCAATGGCGAGCTCGACGGGCGTCAGGTGGAAATCGAAATCACCCCGAGCGCGTCCGCCTTGCCCATGCTGCAAGTCTTTCCGAACCAACCCGGAGAGGAATTGGATCTCAGGGAGATACTGGGCCCACTGATGGGCAGCGGCAAGAAACGCAAGCGCATGACCGTCGCCGAGGCGATGAAGATCCTGCAGCAGCAGGAAGCCGACCGCATGTTGGATATGGATGCGATCAAGGAAGAGGCGATTCGACGCGCCGAAAACGACGGCATCGTCTTCCTCGACGAAATGGATAAGATCACCCACCGTGAGGGACATCATGGCGATGTGTCGCGCGAAGGCGTGCAGCGCGACTTGCTGCCCTTGGTCGAGGGAACGACTGTGAAAACGCGCTACGGACATGTACGAACCGACCACATCCTGTTCATCGCCTCAGGAGCGTTTCATCTCGCTCGTCCAAGCGATCTTATCCCCGAGCTCCAGGGACGATTCCCCATTCGGGTCAATCTGCAACCGCTGGGAGAGGAAGAGTTCCGGCGCATCCTGACCGA
Source organism: Zetaproteobacteria bacterium (assembly GCA_003696795.1). Lineage (GTDB taxonomy): Bacteria > Pseudomonadota > Zetaproteobacteria > Mariprofundales > Mariprofundaceae > J005. The sequence continues at coordinate 9,904 of RFFT01000076.1, read as the reverse complement.
GCCGGAATCGTCGCTGACCCGGCAATACGCGGCGCTACTCAAGGCCGAAGACGTCAATCTGGAGTTCACCGATGACGCCATCCGCGAAATTGCGCGCATTGCGGTGATTGTCAACGAAAAAACCGAGAACATCGGGGCGCGCCGCCTGCATACCCTGCTGGAACGCGTGCTGGATACGATCAGCTTCGAGGCCTCGGATCGCACCCATGAGACGGTGGTCGTCGATGGCGACTATGTGCGCCGGCAACTGGCCGATATCAGCCTCGATGAGGACCTGTCTCGCTATATCCTGTAACGCGCCTGTCCAATGGCATGCTGCTCATCAAGCGTGAACACGATCTGTGCCGTCTCCGGCAACACCTGCATCGCGTGCCGAGTCAGCCGCTCGAAATGACGGACGAACCAGGCCAGACGAGACCGGTCCATGCGCGCGGTCGCCGGCAACATCGCTTCCTGGCGCATGCGCCAGCGGAGAATCGCGCGCCATGAAGGCGCCCGCAAATAGAGCAATGCGTCAATGCGTCCAAAAAGGCGCTGATAATCCGTGGCCAGCCTTCGATTGACATAAGCGCGCCATACTCCCGACGCATCCTGCTCGCGCTCCAGCCGATTGACCGGCACGCGCAGCGCCGCCTCCGGCTGCGCCGGCACGCCTACACACCAGCCCTCGAAAATCAAAACATCGAGCGGCGCCGACAGAACCGGCCAGCGCGCACGCGGACAGGGTTCATCCTGACCCTTGTCAAAGCGAGGCAGGCGGACGCACCCCAGGCGGGTAGCGCCTAAACGCCGCAACAAGCGCATCCCGAGCGCCACATCGTGCGTGCCAGGCACGCCGCGCGTAGCCAACAAAGGATGCACCCGGGCCGCAAGGCGCGCACGGGCATGCGCCGACAGGTACAAATCATCCAGCGACAAGACCGCCGCCCGCAGCCCATGCCGCACACGCAGCGCATATGCAAGCAGGCCCGCCAGGGTCGACTTGCCGCTTCCCTGCGCGCCATTGACGCCAAACACAAACAAGCCTTGGCCGCATCTGGCGGCCAGGGCATCGCTCAACAGCATGACATGGGGCACAAGCCGCTCGCTTTCCGCATGCGACAACCCCAAACGCCGACCCAAACGAAACCATTCGTTATTCCGCATCGATCACCGAGCATAACCAGCGCGGTAACACTTTGCTATACTGGTATGAATTCACAGGAGGTGTCCCATGAAGCCTCGCGACCATCAGCGCATCACCCGTCGCGCCATCGAGATTTTCACCGCATGGCGCAACGACAGCTTCAGCCGCTTACTGCTGCAACACCAAGAGGAGATCGTGGAGGGATCAAAAGACGCCGATACGCGCCCGTTGCATGTACGCTCGACCAACTGGCATTTCTACAAGGCCAACGACGCGCTGCGCCCGATCGAAACACATCTCTTGTGGGTTCCCATCACGGTGTATCCCACTTCGGACCATATACTGCGCCTGCGCATCGAGGCGCTGCGCAAGGAATGCGCCAAAGGCGTCTCCGACGATTTGTTCAACCTCGTCGGCCGCATCCTTCATCACACCCAGGACATGAGCACGCCGGCGCATGTGGTGCCGGTGTATCATGGCATGGACATCCTGAATCTCGTACCCGATGCGCTCAATGTGCGGGACAGCTTTGAGGAATACTCCGAGCGACATAGCGTCAGCGAACTGGCCACACTAAACATTGGGGCGGAAGACTTCGCCGCATTGACGACCGATCCGCCTCATCTGCTCGACAATTATAACCAGGCTGCGCAACGCACATTGCATCTTCTGTTCAACGAACCCGCCATGCGCTTTACCGCGCACGTCAATGGCCAATTGCAACAACTCGATTGGTCAATCTTTTGGCAGCCATGGGATGCGCAGCTTGAGGACGAGGCCAGCCGACATGGCTTCGGCCAATACGGACCCCTTGGCCCTCACTTCGGCGAAACGGAGGTCAATTGCAACGGCACCCATTATCAGCTTGCCCGCGAGATTCAAGTCGCGCTGCACCGAAAACTGCTGGGCAAGATGCTTGCCGATAGCGCGCGCGCCCTGGCGCGCGTGCAATGCATGCTGGACTAATCCTCCCCAGCCTCCTCCAACCAACGCAACAACTGCTGCTCATCGACAATACGCAGACCCAATTCCTGAGCCTTGTGCAGCTTGCTTCCCGCCTTGGCGCCAGCAACGACAACATCCGTTTTCGCCGACACCGAGGCGCGCACTTGCGCCCCCAGGGCGCGCAGCCGTTCGGTTGCCTCACGGCGCGTCAACCGCTCCAGGCTGCCGGTCAATACGACGTTTTTGCCCGCCAGTGGATGCGCGCGCTGACGCCGCGAGACCGTTTCCCGCGGATGAACGCCATGCGCGCGCAGCGCATCGATCACGGCGAGATTATGCGGCTCGGTGAAGAATGCGTGCACACTGGCCGCCACCTCGGGCCCGACGCCAGGCACCTGTTGCAAGGCTTCCACGTCGGCGCGAAGCAACGCCTCCAGGCTGCCAAAATGTTCGGCCAACGCGCGCGCCGTCACCGCACCAACATGGCGGATACCGAGTGCATAGACAAATCGCGACAAACTCGGCTGTCGCGTGCGCGCCAACGCCGCGCGCAGATTGGCAATCTTCTTTGCGCCAAGCCCTTCCCACGCCGCCAGGCGAGACCAGTCCAGCGCGTAGAGGTCGGCCACCGAATGCACCATCCCCTCATCCACCAGACGATCGATCAACTTACGCCCCAGCCCCTCGACATCCATCGCCTCGCGCGAAACGAAATGCGCAAGCGACTCTTTCAACTGCGCCGCGCAAGACAGGCCTCCACTGCAGCGGATCGCCGCCTCACCTTCCTGGTGGATCACATGCGCGCCGCATACCGGACACGACGTGGGCACCTCGGGCAATCGCCCCTCGCCGGCATCAAGCGCGCAGACCACCTCGGGAATCACATCCCCCGCGCGACGCACGCTAACCCGGGCACCCAGACGGATTTCCTTGCGCCTCATTTCATCAGGATTGTGCAAAGTGGCGCGCGAAACCTGCACGCCACCCACCCGTACAGGCTCCAACACCGCCACGGGGGTAATCGCGCCGGTCCGTCCGACCTGCCAAATCACATCGGTGACGCGCGTGGTGACCTCCTCGGCGGGAAATTTATGCGCCAGCGCCCAGCGGGGCGAGCGCGCCACCTCGCCCAACCGCTCCTGATCAGCAAACGCATTCACCTTGTACACCAAGCCATCAATGTCATAGCCCAGCGCACTCCGCTTGCCGCGCCATTCGCGATAGATGCGCAATAGCTTCGCGACATTGTCCGCGCTTTCCGTGGTTTGCACCGGAAACCCGAAGGCGCGCAGCCGCCGTAGCAGTGCAGCCTGGCTGTCCGCCAGTTGCCGCGCGCCCAACCCCGCCCCATAGGCAAAGAAGCTCAGTCCCCGCCGCGCGGTGATGCGCGCATCGAGCTGACGCAGCGAACCGGCGGCGGCATTACGCGGATTGGCAAACGGTCGCTCGCCATGCGCCTGCTGCCATCGATTCAAGGCCGCAAAAGCGGCATGGGACATGTACACCTCACCGCGCACCTCAAGCACCGGCGGCACATCCCCCGGCAAATCCCAGGGAATATCATCGATGGCGCGCGCATTGTCGCTGACATCCTCGCCCACCCGCCCATCGCCGCGGGTCGCCGCATAAACCAGATGTCCGTGCTCATAACGAAGATTGATGGCCAAACCATCAATCTTCGGCTCGACCAAATACCGGCAATGCGCGCGCCCCAGCACCTCACACACCCGCCGGTCGAAATCGATCACCTCTTGCTCGGAAAAGGCATTGGCCAGTGACAACATGGGTACGCCATGGCGTCGGGGTGCAAACTTTTCCGAGGGTGGCGCACCGACAGTCTGCGTGGGGGAGTCCTCAGGAACTGGCTCACCCAACACCTGTTCCAGGCGGGCCAGTTCACGCAACTTGGCATCGTATTCCGCATCGGAGATACGCGGGCGATCGAGCACATAATAATAGTAATTGTGTCGCCGGAGCTCCTCGCGCAACGCCATCACGCGCCGACGCAAGTCGGCTTCGTCACCGCGTGCTCGGTGCCCCATGCGCTCCCTCTTCCAGCAGGTTGTTCAACATCCGCAATACCGGCGCGGACATCCAATCAACCGCCCCGATCAAGTGATAACGAACCTTGCCCGCGCGATCGATCAGAAACGATTCCGGATACTTGAACACCCCATAGCGCCGGGAGACAGCGGCGTCTTGATCGTGCAGCACCTGGAACGGCAACTGGTTCTCGTGAACAAACCCTTCCAGCATCTCCCTGTTCTCATCGACCGAAACCGCAACGACCTTCAACCCCCGCCCCGCCAGGCGACGATAAAGCTCGGCCATGGACGGCAGCTCCTGCCGACAGGGCGGACACCAAGTGGCCCAGAAGTTCAGCAGCACAACATCCCCTCTGGGCAGGGCATACGGCCTCCCCTGCAGATCGGGCAAGGTGAAGCTCAATGCCTGGTCGCCCTCGCCAATCGGTTTCGATGATTCGGGCAACGCAAACCAGAAGGCGCCAAGCACCAGCGCCAACAGCCCCAGCGCCACACCCCAACGCCACGACATCAGCGCTTCTCCCGCCGCAGCGCGGCCAGCAGCGCATCACGCGTGACGCGATGCTTGAACAGCACACGATCCCCGAACAACAGCACGGGCACATCCGCGCCATAGCGCGCGCGCAACGCCTGATCGCGATCCACGTTCACCTCTTCCCAGCTACACCAACCCGCATCCGCAGCTTCATCAAGCACCGCCTTCATCGTCTCGCAGAGACAACAGTCTGCTCGGCTCAACAACCTCAGATGCAGCCTCATCGCTGTGGCTTCTCTGGCAAGCGAATCAATGCGAACGCCTCATCGCCGTGACGATCCAGCATGACCCGCAACACCTCGCCGGGCTTGAAGCCAGCCAACAGCCTGCGGAAAGCAGCGGTATGCTTGATCAGCTGACCATTGATGCGGAAAATCACATCGCCCGCGCGAATACCGGCGCGACTCGCGGGTGAGCCGGGCAGCACGCGGCGCACCACCACGCCATGACGCACGTGCACATTCAGTCGTTCCGCAAGCTGCGGCGTCAAATCCTCAACCTCGATCCCTAGTCGCACACGCTGCTGTGCCGCACCGCGCGCGGCATGATCCTCAGGCATGGCCTCAACGGTCACCACGATTTCCTTCGGCTTGCCATTGCGAATCACGCGCACCTTCACCCGGTCACCCGGCTTGTGCCGCGCGACGCGAATGGGCAAGTCATGCGCATTCTTGATCAGCTCCCCATCCAACGCCACGATGACATCACCGGCTCGAATACCCGCCTTGTCCGCGGCCGAACCCGACTCCACCTGAGGCACCAGCGCACCATGCCGGTTGGGTAGATTCAGCGCCTTTTGCGTCTCCTTGTCCACATCGGTGATATACACGCCAAGTCGCGCGCGGGTGACATGCCCCGTCTTTTTCAATTCCTCAATCACAGAACGGGCCAGATTGATGGGAATCGCAAAGCCGATGCCATTGTTGCCGCCACTGCGCGAATAAATGGCCGTATTGATGCCGACCACCTCGCCCTTGACGTTGAACAGCGGCCCGCCGGAGTTGCCGGGGTTGATCGCCGCATCCGTCTGAATGAAATCGTCATATGGCCCCGAACCAATTACCCGGCCCTTGGCGGACACGATCCCTGCGGTCACGGTCTGTTCGAGCCCGAATGGATTGCCGATGGCCACCACCCAATCGCCAACGCGCAATTTATCCGAATCGCCAAGGCGCACGCGCTTCAAGTGATGCGCATTGATCTTGAGCAACGCCACGTCGAGCTTCGGATCGGTACCAATCACCTTGGCCTTACGCTCCTGCCCATCGCGCGTTTTGACAATGATCTCATCGGCGCTGTCCACCACATGATTGTTGGTCACAATATAGCCATCGGAGCTGATGATAAAGCCGGTACCCAGCGCATGGCGCTCCTGCGGCGGCATATTTTGAAAAAAGTCCTTGAAAAACTCATCGAACGGTGAACCTGGCGGAAAGCCGAACCCGGGCGGCACACCTGGGTGCCCGCCGCGCACAATCTTGGTGGTGCTGATATTGACCACCGCATCGGCCTGACTCTCGGCCAGGTCCGCAAAACTGTCCGGCAACGCATGCGCCACCGGCACGAAAAGCATGGTCAAACCCACCCAAAGCAAATGGCGCAATCCCTTCACACACTTCTCCTTAGTTCTTGAATTCGGACGCACATGGTTTTCCGCCCACGATGAAAACAACATGAAGAAAGCCTAAGCCCGCGACACGATGGGAATATCCGCACGCACCACGTTTACGATTTCACCCATCACCGGCACATCCCGCACCGGTCGCACACGCAGCCAGAATAACGCCAACCCGGTCGCTAGCAAGGCCCCCACGCATGCAGCCAACTCCACGCTCACCGACAACCAAGGCGCCGACATGCGGCCAACCATGCCACCCAACAAAAACGCCAGCATCGGCAACCCGTAAAGGCGCGCCATCGCCCGCAGCAACACACCATCGGCCACATGCACCATCACGCTATCGCCGACTTGCGCGGCCAACGGATTGCGCACCTCTGCCTCCACCGCCCGAGCATGCCAGGCGCCAAGTGTGCCGCATGCGCTCTGTCCGGCGCAATGCCCACACGCCCCCGCACGCACCGCGCGCACTATGGCATGCGTCCCATGCGTCGCGACGACGATCGCCTGCTGCTGCATCATCACCTCCTGACCGCTTGCCCCAGCGGCCACGAGATCCTAGCCTGACTTTCCATGAACGCCAAAGCCTTTACATCCCCGCTCCGGGTCGATTTCCTCATTCTCGGTAGCGGCGCGGCCGGCTTGTTGGCTGCCGCGCGACTGCAACGGCATGGACGCGTGGCCATTGTCAGCAAAGGCACAACCCACGACAGCAATACCTGGTTCGCCCAAGGGGGAATCGCTGGGGTGCTGGCGGCTGACGATTCGGTAGAAAATCACGTCCAGGACACGCTGGCCGCCGGCGCGGGACTCTGCCGCGAATCGGTTGTGCGCGAGATTATCCGCCGAAGTGGCGCCATCATTCGCGAACTGATCGACATCGGCACCACCTTTGACACCCATGGCGAAGCCCTGCATCTGACCCGCGAAGGCGGGCACAGCAAACGGCGCATCGCCCATGCCCGCGATGCCACGGGACGCGCCATTGCGCGCGCGCTGCAAGCACAGCTGGGCGCGGATGTACTGCGCCTGTGCGGCTATACCGCCATTGATCTGATCACCAGCCATCACATTGGAGACTATTCCGGACCCAACCGTTGTCTGGGTTGCTACCTGCTTGCGCCAAATGGCCAAGTCCTGAGTGTAGCCGCCAGACATACGATCCTGGCCACAGGGGGGGCTGGCAAGGTCTATCTGTACACTTCCAACCCCCATGGGGCCAGCGGCGATGGTATCGCCATGGCCTGGCGCGCAGGTTGCACCATTGCCAATATGGAATTCATCCAATTCCATCCCACGTGCCTATTCCATCGCGACGGTTCAAACCTCCTGCTCTCCGAGGCCCTGCGCGGCGAAGGGGCGCACATCGTGGATGCGCAAGGACGGCGCTTTGTCTTCGATTACGACCCACGCGGCGAGCTGGCGCCACGGGATATCGTGGCGCGCGCGATCGACCATGAAATGAAGAAACAAGGTACGGACTGCATGTTTCTGGACGCACGCCCGCTCGGCGAAGCAACCATCCAACGCCAATTCCCCAATATCCAACGCAGCCTTCAACGTCTGGGTCTCGACCTCAATCGCGCGCCGGTTCCGATCGTACCCGCCGCACACTATACCTGCGGCGGCATCGACACTCGGCTCGATGGCTCCACGGCGATCGAAAATCTTCATGCGATCGGCGAGGTTGCCTGCTCCGGCCTGCATGGCGCAAACCGGCTGGCCAGCAACTCCTTGCTTGAATGCCTGGTGATGGCCGATTGCTGTGCCCAAACCATCCTCAGTCATCCCGCTCCCGCACCACGACATATACCGGCATGGGATGACAGCGGCGTGGAGCCGGAAGGCGAACGCATCCCGATCAAACAAAACTGGGAGGAGATTCGCGCCACCATGTCCCATTATGTGGGCATCGTACGCTCGAACGAGCGCCTGCGTCGAGCCAAGCGGCGATTGCTGTTGATCCAACATGAAATCGACGACTACTTCTGGCGTCATCCGGTTTCGCGCGATCTGATCGAACTGCGCAACCTCGCGCAAGTCGCGCTGTTAATCGTTCGTTCAGCGCAAATGCGTCACGAGTCGCGCGGCCTGCACTACTCAACGGACTACCCTCTCACCCTTCCCGAAGCGAGGGAAACATTGATTCCTCCTGCAGAGGAGTCGAAAACATGACGCAAGTAATAAGCATTCGCGTCTATGTCAGCGGTAAGGTGCAAGGCGTAGGCTATCGTTATTGGACCCGCAGCATGGCCCAACGATTCGGCCTGCGCGGCTGGGTGCGCAACACCCCGGATGGTCGTGTTGAGGCGCTACTGGTCGGGGAATGCACCGCTGTCAAGATGATGCTGGCTTTGATGCGCCAAGGGCCGCCTGCTGCGCGTGTGACCTGCCTTGTGCACGAACCTGCCAAGTTGGAAAACGCATATTCCGGATTCCAGATCCGTCAATAAAAACGGCCGCCATTTCGGCGGCCGGATGAATTTCGATAGTGTGCTGTTTACTCCTCGGATGCGCTGCCCGGAAGATCCACCAGTTCGACTACCGCCATCGGAGCTGCATCGCCGGCGCGATAACCGGTCTTGATGATGCGCGTATACCCACCGGGACGCTCGGCATAAAGTGGCGCGACATCGGCAAACAGACGGTCGACCACCTGCCGGTGGTGCAATTTCGCCAATGCCTGGCGGCGAGCGTGTAGATCACCGCGCTTTCCAAGCGTAATCAATTTCTCGACATAGGGGCGCACAGCGCGCGCCTTGGCCTCCGTGGTCTCAATCCTTCCATGCTGCAACAAGGCAGCCGCGAGATTGGCCAGCACGGCTCGGCGGTGCCCACTCGGCAGCCCTAAAGATCCGCGATGCTTACGATGTCTCATGATAACTCCTCGTCAACTCCCTGGCCTACGCTTCCGCATCTTCCTGCGGTGGCCAGTTATCGAGTTTCATTCCAAGATGAAGCCCCATCTTCTCCAGCACTTCCTTGATCTCGGTCAGCGATTTACGCCCAAAGTTTGGCGTGCGCAGCATCTCCTGTTCGGTGCGCTGCACGAGATCACCAACGCGAAAGATGTCATCGCTCTTCAAGCAGTTCATCGATCGAACAGACAGGTCAAGATGATCGATGGGTTGCGCCAGCAGAGCCTCAAGTTCACGGTTGTCTTCTTCCACTTCTTCCGCCACGTCAACCGCCTCGAAGTCAGCGAAAACCACCAATTGATCCTGGATAATGCGTGCCGCTTCGTTGATTGCCTCCTCAGGTGTAAGCGACCCGTCGGTATCCACTTCCATAATCAACTTGTCGTAATTGGTCTTCTGTCCGACACGCGCTTGCTCGACCCGCATCGCCACCCGACGGATGGGCGAAAACGAGGCATCCAGCAATAACGTTCCCACCGGCAGATCGCCATGCTCGCGTTCACTGGCTGGCACATAACCACGCCCCTTCTCCAGGGTCGCTTCAAAGCTCAACGCGCCATCTTCGTTAAGATGCGCAAGCACCATGTCCGGATTGAGCACTCGCGCACCAGCAGGACACTGAATATCCCCCGCGGTCACAATCGCGGGCCCTTTTACGTCCAGGTGCAACCGGACCGGCTCATTGCCCTCCAAGGCAAAAGAAACATCCTTCAGGGT
>RFFT01000075.1 GCA_003696795.1 Zetaproteobacteria bacterium | reverse complement strand
CTCCACCGGCAACACCAGCGCCTCGGCGGCGGCTTATGCGGCCAATTGCGGCATGACCGCCTATGTGCTGATTCCGGACGGCAAGATCGCGCTGGGCAAACTCAGCCAGGCGGTACGCTATGGGGCGAAAGTGATTCAGATTCGAGGCAATTTCGACGATGCGCTGGAACTGGTGCGCGCCATTTCCGCCGACGGTTCGATTTCGCTGGTCAATTCGGTCAACCCCTATCGCTTGCAAGGGCAGAAGACGGCGGCGTTCGAGATCGTGGACGAGTTGGGATTCGCGCCGGATTTCCATGCTCTGCCGGTGGGCAATGCCGGTAATATCACCGCATATTGGATGGGCTACAAGGAATACGCCGACAAGCGCATCAGCAAGTCGCTGCCGCGCATGCTGGGCTTCCAGGCCGCGGGCGCGGCACCCATCGTGAACGGCGCGCCGGTGGAGCATCCCGAAACGATTGCCACCGCGATTCGCATCGGCAAGCCGGCGTCGTGGAAACAGGCCGAGGCGGCGCGGGACGAGTCCGGCGGCGTGATCGAGGCCGTGACCGATGAGGAGATTCTCGATGCCTACAACATGCTGGCAAGCCTTGAGGGCGTGTTCTGCGAGCCGGCGTCGGCCGCGTCGGTTGCCGGGGTGATCAAGCTGAACAAGGCAGGCTACTTCCAGCCGGGGGCGCATATCGTGTGCACGCTGACCGGCAATGGGTTGAAGGATCCGGATACGGCGATGTTGAACATGCCCGCGCCGGTGACTGTTGATGCCCGCGAGGATGACGTGCGCCGAGTGCTGGGGGACTGAACCAGGCAGTGCGTCCATTGCCGTTGGTGATCAGTCAGGCATTGCTCAGCGATGCCGACGGCGTCCGCCTGCATCCCGACCTGGCATCCTGGCAGGCGGAGTGGCTGCGTATGCGACGCCGTTGGTTTCGTTGCGCCCCGATGCTGCCATTGTCTTGCTATGCCCGATTGCTCGATTGTTCCCCCGCGGCGTTGATTGCCGCGCGAACGCAATTGCCTGCCGAAACCCGACAAGTGTGGGTCGCTTCACCCTATTTCGCCGCGTTGGGGCGCGACAGCCTGACCGTATTGCCGGAAGGAGCGTTTTCATGGGATGAGCAGGATGCACGCTGGCTTTGTGACGAGTTGAATCCTTTGCTTGAGCAAGACGGGATGCGGCTCGTCGCCGTCGGGGCGGCCATGCTGCTTTGTTGCGTGCGTCCGCTGGACGCAAGACCTGCGGATTTTGCCGAGATCTCCGGTGGACTGCTGCCCAACCGTCATCCGCCGGGACGCGACGGAGGCCGTTTGATGCGCCTCGTCGCCGAAATTCAAATGTTGTTGCATCGACATCCTTCCCCGCGACGTCGCGCGCGTGGGGTTCCCGATGTGCACGGCTTGTGGTTCTGGGGCGGTTGCGCGCCCACCTCGGTTGAGGAAGAGATGGCGGTGGCCACGCGCAACCCGGCGCTGGCGTCGATAGCCCCGGCGCGGCAAGCGCGCTGTTTGATCAGCGAGGCGGAACGGGTTCATGACTTGATGCCGTCCGTGCGCCCGGCGCATATCGTGTTGCTGGGTAAGGACATGGCCCTGTGGCTCAGCCGGGGGTGGCTACCCCGCGTGCTTCAGCGAGATTGGCGACCGTCCGCCACACCGGGGGATGAAGATCAGTTGTTTGCGCAGTTGCGGGGGATGATCGCCTGATGTTGGCGCACACCTTGCCAGCAAGACGCACCGTGAAAGGCATGCGTCTGGTGTGGCGGCATGCGCCGTTGGTCAGCGACGATCCAGTCGTCGTTTGGCAGGGGGTGTTGGAGGCGCGGGGGTTGGATGAGCGGGATTCCTTCTTCGCGCCCAGACTGGCGGACTTGCCCGATCCGTTTGCCATGCGGGATATGGATGTGGCGGCCTCGCGTGTGGCCGAGGCGGTGCGTGCGGGGGAGCCGATTCATGTCTTCGGCGATTTCGATTGCGACGGGGTGTGCGGCACGGCGATTCTGGTCGAGGCATTGCATGCCGCGGGAGGGCGCGTTTCCTGTTCGATTCCGCATCGGGCCGACGACGGGCATGGCATTGGTGTATCGGCCGTGGAACAGGCGCATGCATCGGGTGCGCGACTGGGTATCAGCGTCGATACCGGCACCACATGCTTTGAAGCCTGTGCGCGTGCGCGAGCGCTGGGTCTGGACATGATCGTTAGCGACCACCATTTGCCCGAAGCAAGCTTGCCGCCGGCCTTGGCGGTACTGAATCCAGCGCGCGCGGATTGCGGGTTTGCCGAGCGGCGGTTATGCGGAACCGGCGTGGCGTTTTTTCTCCTCATGGCTGCATGGCGGCGGTTGGCGGGATTGGGGCAACGACCAGCGTTCGACCTGCGCCGTCTGCTCGACCGCGTGGCAGTGGCGACTGTGGCCGATGTGATGGATCTGCTCGGCGTGAACCGAATTCTCGTTCATCATGGGTTGGCGCAACTCAATCGCACGCCATCGGTCGGCTTGCGTGCGTTGCTCGCGGTGAGTCGCGTGCGTCAACCGGTGGACGCCGAGGCCATCGCCTTCCATCTCGCGCCGCGTATCAATGCCGCCGGGCGATTGGCGCATGGCGAGCAGGCGATGCGTTTGCTGGCCACGCAAGACGGCGCGGAGGCTGAACAATTGGCCGCCGAGCTCGATCAGGCGAACCGCTTGCGCCGACGAATTGAGCAGGAAACGTTCAAGGAGGCGGAGCGCAAGCTTGGCGATGATTCGGTGTTGGCGGTGTATGATCGCGCCTGGCATGCCGGCGTGGTCGGCTTGGTGGCCGGGCGCCTGGCGCGCAAACATGGGCGCCCTGCCGCGGTTGGGTTTGTCGATGGCGATGGACAACATATCCGGCTTTCGTTGCGGGGGCGTCCGGGATTCCATATCGGCGCCCTGTTGCGCGCATGTGCAACGCATTTGCGTGGCTTCGGCGGGCATGCCGGGGCGGGGGGCGGAACGGTGGCGATTGAATCATGGCCCGCGTTTCGCGCCGCGTTTGCCGAGGCTGTGGCCGAGCAGGCGGCGCGGGTGCGGGACCATTTGCAATTGCCCGTGGATGGCATGCTGGGGCTTGCTGCCTTGCATCATGGCTTGGCTGTGCGGTTGGCGCGTTTTGCGCCTTTCGGTGCGGGCAATCGGCCATGCACCTGGTTGTTGCCCGAGGTGCAAGTTGTGGCGCGCAAGGATTTGCGGGGCGGGGTGACACGGCTTGTGCTTGGCGATGGTGTGCGGCAAGTTCGGGCGGTGTCGTTTCAAGATGCGTCCGTGCGGGACCATTTGCTGCCGGGGCGCAAGGTTTCGGTGTTGGGAAGCTTGCAGGTGGATGACTGGCAGGGACACGCGCGCGTACAATTTGTGATCGAGGATCTGCTTGGCGGGGAGGATGCGCATGGGGCAGGGTGAGATGCGCAACAAGGTGGCTCCGGTCTTGATCGGATTGATGGGTGCGGGCAAGAGCAGCGTGGGGCGTGCTCTGGCTGCGGCGCTGGGCCTGCCGTTTCTTGATCTGGATGCCTACATTGTGGCGCAGCAAGGATGCACGATACCCGAGATCTTTGCCGCGCGCGGCGAGCAAGGCTTTCGTGCGATTGAAAGCGCGGCGCTGCAAGCGGTGCTCGGGCGTCGTTGCGTGTTGGCGACGGGTGGAGGGATTGTGCTGCAGGCGCGGAACCGGGCCTTGCTGCGCGCGCATCCACCGGTGATTTGGTTGCGCGCACATCCTGCGGTGCTGGCCACGCGCATTGCTGGGGATGCCAATCGTCCGCTGATTGCCGGCGGGGACGCGTTGGCGCGATTGACCGAACTGGCCGCCGAACGCGATCCGCTCTATGCGCAATGCGCCGATCTGGTTGTGGATGTAGACGCCTTGGACGTGCGGCAGGTGGTGCGACGAATTCTGACTCTACTTGCGCGGAATGATTGAATCGGTACCTTGCGGCGCGACACAACGGCGTAGAGAGATGAGGTGAGAGGATGAGTATTGAGGATCGGATCGCCGGGTTTCGAACCCGGTCGGAAAACCTGGCGGGGCGATTGGACGCCCTGCGGAGGTCTCTTTGACGTCGCCGGCAAACAGGAGGAATTGCGCGAGATCAATGCCCGCATCGAGGACCCAACCCTCTGGGACGATCCGGAGCAGGCGCAGCAGTTGATGCAGACGCGCACTCGCTTGGAGCGGGTGCTGAATCGCTTTCAGGGAGCCCAGACTCAGTTGGAGGAGGCAGCCACCCTATTTGAAATGGGAGCGGAGGAAGGCGACCAGGAGAGCCAGATCGAGGCGGTGGATATGCTCGACGGCGTGGAGCGTGAAGTCGAGGGGTTGGAACTGGCGCAAATGCTCAGCGGTGAGAATGATGCCGAATCGGCTTTCTTGACCATTAACGCCGGTTCCGGCGGGACCGAGGCGCAGGATTGGGCGGAAATGCTGTTGCGCATGTATCTGCGCTGGGCGGAGAAGAAGGGGTTCAAGACCGAATTGCTCGAATGCACGCCGGGCGAGGAGGCGGGCATCAAGTCGGCGACCGTGTCTGTCAAGGGCGAGTACGCGTACGGCTTTCTTAAGGCCGAGATTGGGGTACATCGGTTGGTGCGCAAGTCGCCGTTTGATTCGGGCAACCGGCGCCATACCTCGTTCGCCTCTGTGTTCGCGTTTCCGGATATCGAACGGGAAATCGATATCGAAATCGATCCCGCCGATGTGCGGATCGATACCTATCGCGCCTCGGGCGCGGGCGGGCAGCATGTGAACAAGACGGATTCCGCCGTGCGTATGACCCATTTGCCGACAGGCATTGTGGTGCAATGCCAGAACGATCGTTCCCAGCACAAAAACCGTGATGCCTGCTGGAAGATGTTGAAATCGCGCCTGTATGAGTTGGAGCTGGAAAAGCGTCAGGCCGAGAAGCAGGCGCTGGAGGAGACCAAGACGGACATCGGCTGGGGGCACCAGATCCGGTCGTATGTGCTCGATCAGTCGCGCATCAAGGATTTGCGCACCGGTATGGAGACGGGCAATACGCAGGCGTTTCTGGATGGGGACATCGATGATTTTATCCGTGCCCAGTTGATGGGTATTCGCCGCGAATAAGGCGAATACCTTCAGCCGTCGGTGACGGGAATGTCGACCTTGCGTTGATTCAGCACGCTGACGCGGCGTGCGACCTTGCCGGCGAGATCGAGATAGAGTCGTGCCGGCTCAGAGTCGGGCGCGGACACCACGACCGGCGTGCCCGCATCCGCGTCCTGGCGGATGCGAATGTCGAGCGGGATTTTGGCCAGCAATGGCACCTCGGTTTGTGCGCTGAGCTTGTCCGCCCCATCTTTGGCAAAGATATGCGACGATTCGCCGCAATGCGGGCAGATGAACACGCTCATGTTTTCCACCAGCCCCAGGGTGGGTATATGAACTTTGTCGAACATGGCAATGCCCCGGCGCGCATCCAGCAGCGCGATATCCTGGGGTGTGGTGACGACGACGGCGCCCGACATCGGCACATTTTGCGCAAGGGTCAAATGAATGTCGCCGGTGCCCGGAGGTAGGTCGATGAACAGATAGTCCAGCTCACCCCAGTCCACATCCTTGAGCAATTGCATGACCGCACCGGACACCATGGGTCCGCGCCAGATGGCGGCCTGGTTTTCGTCGACCAGGAAGCCGATCGAGATGGTTTTGACGCCATAGTTCTGCAGCGGTTGAAGGCGCTTGTTGCGGACTTGCGGGCGCAGATCGGCAAGGTGCATCATGCGCGGGATGGAGGGGCCATAGATGTCCGCGTCGAGCAGGCCGACGCGTGCGCCCGTCCTCGCCATCGCCACGGCGAGGTTCACGGTGGTGGTCGACTTGCCCACCCCGCCCTTGCCGGAGGCGACGGCGATAATGTTGGCGATGCCGGGGATGCCTTCGCGCCGGGGCGTGCTTGTGCGCGAAGTCATCTTGACGTCCACGCTGTCGATGTCGTCGAGCGCCAGGATGGCCTGTTCGGCTTGCTGGCGGAAGGATTCCTTCACGGGGCAAGCCGGCGTGGTCAGTTCGATGGTCACGCTCGCCCGTCGACCCTCGATGTGGATGTCCTTCACGAAGCCCAGGCTCACAATGTCCTTGTTGAAATCCGGATCGATGATGGTGGACAATGCCTGCTTGATCGCTTGTTCGGTTGCCATGCTTCCTCCTTGCCAAGGCGATGGTGCGAATCGCGGGCTTGAGTGTCAACAATGCCGGGGCGGTTGAATACCCAGATAGAAGTATGGTTTTCGCTTGCTATACGCTTGCCTTGCCACGCTCTATACTTGCGCGCTATGGTCGAATTCGCCCTGATTCTTGTTTCCGCCGTGCTGGTCAATAACTACGTGCTGACCAAGTTTCTCGGCATCTGCCCGTTTCTGGGTGTTTCCAACAAGCTGGAGACGGCGTTGGGCATGTCGTTTGCGGTGATGTTTGTGATGACGCTCGCTTCGACGGCGTCATGGCTGGTTCAGACCTATGTCCTCGTGCCGCTGGATCTGATGTACCTGCAGACCATCTTTTTCATCCTGATCATCGCATCCTTGGTTCAGTTCATCGAGATGATGATTCACAAGACGAGCCCGGTGCTGTATCAGGCGTTGGGGATTTTTCTGCCGTTGATCACGACGAACTGCGCGGTGCTCGGGGTGGCTTTGTTGAATGTGCAGCAGAAGCAGGGGTTCATGGGATCGGTGCTCTATGGCTTTGGTGCGGCCCTTGGTTTTGCCCTGGTGCTGGTGCTGTTTTCGGGTTTGCGCGAACGTATCGAGTATGCGCCGGTGCCGGACGCCTTCAAGGGCTCACCCGTGGCATTGATCACCGCGGGAATGATGTCGCTGGCATTCATGGGCTTTTCCGGCCTGGTTCGGCTGTAGTCGGCGCATATGACTGGAATCCTGGCGGCGGTCGTCAGCCTGGGCGGATTCGCTCTGGCCGCGGGCATCGTGTTGGCCATCGGGCACAAGGTGTTCCGTGTCGAAGGCGATCCGATGGTGGAAAAGATCGACGCACTGTTGCCGCAGACGCAATGCGGCCAATGCGGCTATCCCGGTTGCAAGCCTTATGCCGAGGCCGTGGCGCGCGGCGAGGCGGATGTAAACCATTGCGTACCTGGCGGCGAACGAACGATGCGCCAAATCGCCGATCTGATGGGGGTGGAGCCCAAGCCGCTTGAGGAAGAACCCGCAGCGCCCATGGTTGCGTTCATTCGCGAGGACGAGTGCATTGGTTGCACGTTGTGCATCAAGGCATGTCCCGTGGATGCGATTGTGGGCGCGCCCAAGCAGTACCATACGGTGATCGCCGATCATTGCACCGGATGCACCTTGTGTGTGGAGCCTTGTCCGGTGGATTGTATCGATATGCTGGTGAAACCCGAGTTGATCGAGCATTGGTCATGGCCATTGCCGAACACCGATCGTGCGCGACTGGGGCTTGCACGCAGGGAGGCGCACGCCGATGGGACTTAAGCGTATATGGCACAGGCTGAGCGGTGGTGTCGGCGGTTTTCATGGCGGTGTCGATGTGCCGCAGAACAAGAGGACGGCGGATCGACCGATCGAGCAGTTGCCTCTGTCGCCGGTGCTGATCGTGCCGGTCAAGCAGCATATCGGCGAGGCGTGCGCGCCGTTGGTCAAGGTTGGCGACTATGTGCGGCGTGGGCAAAAGATTGCCCAGGCGGAAGGCTATCTCGCCGCACCCGTCCACGCGCCGGCGGCGGGCAAGGTGGTCAAAATCGAGGAACACCGCATCATTCACCCTTCCGGACTGGGGCTGCCGTGCATCTTTATTGAACCGGATGGCAGCGATGCGGCCGAGACGCTGACGCCATGGCCGGATTGGGCTGAGCGCGATCCGGGCGAGCTGCGCGAGCGCGTGCGCATGTGCGGCATTGTCGGCCTGGGCGGCGCGGTGTTCCCGACGTTCATCAAACTGGTGCGCGATCAGCATCATCCGATCGAAACCATCATTCTCAATGGTGTCGAGTGCGAGCCGTATCTCACCACCGACCATCGCCTGATGGTTGAACAGGCCGATGAAATCGTCGCGGGGCTGGCCGTGCTGCGCTATATGGTTGGCGCGCGCGAGGCGGTGGTTGCGATCGAAGACAATAAACCGGATGCCATCGAGGCGGTGCGTGCGGCGCTTGCCCGGGCCAAGCTGACGCATGCGCGCGTGGTTGGGTTGCCCACGCGCTATCCGCAGGGGAGCGAGAAGCAGCTGATCGAAACGATTACCGGTCGTCAGGTGCCGGCGGGGCGTTTGCCGATGCATGTCGGCGTGCTGTGCCAGAATGTGGCCACCGCGCGCGCGGTATATCGTGCGGTGTGCCATGGCGAGCCGTTGACCGAACGGGTGATTACCGTCTCCGGCGATGCGGTGCCAAATCCGGGCAATGTGCGCGTGCCGTTTGGGACGCCGGTGCGCTTTCTGTTGGCGGAACGCGGACTCACGGACATCGACGAGGTTTGCGTCATTCATGGCGGGCCGATGATGGGCGAGTATCTGCGCAGCGTGGATGTGCCGGTGGCCAAGGCGAGCAATGGTTTGCTGGCATTTCATTCGGAGCGTGTCTTCAGTCTGCGCCAGCAGGAGCAGCCGTGCATTCGTTGCGGGCATTGTGGCGAGGTGTGTCCGGTGAACCTGGTGCCCAACCTGTTGGCGGATCATTGCCGCAACGATGCCTTCGAGCGCGCGGAGCAATATCAGCTGTTCGACTGCATCGAATGCGGGTGCTGCTCCTATGTCTGTCCCGCATCCATTCCGCTGGTGCATTATTTTCGTTACGGCAAGGGACAACTGGCCAAGATCCGCCGCGCGGAGCAATTCGCCGAGGAGTCGCGCATGCGGTCGGAGGCGCGTGAACGTCGTTTGGAGCGAGAGAAACAAAAGAAGGCGGCCAGGCGGCAGCGGGCGAAGCAGCTTGCACGCAAGACAGACGATGCAGGAGGCGCGGACTGATGCCGGTCGTTAGTTCTCCCCATGTGCATGGCGGCGATTCGATTCGCCTGACCATGTTGAGCGTGATTCTGGCGCTGCTCCCGGCGGCAGGGGTTGCCGTGTATCTGTTTGGTTGGCTGGCTGTGTATTCGATGTTGAGCGCCATGACCAGCTGTATCGTCAGTGAGGCCTTGTGGTTGCGCGCCACCGGACGCGACATGCGCCGTGCGCTCGATGGCTCGGCGGCGCTCACCGGCCTGTTGCTGGCGCTGACCTTGCCGGCGGCGGTGCCTTGGTGGATGGTTGTGCTGGGCAGTGTGTTTGCGATCGTGCTGGGCAAACAGGTCTATGGTGGATTGGGGTTCAATCCGTTCAATCCGGCGCTGGCCGCGCGCGTCATCCTGCTGATTTCGTTTCCCCTGCATATGACCAGCTGGCTGGTCCCGATGAGCGCGGCGCATCCGCCCTTGAACCTCTATGACTGGCATATATGCCTTGCCTTCTTTTTGCATGGGCCGCAGGCGTTGGGAATGAGTCTCGATGCGGTGACCATGGCCAGTCCGCTGGGGCACGTGAAGACGGAATGGACGCGCGGTATCGGTGTGAATGAGGCGCTGGCCAACTATCATTACCGTTATCTGGATGCGTTTCTCGGGCGCGAGGCGGGAAGTCTGGGTGAGACCAGCGCCTTGGCGTTGCTGGTGGGCGGCATGTATTTGCTTGCGCGCCATACGATTACCTGGCATATCCCGTTCGCCTATCTTGCCACGGTTGCGCTGCTCGCGGCGCTGTTCAATAGCATCGATCCCAATCATTTCGCGCCACCGATGTTTCATCTGCTGGCCGGTGGATTGATGTTGTGCGCTTTCTTCATGGCGACGGATCCGGTGTCCTCGCCCGTTACCCCGAAAGGCCGACTCGTGTTCGGCGTCGGTTGTGGTGTGTTGACCTGGTGCATTCGTACGTTCGGCGGGTATCCGGAAGGCGCCATGTTCTCGGTGCTGCTGATGAATTGCGCCGTGCCGTTGATCGATCATTATTGTCGTCCGCGCGTGTATGGCCATGGAGGCCGCTCGTGATGCTGGAGCGCGATCAGTGGCGTATGGTTGCCGCCCTGGTGACGGTGGCGGTGGTGGCCACGGCGCTGCTGGCGGTGGCCGATCGGATGACGCGCGCGCCGATTGCCCAGGCGCAGCGAAAGGCCTTGCACCAGGCGCTGGCGCAGGTGTTGCCACCCCATGCCAACGATCCGCAACGGGATATGGTGACCATGACACGGGCGGGAAAGCCGATGCGGTTGTATCCGGCCAGGGCCGATGATGGGAGGCTGCTCGCGCTGGCTTGGGAAGAGGTGGCTCCGGACGGCTATTCCGGACCGATTCGGGTGTTGATGGCGGTTGATCCCACGGGGGTTGTCCAGGCCGTGCGGGTGACCGAGCATCGCGAGACGCCCGGCCTTGGCGATGGTATCGTGCGAAACCGCGCTTGGATCGACGCATTCGCCGGCAAGACATTGGATAATGCGCGCTGGGCGGTGAAGAAGGATGGCGGCGACTTCGACCAGTTCACCGGGGCGACGATTACGCCTCGCGCGGTGGTCAAGGCGATTCATGAGGGATTAATGTTTTTTGCCAAGCATCGTGCGCAGATATTGCGCAAATTGCAGACGGTCAAGGGGCTTGAGGATGAGTAAGCGGACCATTCTGTGGGATGGCTTGTGGCACAACAATACGATTTTTGTGCAACTGCTTGGCATGTGTCCCTTGCTGGGGGTGACCACCACCGCGCTCAACGGCTTTTGGATGGGGGTCGCCACGATGGCCGTGTTGCTTGGGTCGAATCTTGTGGTTTCGCTCGTACGCGGGTTCATTCCCGCGGATGTGCGCATCCCGGCCTATATCACGATCATCGCCGCGTTTGTGACCATCGTGGACATGTTGATGAACGCCTGGTTGCATGAGATGTATCGGTTGCTGGGCCTGTTCATCCCCTTGATCGTGGTCAACTGCGCGATCATGGGACGTGCCGAGGCGTTTGCCAGCAAACATGGGCCGCTGGATGCGTGTTTGGACGCGGTGGCGGTGGGCGGCGGATTCACCTTTGCGTTGATGCTGCTGGGTGGTGTGCGTGAATTGCTTGGCCAGGGGGCGCTGTTTGGCGTTCCGGTGCTGGGCAGCGACTATCCCGATGTGTTGATGTTCATTCTGCCTCCCGGCGCGTTCATTTCGCTGGGCTTCATCCTGGCGGCGATCAATGTGCTGAAGCGGCGGCGTGAGGCGCGTGTATCGACCGCGCAAGCAGGGTGCTCGGCATGACGATGGCTCAATCCCGGCGGCGTCGCACGTATGCGAAATCAGTGTGGCCAGTGTGTGGGCTGCGCGCGGAACAGGAGGAGTAGATGCCATACGTACACGTACGAACCAATGTCCACGTCGATAAGCCCGAGGCGTTCCTGCGTGCATGTTCGGCGCATGTCGCCGAGGCGTTGGGCAAGCCGGAGCGTTATGTGATGGTTTCATTACAGGATGCATTGCCGATGTTGTTTGCTGCGGACGGGGCGCCTTGCGCATATGTCGAGCTCAAGAGTTTGGGCTTGAGCACGGCCGAAACGGCGGAGCTTTCGCGCGGTTTGTGCGCCTTGCTGCGTCAAGCCTTGGGGGTGGACGAGGCGCGTGTCTATATTGAGTTCGCTGCCCCTGAACGGGCCATGTTCGGTTGGAATGGAGGCACATTCTGACGATGGCCGTGCGCGAGATTTTGATTCATCCCGACCCCCGCCTGCGCAAGAAGGCCGCGGCGGTCGAGTTTCCGCTTTCGGACGAAGTCAAGCAAATCATCCAGGATATGGCGGATACCATGTACGATGCACCGGGCGTGGGGCTGGCCGCGCCGCAGATCGGCGTCAGTCTGCGCATTGCGGTGACCGATACCGTCTGGCGTAGTGAGGAGGCGGAAAAGGCGGGCGATGGGCGGCGTGCGCTCAAGGTCTGGATCAATCCCGAGTTCCTCTGGAAGAGCGAGGAAACGGCCACTTGGGAGGAAGGTTGCCTTTCCGTGCCGGAAACTTATGCCGATGTTACGCGGCCTGCTGCGGTTCGCCTGCGTTGGCGGGATATGGAGGGAGTGACGCACGAGCAGCATTTCGAAGGCTTTGAGGCGGTGGCTTTGCAGCACGAATTCGATCACCTGGAGGGTAAGCTGTTCATTGATTATCTCAGCCCCTTAAAGCGCAACCTGATCACCAAGAAGATGAAGAAGCGGCACAAGCACTGATGCGTATCGTATTTGCGGGCACGCCTGGCTTTGCCGTCCAGGTGCTCGATGCGCTGGTCGCGGCGCCCGGGATGGAGCTGGTGGGGGTTGTGTCGCAGCCCGACCGGCGCGCGGGGCGCGGGATGCGCTTGACGCCGTCGCCGGTCAAGGTGCGCGCCACCGAGTTGGGGTTGGACTGCATTACGCCAAGTTCCCTGCGCACGGATGCACAGGCGCTAGATTGGTTGCGCGCACGGCGTCCGGACTTCCTGGTGGTGGTCGCCTTCGGCATGCTTCTGCCCAAGCCTTGGTTGGATTCACCGCGCATCGCACCGATCAATGTCCATGCATCCTTGTTGCCTCGATGGCGGGGGGCTGCGCCCATCGAACGGGCGATGCTGGCGGGCGACGAACGCACGGGGGTGAGCATCATGCATATGGATGAGGGGCTGGATACCGGTCCCGTATATGCGTCGCGCGCCTTAGCCATAAGTGCGGAGATGACGGGCAGCGAACTATGGGATCGGTTGGCGAGGATGGGGGGTGAATTATTGGTCGAGACCTTGCCGCGCATCGCTTCTGGGCTTGCGCCGCAGCCGCAGCCGGAAGTGGGTGCGTGTTATGCGCCGAAGGTGCGCAACGAGGAGCGTTGTATTCGCTGGGAGGAGCCGGCGTGGCTCGTGGATCGGAGGGTGCGTTGTTTTGCGCCACGTCCCGGGGCGCGGTGCCGTTTGGAGGGGCGTTGGCTGAAGGTGCTCGCCGGCAAGGTGGTCGATATACCGGACAAGGCTGTGCCGGGTTCTGTGCTGCGGGCCGATTCATCGCTTGTCGTTGCTTGCGGGAAGGGTGGCGCCTATGCCATCGAGCGGGTGCAGCCCGAAGGCAAGAAGGCGATGAGTGTAGCCGATTTTTTGCGCGGATATGCCGTGCGCCCAGGGCAGTTGCTTGCTTGATGCGCCGAGTGCGCGATTGGCCGCGGTGCGTTTGTTGGACGCGGTGTTGGCGCGGCGCCAACGGGCGGACGTAGGACTGGCGCGTTTGCCCGCGCCGACACGCGCGCTGGCTCATGAGATCGTGTATGGCGTTCTGCGGCGCTATTTTTCACTGGAAGTCGATGTCAGTCGCTTTCTACGCGAAAAGCCGGAGCCGGTAGTGCGCGCGTTGTTGTTGGCCGGCGCCTATCAATTGCGCTATATGCGCATGCCTGCCTATGCCGTGGTGCATGCGATGGTTGACGTCTGCAAGGCGGTGCAGCCGCGGGCCAAGGGGCTGGTCAATGCCGTGCTGCGCCGGGTGGCGGAGAGCGAGCCGCCGGCGCGATTGAAGCCGTATCAGCGGGCGGAACTGCCGCGTTGGTTGTATGCGGCATGGCGGGATCAATTCGGCGCCGAGCAAGTGCGGAACTGTGCCCGTTGGTTGCGAGAGAAGCCGCTGTTGAGTGTGGCTGTGCCGGATGGGCGCGAAAACTGGATGCGTTCCGCGGAGCGGGCCGGTTTCGCCTGCGAGCGGGGGGCATTGTCTCCCCTAGCTGTCACGTTGGCTGGCGGAACCGCGGTGGAGTCGCTGCCCGGCTATACGCGGGGCGAGTTTCTGGTGATGGACCAGGCTGCGCAGTTGGCGGTATTGCAGCTTCCTGTGCGCGCGCACGATCGTGTGCTGGATCTGTGCGCCGCCCCTGGCGGCAAGAGCGCCCTTTTGGCCAGGCTGTATCCGCAGGCCGAAGTGCTGGCCGTGGATCGCGACGCGCGGCGTTTGCCGCGATTGCGGGACAACCTTCGTCGCATGCGTGCGACCAATGTGCGTCTGGTGCATGCCGATGCGCGGGCATTGCCGCTACCGGATGCGGCGGTGAATACGATTCTGCTCGATGCGCCATGTACGGCCAGCGGGATATTGCGTCGGCACCCGGATGCGAAGTTTCTGCATGATGCGGGCGATGTGCGTCGCCATGCGGTCAGGCAGCGGGCCATGATGCAGGAGGCCTGGCGCGTGCTGCGTCCGGGCGGGTTTGTGCTGTATGCGGTGTGCTCGATTCATCGGGCTGAAAATGAGGATGTGATTGCAGGGCAGGGGGAGGTGGTACGGATGCGGCGGCTGTTGCCCGCCCGGGATCATGACGGCTTCTTTTTTGCCCTGCTGCGAAAGCCGGCATAGCCTGTGCCCATGTCTTTGACGTCATTATTGCCCGATTTGCGCGCCTATCGCGGACGGCGTGTCCTTGCCGCGATGAGCGGCGGGGTGGATTCGTCGGTGATGGCTGCACTGATGGCGGAAGCGGGCATTGAGGTGGTCGGCGTCTTTCTGCATGTGTGGGATTATTCGCGTGCGCGGGTGGCGGGGCATGGGAGCTGCTGCGCATTGGAGGATGCGTATGATGCGCGCCGGGTGGCCGATGCGATCGGTATCCCCTTCTACACCATGGATATGCGGGAGCGCTTTCGCCGCGACGTGATCGCCCCGTTTATCGATGATTATGCGCGTGGCCGCACGCCGAATCCCTGCGAACGTTGCAATCGTTTCGTCAAGTTCGGCGCACTGCTGCAGGTGGCCGACCAGCTTGAGGCTGCTTTCGTGGCGACAGGTCATTATGTTCGCCGGCGCGACGATGATGCGGGCGTGCATATCTTGCGGGGTGCGGATATGCGCAAGGACCAGAGCTATTTTCTGGCCACCACGCGCAGGGAACAGATGGAGCGTTTGTTATTTCCGGTGGGGCATTTGGAAAAGCGGGATACGCGCCGTTTGGCGGAGCATTTTGG